>JABUTZ010000038.1:6632-17267 GCA_021443415.1 Bacteroidaceae bacterium | reverse complement strand
TTCGCTGCCATCGACTTGCCAAAGCGACGGCAACGGCTGACGCAGGTAAAACTCTTTTCCGTGAAGAGTGTGCTGTTTATCTCTGCGATCAAACCAGTTTTGTCAACGTATTCGCTCATCAGAGCGCGTGCAAACGCTTCGTTACCTTTGTTGATGTACAGTGCCATATTTTGATTCCTTTAGGGTGCAATAAGACAATTTGGGAACAAAACTACAAATAATATTTGAAATAACGTCATTTTTTTGCAAATGATGCTCCATTTTGCCCTAAAAACTAAAACTGACAACTACTGCCGACTTTCCTCAGCCTCGCTTTTCTCTGCCTTCGACTTCCTTAGCCTCCCGCTCCGCCTCAACGCCTCGTTGATAATCCACTGCAGCTGCCCGTTGGTGCTGCGGAACTCGTCGGCAGCCCAGGCTTCGATGGCGCTCATCGTCGCGGCGTCGATGCGAAGTATGAAGCTCTTTGTGCTGTTCTCTTTCGACATTGCCACCCGATTAGTGGTTGAGCGTTCCTGTGTTCACTACGGGCTGCGCCGAGTCGTCGCCGCAGAGCACCACCATGAGGTTGCTGACCATAGCCGCCTTCTTGTCATCGTCCAGGTCCACCACTCCGTCTGCCTTCAACTTCTCAAGGGCCATCTTCACCATCGACACGGCGCCTTCCACTATCTTCTCCCTGGCTGTGATGATGGCCTCCGCCTGCTGACGGCGCAGCATCACGGCGGCTATCTCGGGAGCGTAGGCGAGGTAGTTGACGCGTGCCTCCACGATTTCTATGCCGGCCATCGCGAGTCGCTCCTCCAGCTCGTCCTTCAGTTCGTTGTTGATGACATCGCCTCCGTCGCGCAGCGTGGTGTCGCTGTTCTTGTCGTCGGTGTCGTAGGCATAGCGTCCCGCCACCTGGCGTGTCGCCGCGTCGCTCTGTATGCGCACGAAACTCTCGAACGCCCGCATAATCGTCGATGTCGCCTTGCCTGTCTGTCCGGGCTGCACGGGCTCTGCCATCGTCTGCGCGTCGATGTCAAACATCGCCTTGTAGGTGTCCTTCAGTCGCCACACGACCACCGTGCCGATTAGTATCGGGTTGCCTGCCTTGTCGTTCACCTTAATTGGATCCGCATCAAGGTTGCGCGCGCGCATCGACAGTTTCTTCGCCTCCATGAAGGGGTTGATCCAGTGGTAGCCTACCTCGCGATACGTGCCTTCGTATTTGCCGAAAAACATCATCACGCGTGCTTCGTTGGGCTCAATCTTTATGAAACCGCAACTCGCAACGACAGCCACCACAAGCATCAATACCGCCGCGATGAAATACATCGCGCAGGGTTGGTTCGCATCGCCTGCTTCCATGCCTAAAGACATCAGCCAGAAGCAAACCGCATACATGAGCATGTTCACAAACAGCATCAGAAAACCATTAACTCTGATACCCGAAAATCCAATTTCCTTCGTTTCCATAGTAGAGTGTTTTTTTTGTTTGTTGGTTATTTGAAAATGATTAGTGTCTCCGATTGCGCCATGATATCATTTTGATAGCGCAAAAATACTACTCTTTTCCGAAAAGCGAAGCATATCTGCCGCTTTTTTAACAACCTTTAACTGTAAAAACATCATTTAGGTTCAGCGCAATACGCGCTCACAGGCGCTCGATGAGGCAAGTGTGGACTTTGGTCTCTTTGTCGTAGTTGATGCCGCAGAGGACAACCTCGCCGGTGTAGTCTTTCAGGGACTCCGGATAGTGGCGCTCACGGATTTGGTCGAGGGCAGTTTGCGCTGTCTGCTTCCATTTCAGTTCGATTACGATGGCAGGAAGGTTGACGTTGTGCCAGGGAATGAAAACTACGTCGGCAAAGCCACGACCTGCGGGGAGTTCGCGGATGATCTTGTATTTGTTGCGAGCGGTGTAGAAAGCGAGGTTGATGACACAAGAGAGGGCGTTCTCATCGTTGTATTTCAATATGCTGGCATTGCGCTCATGCGCTGCCTCGACACCTTCTGCCACTGCCTCAGCGTCGCCATAAAGTAGGTCTTCGAGCAAACGGTCGGAGTCATTGAGCGTTTCAATGACATTCGTCCAGTTGTTCGCCTTGATGGCACTTTTCATCTCCTCGCCCACCTCCATGTTCGGGATGTAGCACTCATGATTAGCCGCATCGTAAGCGAGGTATCCAAGATGAATGAGGATAGTCAGCACTTCGTCTCGGTCGCGTATGATGGCGGGGTCGTTGCCGAAACTTGTTGTCTCCACCTTGCAACGTCCACCAGCAAGCATACTTGTGATATTGCCTTGCAGACCCTCGTAATCCATCTGTATGTAGCGTGCCACCGCATCGAAAGCTCCCGTAGTCGCCCAATAGTTGAAGCAAGACTTCTTGGCGAGGGCCTTGACCACCGAACTGGGGTTGAACATCGAGGGCTCGGTGCCGATGCTGTAACCATCGTACCACTTCTCCAGCTCCTCATAGGGCATGTCGTGCTGGGCGCAGAGCGTACGAACTTCCTCGCGAGTGAAACCAAAGTATCGCGACAGCGGTTCGGGGTCAATCATCGAGTATTCCCAGAAGTTGTTCAATGCCGACTCCGTCTTGTATTTCTTGATGGGCAGGATACCCGTGAGATAGGCACAGGCAAAGACGCGCAACGCCTTTTCGCCCTTGAACATGCGGCGCAGGAAGTCAACGTAAGCGTTCATCGTGCCGGTAGCATCGGCATATTCACGGCAGATGGCATCCCACTCGTCGATGATTATGACAAAACGGTCGCCTGTACGTTCCGCAATGCGTAGCAAGTATGCCATCAAGTCATCGTCGTCTTCCACCCCGACATCGCCATAAACGGTGGAAATATCCTTGATGAGCGTCTGCTGGATGATTTCCACAACATCGCGGCGGTCACGATAGCGTGTCATGAAGTCGGTCATGTCGACATAGATGACAGGATATTTGTTAAGGTGCTTCTCGAAGTCGGGATTATTCTCTATCTCCAGGCCGCGGAACAGTTCGCGCGAGTCGCACGACTTGTCATAGTAGGCGCACAACATTTCCGCAGCCATCGACTTGCCGAAACGACGGCAGCGACTCACACAAGTGAATCTATTCCTTGTGAACAAAGTGCCATTGATCACTGCTATCATTCCGGTCTTGTCGACATACTCATTAAGCCGAGATGACGCGAACGACTCATTGCCCAAATTGATGTAGGATGCCATAGCGATAGAGTTTAACCTGTCTGTGTATCTGTGTTTCCGTGCGCAAATTTACAATTTTATTCCATAACAAGCAAGAAAATATACGATAGTTTAAACAAAACGTGCACTTGCCGCTTGGCTGTTCAAGCGCATTTTAAGTGCAATTTGGAAAAAAATCCGCCCCAACCGACTTGCAAACGAAAAAAATTTGTAACTTTGCCTTTGATATGCGCTTGTGGCGAAATTGGTAGACGCGTCAGACTTAGGATCTGATGTCCCACGACGTGCAGGTTCGAGTCCTGTCAGGCGCACAGAAACACACACTCTCCCTCCCCATGAAAAACATCGTTTTCCTGACCGGAGCCGGCATATCGGTCGAGAGCGGACTGACAACATTCCGCGGCAATGGCGGTATGTGGGACGAGTACCCCGTGGAGCAGGTGGCTTCGCACACGGGCTGGCTGAAGGACCCCGCCCTCGTCACCTCTTTCTATAACCGCATGCGCGTGCGCATGGCTGACATCCACCCCAACGAGGCACACACGATCATGGCGGAGATGGAGCGCGAGCACAACGTGCGCGTCATCACGCAGAACGTGGACGACCTGCACGAGCAGGCTGGTTCGCACAACGTGCTCCACCTGCACGGCGAACTGATGAAGGTGTGCTCGTCCGCCGACGTGGAGAACCCCCGCTACTGGCGCACGCTGACGCCCGAGACTGGCATCGTCGAACCCGGCACAAAGGCCGGCGACGGCTCGCTCCTGCGTCCCTACATCGTCTTCTTCGAGGAGCCCGTGCCCAACATCGAGCCGGCCATCCGTCTCGTGCAAAAGGCCGACGTGATGGTGGTCGTGGGCAGTTCGCTCGTCGTCTATCCCGCCGCAGGTCTCATCCAATACGCCCAGCCGGGCACTCCCATCTACGTCATCGACCCCTCGCCCGTCGACGTCACCCACCCCGACGTGCACTTCATCCGCGCCACCGCCTCGGAGGGCATGCGGAAGCTGCGCGATTTGCTAACAAAAACAACATAACACTAACTACCAATATCATGAAGAAAACATTTCTTTCGCTTTGCCTGCTGTGCATAGCCGCGGCCGCCTCCTTCGCCCAGGAGAAGGTCACCGCCTACGCCATCCACCGCAACGGCAACACAAACGCCTACATCTTCGACAGCGGTTCGACGATGACCACGGGCGCTCTCTCCGAGACGGGCAACTGCTACTGGCTGTTCGAGCCCACGGGAAACGAGGACGGTTTCTACATCAAGAACGCGCGCACGGGACGCTACATCCAGTCGTCGGTGGTCACTCTCTCGAGCGCCGTCGCCCTGGGCGAGGACCCCGTGGAGTACCGCAAGGGCCACGACTCGAACGGCACCGCCTCGACATGGTGGCTCGCCTCTACTGACAACACGTCGTTCCAGACGGACACCGACGGCCCGCTCGGACTGAACTTCAGCGCCGACCTGAACACCGTGGTGGCTTACTACATCAAGACAGGCCGCGGCAACTCGTACTGGGAAATCACCGAGCACGAGATTATCGTCACGCCCGAACCCGAACCCGAGCCCGAGCCCGAGCCGGAACCGCTGCCCGAGAGCGTGGTGACCGACCTGAGCCAGATCGACAACACCGTGCTCTTCACCATGGACAGCAAGCGCGGACAACTCATCTGCAACAACACGCAGGTGTGGGGAAGCGCCAACGCAAGCGCTCCCACGGTGGACGACAACCACAAGCGTTTCGCACTGATTACCAGCGACTCTGGCAACCAGTACCTCTATAACTACGGTGCCAAGAAGTTCGTCGTGGCAAGCCGCACGCTCTCAGCCACGCCCGCCAAGTGGTCGGTGACGGCCGACGGCACTGACGCCTACAAGTGGCTGTTCGCCTGCAAGTCCAACTACATCAATATGCAGACGGCCGGCGGTGCCGCCGGTGGCGTGGTCATCAACAGCTGGAGCACACCCGACGACGGCAACCGCATGCGCCTGACCATCGTCGCCGAGGCAGACATGAGCGCACTGATGGAGACCATCAGGGAGTATGAGGAGGAGAGCAAGAAGCCCATCGTGAAGCCCGCCCTCGCCGCCCGCCTCGGACTGGTGCGAATCCCCTGCGGCAGCAAGGGCGCCTACCTGACCTCGATGTCCATCGCCGACTACAACTACACCGCCACCGCGGCTCCCGCGTCGGCTTACGTGAACTTCGCCACGACCGACTTCTTCATCCTCGAGCGCGGCAAGACATACACGCTCGCCCTCACAGCCGCCAACACGACGGCGGATACGGACATCCGCGCCTTCATCGACTGGGACGGCGACGGTGTCTACGAGACCAAGCTGCCCTACACCGACGGTCTGGAGATTGCCGTTCCCGAGACGGCCGCCGCCCAGGACACCTACCTGCGCATACGCCTCACGGACAACGGATTGCCCGAGATGGACAGCGATGTCGAGGGTAGCGTCTACGACTTCCGCATGCGCATCGACACCCCCACCGCCATCACCGATGCCAAAGGCACTGCGACAGCAGGCGCCGGCAAGACGTTCGACCTCGCCGGCCGTCGCGTCCACCAGCCCCGCCACCCCGGCCTCTACATCATCGATGGCAAGAAGGTTGTCAAAGAATAAAGAATAGAGAATAAAGAATAAAGGGTTACCACTGAGGGTTCTCGGCCGATAATGCGTTAGAACGATAGGACGATATCTCAATATATCGAGAATTCGAAAAGTCGAAAAGTCGAAAAAAAAACTCAAAAAAATCTCCCGTTAACTCCCATTCATTAACTCCCATTCATTAACTCCCATTCATTAACTCCCAGCGCCGCAGGCGCATAACTCCCATTTATTAACTCCCAGCGCCGCAGGCNAGGCGCATAACTCCCATTTATTAACTCCCAGCCTGCCAACGGCAGGCATAACTCCCATAACAAAAAAATGAAAAAGCATTTTCTCCCCATAGCCCTGCTCGCACCCCTCGCGGCGGCGGCACAAGACAAGCCCAACATCATCTTCATCCTCTGCGATGACATGGGCTACGGCGACCTCGGTTGCTACGGACAGCGATACATAGCCACTCCCAACCTCGACAACATGGCAAAGGAGGGCATCCGCTTCACCCAGGCTTACGCGGGCAGCCCCGTGAGCGCTCCGAGCCGCGCCACAATCATGACCGGCCAGCACACGGGCCACACCTGGGTGCGCGGCAACAACGAGTACTGGCGCAACCACAAGGACAAGTACTACGGTAGCAACCTCGACTACTCACTTGTTGGCCAGGAGCCCTACGCCGCCGACCACATCATCCTCCCCGAGGTGATGAAGCAGGCTGGCTACAACACGGGCATGTTCGGCAAGTGGGCAGGCGGCTACGAGGGCAGCCACTCGACTCCCAAGACACGCGGCGTCGACGAGTTCTTCGGCTACATCTGCCAGTTCCAGGCGCACACCTACTATCCCAACTTCCTCAACCGCTACAGCCCCCGTCGCGGCGACACGGACGTCATCCGCGTCACGATGGACGAGAACATCCAGTACGGCATGCCAGGAGCGGGCAACTACACCGAACGTCCGCAGTACAGCGCCGACATGATCCACCAGGAGGCAATGGCGTGGCTCGACCTGCAGACAGCCGACACTCCTTTCTACGGTTTCTTCACCTACACCCTGCCCCACGCCGAACTCTGCCAGCCCAACGACAGCATAGTAGAAGCGTACAAGTACCAGTTCTGCGACGACATCACGCACAACGCCGAGGTGGGCAACTACTACCACTCGGTCGATGCCTGCCACACGCAGTTCGCCGGCATGATCACCCGTCTTGACTTCTTCGTTGGTGAAGTACTCGCCAAACTCAAGGAGAAGGGATTCGACGACAACACCATCGTGGTCTTCTCGAGCGACAACGGCCCTCACGAGGAAGGCGGTGCCGACCCGACCTTCTTCAACCGCGACGGCAAACTACAAGGCCTTAAGCGCTCGTGCCACGAGGGTGGTATTCGCATTCCGTTCATAGTGCGCTGGCCCGGGCACATCGCTCCCGAGCAGACGAGCGACCACATGCTCGCCTTCTATGATATAATGCCCACGTTCATGGACCTCGCCGGCATCGGCGACCAATTCCCTGAAGGCATCAAGAAGAGCACCACCGACGTGTTCGACGGCATCTCATTCGCTCCCACCCTCCTCGGTAACAACTCCGCCCAACAGGAGCACGACGCCCTCTACTGGGAGTTCCACGAGACCAAGCAGGTGGGCGTGCGCAAGGGCGACTGGAAGCTGGTGATGAAGAACAGCACCTACTTCCTCTACAACCTCGCCGAGGACATCCACGAAGACCACGACGTTAAGGCTCAGTATCCCGAGAAACTCGCCGAGCTGAAGGCTGTCATCAAGCGCGAGCACACAACGCCGCAGGTGAGCTTCTTCAACTTCACCATACCCGACTAATACGTTTGAATGCATGCAAATAGATGTCGCACCTCCTGTAGTGGGGAGGTGCGACATCTGTTTTGTTATGGGAGGCGGTTGGGGGAGGCGATGGGAGGCGGATAGGGACGATGAGGGGCGGGCGGGGGGTTAGTTGCCCTTGGATATCTTTATGTTGCGCATTTCGATGTTGTCCCACATGTGGGGGCAGTTCATTTCGTTCTTGAGGGGAACGGTGTAGGAGTTGATGTTGGTGGCTGTGAGACCGTCGACGAGGAGGCCGCTGCAGGTGTTGTTGTCGCCCATGCTATAGACGAGGGGTGTGCGCAGGTTGTCCACTGTGATGTTGCGTATGGTCACGCCCTCGGTGTGTCCGGGTGAGTCGCCCCACGCGCCCGGTTCGAGTACGATGCCATAGATGGTCGATGTGCGCTTCTCGTCGCCGCTGGTACGATGCGGGAACTTGCCAGGGCCGTAGATGTGGCAGTCGGAGATGGTGAGGTTGGTGCTGGGGGCAATCATGCGAATGCCGTTGCACGATGAGTTGATGCGGCAGTTCTGGATGGTCATATTTTCCCAATAACCGCCGGCGATGGCATCGTCGCCAGTCTTCAGGTCGCAGTTCTGGATGGTCACATTCTTGCAACCACGCACGTGAATGCCGTCCCATCCCTCTTCAATGTCCAGGGTTGAGAACGAACAATCTTGCAGTTCGTAACCCAAAATAGCGTAGTTGGCGGCGCATCGTATGCGCACCCCCTCGACATTTACGTTCTTGCTCTCGGCGATGATGATGGTGTGGGGACCGCGCATAGACTCTTCGCCGTTGGGATTCTGCACGTGGCGGCCGTCGATTGTGCCGGAGCCCTTGATGGTTACGTTCTCTACGTTCTGAGCGAGAAGGAGAGCCTTGACCCAATCGGCATCGCTCGCCAAGTTGGCGTTGCGCGTTCCCTCGCCGGTGTCGTACTTGCTCATGTCCTTCGTTGGGCGGTAGTGGTCGTAGTCTTCCGGGTTCTCGCTCGCTATGAGAGTGGCACCTTCTTGGAGGACAAGGGTGACATTGCTTTTGAGTTTGATGGTGCCCGTGAGGTAGTTGCCCTTGGGAATGACGAGCGAGTCGCCTTCGCGCAGATTGGCTATGGCGGCGTTCAGAACTTCGGTGTTCATAGTCACGCCATCGCCCTTGCCATTGAAGAACGCAGTTGCGGGGATCACCTGCGAGTTGGCGTTCTGGCAGGCAATGGCAATGAGGGCGACGAGGCCGAGGATGGCGGTGTGGAGAGTGATACGTTTCATCGTTGCGTTATTTTTTCAGCGGGAACCAGTAGGCGAGAGCGCCCATGACGACGGCGATGGCGGCGGGGAAGACCGAGAAGAGCGACCACACCATCGTGTAGAACGAGTCGGTGACGGACGAGGGGTCGAGCACGAGGTTGCCCACGCTGTCGGGTATCATCTGGGCTCCAGCCATGCCAATGAGCAAGGCAATGCACGAGCCGGAGATGGCGCTGCCGAACTTCTGCGACATGGTGCCCGACGAGAAGATGAGTCCCGTCGACGACGCGCCGAAGCGCTCGGTGGCGTAGTCAGCCACGTCGGCGTACATGGACCAGAGCAGGGGCGAGAAGAGTCCGATGCCCACAGAGGTGAGCACGCAGACGACAATCATCAGCCAGATGTAGGAAGCGTTCATAGGAATGAAGAAGAAAGCGACCGAGGTGACGAAGCAGATGACGGCGCTCCAGATGAATGCGCGGCGCTTCGAGCCGACCCACTTGGTGAACACGGGCGACACACCGCCGAAGACCATGCAGGTCACCTCGCCGAAGGCCATGAACGCCATGTAGTCGATGGTGAGGCTCACCCACGTGATGTGGCCGCCGAGGCAGTACTCGAGCATGTAGCCGGCCACGGCATAGCGGAATCCGTTGAAGAAATTGGTGCAGATGCCTATGAGCGTGAGGATTACCCACGGCTTGTTGCGGAACAGGTCCACGAACTGCCGCATCGAGAAACTCTCGGCGCGCACGGGCTTGAGGCGCTCCTTTGTGAGCAGTCCGCAACCGAGGGTCATCACGGCGGCGAGCACACCGAAACCTGCCGCCACGACGGCATACTGGTGGGCGTCGGTGCCTCCCGTCATGTCGCGCAGCCACTGGAACGAGAAGAGCGTGATGAAGCCCATGGCGTAGGCTCCCACCATGCGGAACGATGACAGCTGGTTGCGCTCGTCGGCGTCGTCGGTCATCACGCCGAGGAGCGAGCCGTAAGGCACGTTGACGGCGGTGTAGAGTGCCATCATGAGCAGGTAGAAGGAGTATGCCCAGATGCGCTTGCCAACGGGGTCGAGGTCGGGCGTGTAGAAGAGGAGGGCGAAGACGATGCCGAACGGTATTGATCCAAAGATGAGCCAGGGGCGGAACGTGCCCCAGCGTGACTGTGTGCGGTCGGCGAGCGAGCCCATCAGCGGGTCGGTGACCACGTCGAACAGACGGGCGATGAGCATGAGCAGGCCGGCGTCGGCGAAGGTCAGCCCGAACACGTCAGTGAAAAACAATGGGAAGGCGATGGACATGATCTTCCACGTGATGCCTCCCGCCGCGGCGTCGCCCATGGCATAGCCGACTTTCTCCTTTAGCGAAATCATTTCTTATTGGGGTTATTGGGTTATTCGGTTTGGGGTTAAGGGGTTAATGTTGCACTCATTGCCTGCTCACACTAACAACATGGACTATTAGGAGGAAGATGTCAGACAGTCACTCCATTAGCACTACAGCCTGTCAATTTCGTCCGCTGTCAGCCCAGTGTATTTCTGTATTATGTCGATGGGCATGCCGTCACTCTTCATCTTTGTGGCAAACGCCAGATTGGCTTCAGCCAGACCTTTCTTGTGACCCTCCACGAGCCCCTTCTTGTGTCCCTCGATTAAGCCCTCTTCGCGCCCCTCAGCTCGCTCATTCTTCATGACCGAGAGGTTGGTGCGGTAGGTGTCGAGACTGATGTTGTA
>JABUTZ010000038.1:4620-6617 GCA_021443415.1 Bacteroidaceae bacterium | reverse complement strand
CTCGCTCATGTGAACGAGTTCGGCGATGCCACCCACCTTGCCGAAGATGGGCTGCTGTGTCTGGAAAGGTAATGCCGTTGTCATGGTTTCCATATTTATAAGGTCATAGAGCCAGTATTCAATGGGGGATTTCGGATATTCTGTCGATTTGCCTTTGAAATCAGGCAACTCAAGCGTAAACGCCTTGAGTTTCTCGGAGAAGAGTTCTTGACTCCCCTGCAGATTATGATTTCCCCTGAAATCTTGCTGAATCAGTGCCGATGGGGTCATTCCAACACTCCAAAGATGGAAATTTAACGCTCATGTGTAAATTTTACCCAAAAATATTTGGTGGTTTCGTACGGAAAGTGTAATTTTGCAGTGTAAAACTAACACAAGAAGCGAAAACAACTAAAATGATACAACTATGTTAGGAGCAATTATCGGGGACATTGTAGGCAGTGCTTACGAGTTTCATCCAACCAACCGCTATGATTTTGAGATGTTTGCAGAGGGCAGTTCGTTTACGGACGATACCATCTGCACAGTGGCTATCGCCGACGCCTTGCTGCGTGGCAGGGACTATGGCGAGAGTCTGCATGAGTGGTGCCGCCGCTACATGAAGCCCAAGGGAGGCTACGGAGGGCGCTTCCGCAAGTGGGTGGAGAGTGACAGTCCGCAACCTTACGGGAGCTTTGGCAACGGCAGTGCCATGCGTGTGAGTCCGATAGCATGGGCATTCCCAGTTATGAAGGACGCAATACGTGAGGCGGCGCGTTCTGCCGAGTGCACCCACAACCATCACGAGGGCGTCAAGGGGGCGCAGGCTGTCGTTGCCGCCATCCAACGTGCCGGCAAACTGGGCAAAACGTCGGCGGCAATCACCAAGGTGTCGCTGAGCAAGGCGTTCCTCCCGATAACCGAACACTTCGACTATGACATCGACATCAAGCGAGCGGAGGTGACGAACCGCTTCGATGAAACGTGCCAGGGTACGGTGCCGGTCGCCTTGTGGATAATCACCGAGAGCACTGGTTTTGAGGACGCTATACGCAAGGCGGTCAGCCTTGGTGCCGATGCTGACACGCTCGGTGCAATCGTCGGCAGTATAGCTGAGGCGATTTGGGGCATTCCCGGGGACCTGGCAGTGAAAGCCATGTCGATGCTCCCCGATGAGATGAAAGACGTTGTCTTGCAGTTCTATCGTAAATACGACCTCATCGAGAACTCTCCCCTGCGCAACTATGGCGACGAGGGTGCCGCTGAGGACACGTTGACGAAGGAAGAGAGGCTTGAACGCGAAGCTAAGGAACGTGAGGCCGAGCGCCAGCGCAAGCGTTTGCAGAGGGAACAGGAGGCGCAATATAAACTTGGCGATTCCAAGTGGGTGATGAGCTGCGTGGTGGCTGGTACGCAGTATATTGAGAATCAGCGCATATTCTATGACTTTGGCACCTGGGATGTTCTGACGGTTAAGCGTGAGCAGAACAAGTACGATTCGCATGCCGTCGCTCTCTATTTTAACGATGAGAAAATCGGATATATCCCCCGTAGTCATAATGCCCAGATAGCAGCTATCATAGATTGCGGATGGGACAAGATGTTCCATGCTGTCGTCAAGGACTGGCAGGGATGTGACGCGAAACGAAAGATTACGGTGGACATCTATGCGCGTCCGCAGGAACAGGTGGTGGATGAGATTTATTGTCCCAAGGAATTTGAGTTTAACGAGAAACTTTTCAAGGCTTATCAGTCAGCAGAGTTCAACCAAATGTATTTCTCGGCGGGCGGGAAAACCGGCATGTTGGCTGGTCGAACTGCACCATATTGTATCGACCGACTCGCGAAGAACGAAATCTTTGTTTTCGGCAGCAATGCCGAGGGGCATCATAGCGGTGGTGCCGCTCGCGTTGCCATGAAGCGGTTTGGTGCCGTCTGGGGACAAGGCAACGGACTACAGGGACAGAGTTATGCCATCAATACGACGGCGGGGTTTGCTGAGATGGCTCTGCATATCA
>JABUTZ010000038.1:0-4327 GCA_021443415.1 Bacteroidaceae bacterium | reverse complement strand
AAAAAATTGTAACTTTGCACTTATACATCTAACGCGAGACAAGAAATGGAAGAAAACAAGTATTGCTACAAGTACCCGCATCCGGCGGTGACGACCGACTGCGTCATCTTCGGGTTCGACGGGACGAAGCTGCAGGTGCTGCTCATAGAGCGCGGCATCGAGCCCTTCAAGGGCAAGTGGGCGTTCCCCGGCGGTTTCCTCAATATGGACGAGAGCGCCGAGCAGGGCGCCTTGCGCGAACTGCGGGAGGAGACGGGGCTCACGGGAGCCTTCATCGAGCAGTTCGGCTGTTTCAGCGAGCCCGACCGTGACCCGCGCGAGCGCGTCATCACGATTGCCTACTACGCACTGGTCAAGATACAGCACGTCGTGGGAGGCGACGATGCGGCGAAAGCCCGGTGGTTCGCCCTCGACGATGTGCCGCAGCTCGCCTTCGACCACGACCGCATCCTGCGCGAGGCTGTCGCCCGACTGCGCGAACGTATTCATTTCAAGCCCGTTGGCTTTGAACTCCTGCCCGAGAAGTTTACCATGCGCGAGCTGCAGTCGCTCTACGAGGCAATCCTCGACATCAAGTTCGACCGCCGCAACTTCGCCAAGAAGATGCTCCACTTCGACCTCGTCACCCAGCTCGACGAGACCACATGGCCCACCGCCCGGCGCGCCGCCAACCTCTTCCGCTTCAACAAGCAGAACTACGACGAACTGAAGCGCAAGGGGTTCCAGCTCGAATTCTAAACACAAAAACCTAAAAACATGAAAAAAGCTACTATTCTCGGAGCCGTTGCCGGCGATACCATCGGTTCCATCTATGAGTTCAACCCCACCAAGTACTACGATTTCCCCCTCCTCGACCCTCGCATGGAACCGACCGATGACAGCATCATGACCGTCGCCGTGGCTGACTGGCTGCTTGGCGCCAAGGACGAGGGCTTGACCGCCGACAGCCTCGTGCGCTCCATGCAGCACCTGGGCCGCAATCATCGCAACCCGATGGGCGGCTACGGCGCGATGTTCTACCAGTGGCTGTGGACGTTACGCCCCGAACCCTACGGCTCGTGGGGCAACGGCTCCGCCATGCGCGTCTCCGCCGTGGGCTTTGCCTTCGACTCGCTCGAGGAGACCTTGAATGCCGCCAAACTCAGCGCCGAGGTGTCGCACAACCACACCGAGGGCGTCAAGGGTGCCCAGGCCACCGCTGCCGCTATCTTCCTCGCCCGCACGGGTTCCACCAAGGAGGAGATTCGCGACTACATCACTCGCACCTTCGGCTACGACCTCAACCGCACCTGCGACGACATCCGTCCGCAGTATCAGTTCGAGCCGAGCTGTCAGGAGACTGTCCCCCAGGCACTTGTCGCCTTCCTCGACAGCCATGACTACGAGGACGCCATCCGCCTCACCGTCTCCCTCGGCGGCGACGCCGACACGATGGGCGCCATCACGGGTGCCGTCGCTATCGCTTTCTACAAGGAGATGCCCGACGAGATCCATGACTTCGTCATGGCGCGGCTGCCGCGCGACCTCAAGGCCGTCGTCAAGCAATTTGAGGCGATGTATGGTCGGTAAATGCAAATAATCGGCGCCGGAGAGCGTCGGTCTCCCGATTTTTTCGTAAATTTGCACCCAAAACGTACCGCCGACGGCAGGAAACGGGTCCGACTGTCGGTTGCGGGCAAACCAAAACCCCTCGGACCCAACACAAAACAATAACGATGAAAATGAAATTCTTAGCCGTAATGGCAAGCGTGGCGCTTCTCGCCGCAGGCACGACAAGCTGCAGCAGCGACAACAACGATGGTACACCTGGCGGTGCTGCCGAACTGCCTATCCCTGAGTCTATTGTGGACGGTGTGCGTGTTCGGAGCAATGGCTTGACTGAATATACCTATGACCAGCTGACGGGTGCGCCGCTGACCGCAAAGTACCAGGGTATGCCCTTCGTCTTCAACTATGCTGACACACGCGCAAAGACCACCGGCAAGCAGCTCTCGTCGATCGTCATGAGCAGCGGACAGGAAGGCGTTACATACAATGCCTGCAACTTTGCGTTCAACTCAAAGGGTTATCTCACAAGCATGACTGAGTCACTGAACTATGGTAAGCAGGCGATTACCATGCACTTCACCATCTCTTACTCCAGCGACCGCGTGACGCGCATCAAGTATGTAGCCGATGGTTACGAGGGAGCAGAGGCGTACTTTGACTACAAGTGGGATGGAAAGAACCTGAAGAGCATCGACATGACCGACAACTCAGGGAAGGCCGAGACCAACATCTATGAGTATGACTATGTGGATGCTCCCAACAACAAGTACAACATCTGGACGTACGACATGACTGGCATGCTGTCTGGCGGCGGTCATTATGCACTCCTGTTCTTTGCCGACCTGGGTTACCTCGGTCTGCCGTCGCAGGCTCTGCCCACCATTTACTCATATACCAGCAAGTCTGCAAAGAACTACCTGATTGGGTATGAAACCGACAACTCAGGCCGTGTGACAGCCATCTATCGCTACGATGAGAGCGGCGCACAGTACAATCCGACATACTACAACTACACAAAGCTCTAATCTGCTGACTTGCATTGCAATAACGACCTCCGTCGCACTGCCGGCGGAGGTCGTTTTTTGTTGCCGCTATCGGGTTTGCGTCTCTATGTTGCGCATCAGCCCTTCGTACTTGGTGCGCTTCACGGCGCTGTGGCGGAAGAGGCTGCCGAACTGCTCGCGGGTGAGCGACTGCCAGTCCTCCGCCTTCATTGCCAACAACTCGTGGCCGGGTTGGAAATCAGGCTCCTCGGTCGCCGTGGCGAAGCGTTGCCAGGGGCATGCGCGCTGACATTCGTCGCAACCGTAGAGGCAGCCGGCGGTGGGGCGGTGGTCGGTCCACTCGCCGCGATGCTCGATGGTGAGGTAGCTGTTGCAACGCCTTGCGTCCAGTCTGCCGTCACCGCCCAAAGCACCTGTGGGACAGGCATCCATGCAGCGGTGGCAACTGCCACAACGTGCCTTTACCGCCTTGTCCGTCTCGTCGACCTCGTCGGCGAACAGTATCTCGCAGAGGAAAAACTCGCTCCCGGCATGCGGCACGATGAGCTGGCGGTTTCTGCCTATCCAGCCCACGCCCGCCTCCTGCGCCCAGTATCGCTCCAGGATGGGAGCCGTGTCCACGCAGACGCGGTGGACGGTGGCGAAGGTGTCCGCCAATGCCTTCGCTCGCAGGCGCACAACCTCATGATAGTCACGTCCGTAGGCATAGTGGGCAAAGCCTGCCACTGCCTCGCGCGGTGTGTAGCCCATCGCAAGGCACACGATGGTCTTAGCTCCGGGCAGGAGCAGGGTAGGGTCGCGCCGTATCTCGCGGTAGTTGTGCATATATTCCATGCCGGCGGCGCACCCGTCCGCAAGCCACGCATCGAGGTGCGCCATCGCCTCGTCCGCCACCGTGTGCACATGCGTCACTCCGCAGGCGGCAAAGCCGAGTCGCTTCGCCTCGTCGTGTATCTGCTTGCGTATCAGCATGGTGCGCGCTTTTGCCTACAGTCGCTTGAGTGCCAGCTTGATGACCTTCTCCACCGTCGCGTCCGGCTCCTCGCCAATAATGGCGAGCACGACCTTGTGGCTCGGTGCGGGACTGAACCCAAGGGCTGTCAGTGCCGCTACCGCCTCCTCGGCTATGGGCGACATGGCGACGGTCTGCGCCTTCGCTCCCGCGGCGGCGGGAATCTCGGCGCTCACAGCCACTATCTTGTCCTTCAGGTCGACGATGATCCTCTGCGCCGTCTTCAGCCCGATGCCCTTCACGCCCTTCAGCAGGCGCTCGTTGCCGGTCGAGACGACATCCACCAACTCGATGGGCGACAGCGCACTGAGTATCATGCGGGCGGTCGCCGCACCCACACCGCTCACACTCGTGAGCAGGGCGAACAGCGTGCGCTCCGCCTTCGTCGTGAAACCGTAGAGCAGGTGCGCGTCCTCGCGTATCGACTCTTCCACAAACACTTTCACCACATTGCCCTCGCCCTGCTGCTGCAGCGCAGAGTAGGTGTTGAGTGAGATGTTCACACAATAGCCCACACCGCCGCATTCCACCACCGCGGCGGCGGGTTGCAGTTCGGCGAGCGTTCCCTTGAGATATTCTATCATGATTTTTCCTCTTTTTGCGACCGCAAAGATACACCTTATTTATATATATATAGCCCCGAAAAGCCGAAATTCTGCATTTTTTTCTCTTTTTTTGAAAAAAAGTGGTGCCGAGTGCTTGCGGTATCGGAAAAAGTGTGTACCTTTGCACTCGCAAACGAGAGAACGGCGGTCACTGGAGG
>JABUTZ010000037.1 GCA_021443415.1 Bacteroidaceae bacterium | reverse complement strand
GATGTTTTTTTGATTTTTTAACGCAGATTGACGCAGATGGTCATTTTGTTCGTTGGATGTCTTCAAATGGACGCAGATGTTTGTACGTAGTCTGTAGTCTGTAGTCTGTAGTCTGTAGTCTTCGCAAGTTCGGCTTGCGAAACCGTTACTTGCACTGCAACTTGAACGAGCGGTCGCCGACTTGGACGACGTAGGTTGTGGCTTGGGGGAGGCGGACTGTGGCGTTTCCGGCGGCATCGGCCTGCGTGTCGGCGACCTCGCGGCCGTCGATGGTGGCGATGCGTACCGGCATGCCTGCGGCCACCTGGCCGATGGTCAGTTCACCGGCATTGTACGTGATCACGGCGCGCAGGCCAGCTGTCCGGCTGATGGCGTCGAGCTTGTCGCCAAAGGTGAAGAGCACCTGGTCGGCAAGGGGGTAGGCGACCACCGCCTCGCTCACCGTCAGCACCACCTCAGTGGCGGTGAACGTCACCTCTGGTTTCTCACTCAGGGCATACACCACCCTGCCACCGTCCTTGGTGGTCACAATCAGGGCGTTCACGTCGCCCGCCCAGGCGCACGTCCACATCATGCCCGTCAGCAGTGTGGCTATCAATTTCTTTGTCATAATTCGATTAAAATCAATGTGCCGCAGCACGCAATCTTTTTACTCACTAAACTCTTTTTTTACACTCTACACTCTACACTCTATTCTCTGAAATTGTTCTTTATTCTTTATTTAACGTGCAAATATACGGCTTTTTTTGCATATAGAGGTGTATTTGGGCTCATTTCTCGCCTTTGGCATGCGATTTATGCTTATCTTTGCATATTAAAACCGAAAAAAACGCGTCTACGCCATGCCACTCGCCTATCCGACAGACATCCTGCACCCCGACCGCCGGCAGCTCCCGCTGACGATGAACGTCGGCGGCAGGCTCCATGTGTTCGACCGCCCTCTCGTGATGGGCATCCTCAACGTCACGCCCGACTCGTTCCATGCCGGCAGCCGCGCCGTGACCGACGAGGATATCGAGCGCCGTGCGTCGCAACTCGTCGCCGAGGGAGCCGACATCATCGACATCGGGGCCTGCTCCACGCGCCCCGGCTCCACCCCACCCTCACCCGAAGAGGAATGGGCGCGCCTCAGCCGCGCCCTACGCATCGTCACAAAAGTCCTTGAGAAACAAGCACCCATCATTTCCGTCGACACCTTCCGCTCGTCCATCGCCGAGCGTTGCGTGGGCGAATACGGTGCGCATATCATCAACGACATCTCGGGCGGCACGATGGATGAGGAGATGTTCGCCACCGTGGCGCGGCTCGGTGTGCCGTACGTGCTGACGCACATCCAGGGGACGCCCGCCACTATGCAGGCCACGCCCCACTACGACCACGTCACCGTCGAGGTGACCCGCTGGCTCGGCGAGCGCGTTGATGCGCTCCACCAGATGGGTGTCTGCGATGTCATCATCGACCCCGGCTTCGGCTTTGGCAAGACCGTCGAGCACAATTACCAACTGCTACGCGAACTCGCCCACCTCAAGCACGAAATCCAAGCCCCCCTACTCGTCGGTATCTCGCGCAAGTCAATGATTTACAAGCCGCTCGGCATCACTCCCGACGAGTCGCTCCACGGCACCACCGCCCTCAACGCCCTCGCCCTCGCCAACGGCGCCGACATCCTCCGCGTCCACGATGTCCTCCCCGCCGTCCACACCGTTCGCCTCCATCAGCTCATGAACCCGCGCAACTGACCCACGGAATTGTCAAACCGCTCCCGGATTGACGACTTTCACACCAAACATTCAACATGTCTCCTTTGAATTATTGGAGCCATTTTTACCCCACCAATATTTCAAAGCAGGCAACTTGGGTAACATGGATTTATGGTCAGATTCTGCCGTCCCAAAGGTCGTGCAGAAATTCCCGGACAGGAAGCACGTCGATACCGTTCATCCTGCGCCTGTACTTGTCCAACGACACGATGCAGAGACGGGCATCGGGGAAATCCTCGCCGAATGCTTTCAGCCCTCGAGGCTCAATTTGCGGATATAATTACAGTCTAATGTCATTATTTCTTGCAATAATTACAATAACATGTCACAAAAGTACTAGTTTATCCGCACATATACAAACATTTAAGCGATTTTTTAACAAATCTCCTATTTTTACAACAAAACACCGACATTTCCGTTGGAAATTTCCAAATTTTCCAATCTTGCGTTGGAAATTCCAATCGGAGCGGAAACGAGGCAGGCATCAACCCGATGCCTATGGACGTGGGAGTATTGGAAGTTGTCACCTTGGCCTGCACCTCGTCGCCGTCACGCTTCGTGATGACGTTCTGGGCGGCAACACCCACCGCCACAAATGCGGCAAGGGAAAGGAAACATCGTCTCATTCTATTATGATATCTGATTTGATTGCAAAAGTGATGATTCATTCGTGGTCCGAATCCCTGCGTATGGCAGAGACATATTTCTGGTTCGGACTATTGGCCTTTCCCACCACGACAGGCAGGAGCATGCCAGCCACAATTAGGTCTGTGATATATCTCTTCACTGCCCGTGCCTGATACACGATCCCGATGTGAGCGATAATCTCCCGGCTCGTTTTTGGGGTTTCGCAGAACGCAATTACCGCACGTTGCTTTTTTGTCAGTTTTGCCTCAACTATGTGCGTTTTTGATTCAACTATGTGCGTTTTTGATTCAGCTATGTGCGTTCTTGCCCCGGCTATGTGCGCTTTTGCCCCGGCTATGTGCGCTTTGCGATAAATAATCACCCTAAAATCTTCCTCCTGAATGAATACGGGAGGCTCAAGTCCCGCCTCAACACATTTCTCGACGACATCTGTTGTGCCTGTCCCCACACGCTCTGTTATCATGGCTATCGCAAATAGTTGATTACCTTTCGTTCTCTTTCATACCATGGCTTGTAACTGCAAATTTAGCAAAATCTTCCGAAACGGCCGCCAAGTCATGCAAGTTTTTATTTCCCATGCACACATTTGTGCTTGTTGGGAGAAAATCACAAATTTGAAGGCCAGAATGTAAGATGAGTACAGAAAAATGTGGGAGAAAAGGGGACATCATGAAAAATAAAGCGTTTCTCTTGAACCGCAAAAACAATTTCCGGACAGAATTTCACGTTATAAATAAGGTGGCAAATGCGCATCGCAGGCACATAGACTCAGAAAACGGCACGCAAAGGACACAGAACGACACAGCAAACACCACGCAGCAACAAAGCCACAATCCACAGCAAACACCAAGCAGCAACACTATACCTTTATTCTTTATTCTCTATTCTTTATTCTCTAAACAATGTTTTTCAACTTCGGCATAATCGACGCGCTCGACATACTGCTGGTGGCGGCGATACTCTACTACTGCTACCGCGTTATGCGCGACAGCCGCTCGCTGAGCGTCTTCTTCGGCGTAATGGCCTTCGTGGTGGCGTGGTTCGTCATCAGCCAGATCCTCGAGATGCGCATGCTCGGCGCCATACTCGACAAGCTGGTCAGCGTAGGCGTGCTCGCCCTGCTCATCCTCTTCCAGGACGACATACGAAGATTTTTCTACCGCATCGGCAGCGGCAAGGGAGCCAAGCACTGGCTGGCCTTCCTGCGCGGCAAGCGGCGCGCCCCCGTCAAGAGCGACCTCACAGCCATCGTGCGCGCCTGCGCCTCGATGAGCCGCGGCAAGGTGGGAGCGCTCATCGTCATCGAGCGCGCAGACACGCTCAACGACCTCATAAAGACGGGCGACACGGTGAACGCCGACGTCAGCCAGCGCCTCATAGAGAACATCTTCTTCAAGAACTCGCCCCTCCACGACGGAGCGATGATCGTGCAGAACAGGCGCATCATGGCGGCGGGCTGCATACTGCCCGTGAGCCACGACCTCGCCATACCCAAGGAACTCGGCCTGCGCCACCGTGCGGCGAAGGGCATCACGGAGGAGACCGACGCCCTCTGCATCGTGGTGAGCGAGGAGACGGGAGCCATCAGCGTGGCGCAGCACGGCGAGTTCCGCCTCAACCTCAAGACGGAGGAGCTGGACGAGATAATCAACGCACTGAACGAACATGAATAGGTGGCTGACCATAGTGCTGGCGGCGCTGACGCTCTGCGCCTGCAACGTGGAGCGCATCGTCAAGAAGGCGGACCAGAAGCGCGCCATCGGCGAATACTACGAGGCGGGCAACCTCTACCGCCGCGCCTACATGCGCACGCCCGTCAAGGAGAAGGCCAAGCGCTCGGCCCGCGCCCTCGCCGCCGCCGACTGCTACCGCCGCATCGCCTTCGCCTCGCGGGCCGTGGGCTGCTACGGCAACGCCATGCGCTACAAGGTGAGCGACAGCACCGCCCTCTTCTACCTCGCCGAGATGCAGAAGCAGAGCGGCGAATACAAGCGCGCCATCGAGAACTACGACGCCTACCTCGCCCTCGTGCCCGACGACACGCTGGCGCTGAACGGCCGACTGGGCGCCCTCCACGCACAGATCTGGAAGGACCACCCCACCAACTACACCGTCAAGAAGGAGAACGCCCTCAACGGACGGCGCTCCGACTACTGCCCGATGCTCCTCGGCGACGATGCCGACCAGCTCTACGTCACCACCACCCGTCCGCAGGTCGAGGGCGACGACATCAGCGGCATCACGGGCATGAAGCCCGGCGACATCTTCTTCTGCCGCAAGGACGACAAGGGCAAGTGGACAGCCATGGAGGCGGCGGGCGGCGAACTGAACAGCGAAGAAGACGAGGGTGCCTGCTGCTTCACGCCCGATGGCAAGACGATGTATTTCACGCGCTGCGGCAGCGACCCCTCCTATCCGCGCTACGCCAAGATCTACTCCTCACAGCGCAGCGACGCGGCTTGGGGAGCCGCCAAGGTGGTGGAGATCAGCCGCGACACACTGTCGTCGTTCGCCCACCCCGCGGTAAGCCCCGACGGCAAGTGGCTCTACTTCACCAGCGACATGCCCGGCGGCATGGGCGGACTGGACATCTGGCGATGCAACATCGAGGGCAAGGAGGTGGGACCCGCCGAGAACCTCGGCCCCGAGATCAACACCCCCGGCGACGAGTGCTTCCCCGCATGGCGCCCGAACGGCGAGTTCTACTTCAGCAGCAACGGCCATGTGGGCATGGGCGGACTCGACATCTTCGTCTGCGACCCCAAGGCACCGGGCACGCGCCCCGTCAACCTCGGCTGGCCCATGAACGGCCCCGGCGACGACTTCGGCATGACATGGGAGGGAGTGCACAACCGCGGCTACTTCTGCTCGAACCGCGGCGACGCCCGCGGCTGGGACCACCTGCTGAGCTTCTCGAAGCCCGAGATACTGCAGACGGTCAAGGGCTGGGTCTATGAGAAGGACGGCTACGAACTGCCCGAGGCCCTCGTCTATCTCGTGGGCAACGACGGCACCAACCTGAAGCTCAGCGTCAAGGGCGACGGCAGTTTCACGCAGGTCATCAACCCCAACGTCAAGTACGTCATGCTCGGCACCTGCCATGGCTACCTCAACCACAAGGAAGAGCTATGTGTCGACACCGTCAGCGAGACGACCGAATACGTGCTCCAGTTCCCGCTCTCGAGCATCTCGAGCCCCGTGCTCGTGCGCAATGTCTTCTATGAGTTCGACCGCGCCGACATCACGCCCGACAGCCGTCCCGCCCTCGACAGCCTCATCACGCTGCTCAACGAGAACCCGAACGTGACCATCGAGCTGGCGAGCCACACCGACTTCCGCGGGTCCGACGCCTACAACATGCGCCTCAGCCAGCGGCGCGCCGAGAGCGTGGTGCGCTATCTCATCGACGGCGGCATCGCCTCCGACCGCCTCTCGCCCGTGGGCTACGGCGAGAGCCGTCCGAAGGTGGTCACGCGCAAGGTGCACGAGCAGTACGACTGGCTCGCCATCGGCGACACGCTGACCGAGGCGTTCATCACCGCCATCGACGACAACGAGCGCGTCGAGGCGTGCCACGCCCTCAACCGACGCACCGAGTTCCGCGTCCTGCGCACCACCTACGGCCTCTTCGACGAGGAGAAGCGGAAGCAGTGAGTGCTTCGCTTTCCTTGACAGACACACGCGTTTTTGAGCGCCGCAACTCACAGTTATCGTAGTCCGAAACGCTCCATCTTCTCCATCCATCAGCCTCTCCATCAGCTACCTCCGCCATGCCCTTTCCCCTCTCCCCCATCATGCTCATCACCGTGGCGCTCGCCATGGGCATCTGGGCGGCGGAGGCCGACCTGGGGGGCGGCTACTCCCACCTGTGCGTCTGCGCCGCTGTCACCGCCGTCCTCGGCTCGCTGTTCGCCCTCATGCACCGACGGCAGACGTGGCGATGGGGGCTCGCGGCGGTCTGCCTCGCCGCCCTCATAGCGGGGTACCTCGCCTTCCGACTCACCTTTGTCGCCACATACGACGAAGCCCGCACACGGACTGCCGGCACAACGCACGTCGCCACCGTCACCGCCCCTCCAGTGCGCACGGATCGTGGCAAGTGGGTGATGACAGAGGTGGACGGCATCGGCACGCGCCTCTGGATCGCCGACAGCATGCTCGTCGCCGGCGAGATACGCGAGGGCACGACCATACTCTTCCGTGGCAAGATCAGCATGCAGGACATCAGCGACAAGTGGGGCAGGACATGCTTCATGCGGGGCGAATACGCCTACCGCCTCGGTGTCTCCGCCATGCGCATCGTCGACACACCGCCCTCAAGTCTCATCATGCGCTGCCGCGTGTGGCTTCTCAAGCGCATGCGCTCGACGGTGGCTACCGAGTGTGCCAAGAGCCTCACCGCCGCCCTCCTGCTCGCCGACCGCAGCGGACTGGACCGTCCGACGCGCGCCGTCTTCCGCGACGCCGGCGCCTCCCACCTGCTCGCCCTCTCGGGCATGCACCTCGGTGTGCTGATGGCCCTGCTCCACCTGCTCTTAGGGCACTCGCGCCGCCACAGCCTGCGCAACGCGCTCATAATCACCGCCACGCTGTGGTGCTACGTCCTCCTCGCCTCCAGCCCGCTCTCGCTCGTGCGCGCCGCCACGATGCAGACCATCCTCGCCTGGGTGCTCGTCCTCCGCCGCCACGTCACACTCTTCGACGCTCTCTGGACCTCGCTCTTCCTCATGCTCATCGTCTCGCCGTTCGCCCTCTTCGACGTGGGGGCGCAGATGTCCTACGCCTGCATGTTCGCCATAGCAATAGCCGAGATATGCCGCCCCGAGAGCCATCACAGCCGCGACAAGGCCGAGCGTCTGCCCGCCGACCGCATCCCTCTTCACGTTCGCCTTTGGCGGTCGCGCGCCGTCCGCATCCCGCGCAGCCATGTCCTCGGAGCCGTCGCCACGGGCGCTGTCTGCACCGTCGGCACAATGCCTCTCACCGTCCATGTTTTCGGCACCGTCCACCCCTACAGCGCCCTCAGCGGCATCGCGATGATCCCGCTCACGCTCACCATCATCGCCGCCACGGCGGTCACCATCGTCTGCCCCGCACCTATTTTCTGCCTCATCCTCAGCGCCTTGGTCGAGCTGGATGTAGCCATCGCCGAGTGGTTCGCCTCGCTGCCGTTCGCAACGATTGATTTTTAGTTTCGCAAGTTGCACTTGCGAAGACTGCAGACTACAGACTACAGACTGCAGACTACAGACTGCAGACTATTTATGTTGGCAACACCCGGAAAGGTCTGTAGTCTCGACGGAACGCCGAACATTTTAACAAAAATAGTTGCCGTTGTGTCGTATCGTGACACTATTAGGTGCTTCCTTTGCATTGTGAAAACAGAAAAAAGCACTACAACCATGACAACGACATTCAACTACCTCAACCTCGCCGCCTCGCTGCTGGCCACCATGATCACCTCTGGAGCCCACCCGCTCGTACCCTTGGCATGCGTCGTATGGCTGTGCATAGCCGCCTACATCGCCTACCGCGACGGAGTCCTCGGGGACTGACCCCCACACGACCGCCCTGCCGCGAGGCACGGCTCCGAGCGCGAGGGCACATCCACTCACTTCAAAAACCAAACTGCCAACATGAAAAACAATCCCTTCCCCGCCGTCATCGACAGCGACAGCGCGCTCGCCACCATCGTGGCAGCCCAGGAGGAGCGCCGCCTCAACAGTGTAACCTCGTTCTGCGACATCGCGTGCCGCATCTTCCCTCCCAAGGACACGCTCAATGCCGCCCGCAACAGCATGTCGCGCCTGCGCCACTTCATCTCCTCCGACCCCGAGATCCTCGCGCGCCTCACCCGCGCCGGCTACCGCACCCGCCTCCCCTACCTCACCTCGCGCCAGGTGCGCATCCTCGCCGAGTATGTCTGACACCATTTTCCTTTTCTGACATACACCTTAACACCCCCGGACGGGTGCGCCGTGTGGCATCAAGCGACCACCACGGCGCACCCGTTACTTTTGCCCCATACCTTAATTATTGTGAAAAATATATAAAATATTTGGTCAGCTCGTGATTCCGCCTTACCTTTGCCGCCAATTTGGGTTAAAACACATTGAAGCGAAACTCACAACAACACATAACTTAATTTAGACTAACATGAAAATCAAACAAATCTTCGGTCTCATAGTCCTTGCAGTAGCATTGATGACGGGATCGAAAGCGTACGCTCATGATGGCGATCACAAGTATGTGAACGGCATCTGTACGATTACGGGGTGCACAGACCGGTATCAGAAGCCGGCGCAGGATGGCAGTGGGAACTTCCTTCTTTCCAACGCGGGCAACATCGAATGGCTGTCCTATGCCATCGAGTGTCAAGAGATGATCGGTGGCAAGAAAGTTGCGGAATGCACTTTCCTGATGACCAATGACATTGATTTCACGGGTGTGGAGCACACCATGATTGGTCGGAATCAAACTAACAGGTTCAATGGTGTCTTCGATGGCCAGTACCACAAGATTTCCAATTGCGTATGTTCTTCGACCTCTTACTGCGGCTTTTTCGGTATTGTCCGTGGCGGTTCGACCATCAAGAACCTGACGATAGATGAGACTTGCTCATTCACGGCGTCAGATCATGCAGGTGGTCTCATCTGCATGATACAGCAAAGAGCCGGCGGTACGGTAGAGATTGCCAACTGTGTGAACAAGGCTACGGTCACCTCTACCAACAAAGCGGCAGCAGGCATTCTCGGTGCCGGTCACACGAACAATGACCACCCTATTGTCAACATGCGGAATTGCGTGAACATGGGTAAGATCAGCTCTTCATCAAGTTCTTACAAGGCTGCCGGCCTGATTGGGTGGCTCGCATCGAATGATGGCTACAGTACCATTTACAATTCTTACAACCTGGGGGCGCTGACTCTGCTGGATGTCGAAAAAAACATATTCCGTGGCAAGTATCTATCCTTGGACAATTGCTATGAATTGAACGCAGAGGTGTTGGCCGCCGGAGGCAAGCAGGGACTGAAAACCGATTGGACGACCGCAGACCCCGTGACCAGTGGCGAATTGTGTTACTTCCTGAACAACGGCGGGACCACCTTCAGACAGACACTCGACGGCACATCCGTCCCTCTCCCCGGCGAGACCGGCGACATCGTTTACCAGAACACCAACAGTCTCTGCGACGGCACACCCATAATCACCTACAGCAACTCCAAGGAGTCGGGGACTGTCATCCACACGCCCAACGGCAAGGGCTTCTGCTCCGTATGCGGTCACGTCGTTCAGACGACGATCGACAAGGACGTGGACGGCTTCTACATCATCGCCAAGGCCGCTGATCTGGAGGTCTTCGCCAACATGGTGAACTCCTCGACCGAGGTGCTCAACGCGAAGCTGACCGCCGACATCGACTTTGCCGACGGTACGGACCAGACAGTGCACACATGCATCGGCACTCCCTCCAATCCCTTCAAGGGCACGTTCGACGGACAGGGCCACAAAATCAGCAACCTGCTGGTGGATTCGCCCGATGACAACGCTGGTCTGATCGGTTATGCCACCGGCGGCGTGACAGTCAAGAGCGTGACACTGGACGCGACTTGCTCCATCAAGGGCAAGATGGGCGTAGGCCTCGTGGGCACGGTAGAAGGCTATGGCGACGTCCATCTCACCAACCTCGGCTTTGAGGGCCGTATCGAGCATGTGACCGGCGGCAAGAACGGCGGCGGCATCCTGGGCGGCAACCTGTACGGCATGGCAAAGATTTACATGACGGGCTGTTACATGACTGGCACCGTGGTTGGCATGGAGGAGGATGGCGCCATCTGCGGATGGGCGGGCAGCAACAATCCCGTCATCACCAACTGCTGGAACTCCGGCGAGGTGCTGAACGCCGGCACGGGCAATGTCACCACCCCCGGTTCGTACTGCATACGCGATGGTGGCTCCGGCACATACACCAACTGCTTCTCTACCGTGGGCGACCAATGGACGCCAAACATCGCCACCTCGGCCATCGCTTCGGGCGAACTCTGCTACAAGCTCAACGGCGACCAGTCGGACATCATCTGGCGCCAAACGCTCGGCGTGGACGCTTATCCCACGCATGCGACCGATAGCAAGATCGTCTATGGCAACTATTCGTCCTATCGCTGCGACGGCAAGGGAATCGGCGCTTGCTCCTACAGCAACACCCAGGACGTGCCGGTCATCCCCTCCCACACGCCCAACGGCAAGGGCTTCTGCTCCGTCTGCGGCAAACTCCTTCAGACGACAATCGACGTGGACGCGGACGGCTCCTACATCATCGCCAAGGCCGCCGACCTGGAGGTCTTCGCCAACATGGTGAACTCCTCGACCGAGGTGCTCAACGCCAAGCTGACCGCCGACATCGACTTTGCCGACGGCACCGACGAGACTTTGCACACTTGCATCGGCACTCCCTCCAATCCCTTCAGGGGCACGTTCGACGGACAGCACTTCAAGATTAGCCATCTGGTGGTGGATTCGCCCGACGACAACGCAGGTCTGATCGGTCATGCCACCAGCGGCGTGACAGTCAAGAACGTGACTTTGGACGCGACCTGCTCCATCAAGGGCAAGATGAGCGTAGGCCTCGTGGGCACGATCGAAGGCTATGGCAACACTTATCTCACCAACCTTGGCTTTGAGGGCCGTATCGAGCACGTGGCCGGCGGCAAGAACGGCGGCGGCATCCTGGGCGGCAACCTGTACGGCATGGC
>JABUTZ010000036.1:16622-27976 GCA_021443415.1 Bacteroidaceae bacterium | reverse complement strand
ATTACCGAGGCGAGGATGAGCGTCATCAGCGTCATGCCGCTCACGGGGTTGGTGCCCACGATGGCGATGGCGTTGGCCGCCACGGTGGTGAAGAGGAAGGCGATGACGCCGATGATGAGTATGCCCGTGACGGCGTGCAGGAGGTTGAAGTCGGTCACGCCCGCGAGGAAGAAGACGAACGTGGCTACGAGTGCCACGACAACTCCCACTGCCACTATCTTCATGCTTATGTCTCGCTGCGTGCGGAGGTCCGTGCCGGCGCTCTTCGCCTCGCCGCCCCGCAGCTCGCGTCCGGCGAGGCTCACGGCGCCCTTGATGATGCTCCACTGCTTCACGATGCCGATGAGTCCTGCCATGGCTATGCCGCCGATGCCGATATGGCGCGCGAAGGTGCTGAAGATTTGCTCGGGGCTCATGTCGCCTACCTGCACTGCCATGTCGTAGGTGGGGCAGAGCGTGGCGAGCGTCTCGCTGCCGATGAGGGGCATGAGGGGTACGAGCACGAACCACACGAGGGCTGATCCGGCGCAGATGATGGCGGCATATTTCAGTCCGACGATGTATCCTAAGCCCAGCACGGCGGCGCTTGTGTTGACGCTGAACACGAGCTTGGCCTTCTCCGCCACTGCCGTGCCGAAGGGTATGGCACGCGTCGAGAAGGCCTCGGTCCACGTGCCGAAGGTGGCGACGGCGAAGTCATACAGTCCGCCAACGACGCCGGCAAGGAGCAGCGGTTTCGCCTGGCTGCCGCCTTTCTCGCCCGAGATGAGCACCTGGGTGGTGGCTGTCGCCTCGGGGAAGGGATAGCGTCCGTGCTGCTCGCTGACGAAGAACTTGCGGAAGGGGATGAGGAAGAGTGTGCCGATGACGCCTCCGAGGAGCGACGAGAGGAACACCTGGAGGAAGTTGACCGTCACGTCGGGGTGCTTGGCCTGGATGATGTAGAGGGCGGGCAGGGTGAAGATGGCGCCCGCCACGATGACGCCCGAGCAGGCGCCGATGCTCTGTATGATGACGTTCTCGCCCAAGGCCCCGCGGCGCTTGGTGGCGGCGGACACGCCCACGGCGATGATGGCGATGGGGATGGCGGCCTCAAACACCTGTCCCACCTTCAGTCCGAGGTAGGCGGCGGCTGCCGAGAAGAGCACTGCCATCAGCAGTCCCCACAGCACCGACCAGGCGGTGACCTCGCGGGGCGCGCCCTTGGCGTCCATCACTGGTTCGTACACTTCGCCCTCGCTCAGCTCGCGGAAGGCGTTTTCGGGAAGTTCGGATTTGTATTGCATTGTTGGGGGTTATGGGGTTATGGGGTAATTCGGTTTGGGGGTTGTTGTTGTCTTGTTGCTTGGGGGGGGGCGGGAGCTGTCGCTCCCTACACGGAACCCGCATCGGCGCATGACATTAATCGCAAATAAATTGTAAATGCCAATAAATCGTCAATCGCAAATAAATTGTAAATCTGAAAAAATCGTAAATAAATTGTAAATTGTAAATCCGTAAATCGTAAATTTCAATAAATTGTAAATCCGTAAATCGTAAATCACCGGTTGATGCTCTCCGACATAAGCCTGTAGATCTCCCTCGTCGCCTCGTCCTCGATCATCTGCATGTGCTCCGCCATCACGTTCGTGTCGCCACGGCGGGCGGGGCCGGTCTGCGCCTCGCGGGGCGTCATCGTGTGCAGCTTGCCTATCGTCTCCTCGACGAGGGGGAGGACGGCGTGGTAGTCGGTGCCAATCTCGTGGAGCAGGTCGTCGGCGAGCGCGAGGCAGTGGTTGACAAAGTTGCAGGCGAAGACGGCGGCTATGTGCAGCTTGTTGCGCTGCTCGGACGTGAGGTAGCTGACGTGGTCGCTGAGCGTCCGCGCCACCGCCCACAGCCTCTCCCGCGTCGCCTCGCCGTCCGCCTCGATGAAGACGGGAAGGTGGGCGAACTCCACCTTGCGCTCCTTCGAGAAGGTCTGCATGGGGTAGAAGATGCCGTAGTTTGTGGTCGCCCCGAACACGCCGATGGGTATGCTGCCTGCCGTGTGCGCCACGGTCATGGCCGCCTCGCAGCCCATCGCGCGCCTGATGCGCACCACCTCGCGCGCTACGTCTTCGAGCACGCGGTCCGCCACGCTCACTATCGTCAGCTCGCATTCCGCCAGCGTCTCCCCGCCGTCCATGAAGCGATGGCCTGACACAGCGCGCACACTGTGCCCGGCCTCCGCGAGGGCCGTCGCCAGCTGGCCGCCCACACGTCCCCTGCCGATGACGTTGATATTCATTTCCGACTGCAAAATTACGCAAAAAATCCCACAATAAATTGTCCAATCGCAATTTTCTTCTTATCTTTGCCTTTCAAAAACCAACCAATACCCCAGATGAAGAAGATTTTGTTCGTGCTGCTGCTCGCCTTCGCGGCGATGCAGGCAGAGGCGCAGGTGGAGAACCGCGCGTTGAAACTCACCGCAAGCGGAAAGGTGGAGTGCGGCATTCTGCCCGAGATGAACGGCATCCACTCCTACACCGTGCAGATGTGGTTCAAGCCCACCACCTGGAAGGCGGGAGCCACGCTCATCGAGCGCGGCAACATGCGCATCGCCCTCGGCGCGTCGGCAGGCTCGCTGTCGGTGACCGTCAACGGCGAGACAAACGAGTTCGGCTCGCTCGCCGTGGCCAACAACCAGTGGCAGCATATCACGCTGATCAACAGCAAGGGACGCGTCAAGCTGCGCGTCGACGGCAAGGAAGCGGCGGCGTGCCGCACGACCGATGCCGGAGCCTCGATGGACGCCGAGCTGACCATCGGCGAGGGCTTCACGGGTCTTGTCGACGACATCCGCATCTGGAACAAGGCTCTCGACGCCACCTACGACCACTTCTGGAACAACACGCTCAACGAGTTCAACCAGCAGGTCGGCAACCTCCTTGTCTATTACAAGATGGACCACGAGGAGTGGACCTCGAGCCTGGTCGACTACCGCTCGCTCTGGCGCGGTGAGGCGACCAACCACCACGGCAAGGTCACGGGCGGCACGTTCGTGGGCGTCGACCGCCGCAGCGCCGACAAGACGCACGTCAACGAGAAATTGCCCTACCTCATGAACGGCGGCTACACGAACACCGAGCGCTTCCTCGACGCCGCCATCACGCGCGAGGCTTACCTCATGTCCAACGACATCATCTGCCTGAGCATCCTCTCGTGGAACAACGGCCATCTCGACTATTTCACGCCCACCAACCACGCCACCCTGGGAGGCACAGCCAAGTGGCTCGCCTCGAAGGGCAACCGCACGGGCGTGCTCTCGCTCGACGGCAATGGCTGGATGACGAGTCCCGCCACCACGCTCAACAATGCTTCCAACTACACCGTCGAGGGTTGGATCTACTTCGACGAGTGGACCGAGGGGGCTACCGTCCTGCGCAAGGGCGACTTCAGTGTCAAACTTGGCAATGCCAACGCCTCGCAACTGATAATAAACGTTGGCGACCAGCAATACACTTACGTCACCGCCATACAGCCGGGCAGCTGGCACTACCTCGGCATCACGCCCAACGGCACCAAGTTCCGCGTCGTGCTCGACGACCGTGTCCTCACCAACCTTAAGGTAGGCAACTCTACTACACTGCCTCAAACCGATGCCGAGGTGGTATGGGGCGAGGGCTTGAAGGGCTGTCTCGACCAGTGGGCGGTGTGGAACTGCACCTTCGAGCAGGCTGACATCATCTCCCACAAGACCTCGCTCCCCATGCCGTCACTCGGCGGTCGCGTGGGCACAATCATACGTAGCGTCAACTCGCTCTATAACTTCGACGACGAGAACCAGCCTGGCTTCGACTACTATTCGCAGGACAACTGGAAGCGCATCATGGAGTCGGCTTTCGACGGCTACCGCGGCTACCAGTTCCGCATCTCCGTCTATTCGCACGATGGCTGGGAGAACACTATCTGCGACGCCAACAAGCGTCTGGCATTCGCCACCGACCTCGCCCGCCTCAGCGGTCCCTATGCCGGTGTGGAGCTCGACCTCGAGTGGAGCTACGCCACCAACTGGGAGACCTACGGCGACCTTGTCGACATCATACGCGAGAAACTGCCTGCCGACAAGACCCTTATGGTCTCGTGCCACAACGTGTCCTACAAGTTCCTGCCCACCAACCGCATCTCCAAGGTCGACGGATTTACCATGCAGCAATACGGTCCGCAGAAGACGCACTACACCTACGCTTCGTGCGTGAACAACTACAACGGCTTCATCAACCGCTACCCGAAGGAGAAGATTTACCTCTCCTATGCCTCGACGACCACCTGTCTCTACAACGACAACGAGCAGAACATCGGCGCCATCGCGGGCGTCAACTGGGGCGCCATGCCCTCGAGCTACGTGCCGGGCGAGGACATGGAGCGCTTCGACCGCAACGGCGGCCATCACTACTTCATGTCGCCCATTCAGGTCTACAAGCGTGCCAAGTTCGCTCAAGACAAGGCATGCCAGGGCATATTCTACTGGGACATGGCGAATGACTACCGCATCGAGCACAAGTACATGCTCTCGCGCATGGCTTCCTACGGTCTCAACGCCAACGTGGACCGCATCGTCCGCGAGGCTACGCCCAACGCTCCCGAGGCGACGGGCGAGAAGGCCGACGACCCCGACCAGTCGCTGCCCGAGGTGGTCGAACTGAAAGGCGAGCGTGTCAAGTCGCCCTCGACTCTCGTCGACAGCGCTTACATCGCCATGATATGCGGCGACGAGAGCTTCGGCGGCAAGTCGTGGATGGCGGGCAACGCCTACGCCAAGAGCGAGGACGCCGAGTGGGCTCCCCTCCCTGCCATCTTCCGTCTTGAGAAGGCGGGCAATGGTCTCTTCTATCTCTACAACATGAGCAAGAAGCAGTACGTCGGTCACGACACGCAGAAGAGCTCGCGCGGCGACTTCTACGAGGCTGTGTGGTGCGACGACACGACCGACTCGCGCGTCTGCCGCATGCAATTCAACATGGTGACCGGCACCGGCTCGCTCTACCTGCCCGAGACGGCGGCGTGGATGTTCAATATGGAAGACAAGAACCAGCAGACAGCAACCTATCCCAGCCTCAAGGTTGGCGACTCGGAGCCCAACTTCGGCTACACGGGCACCAACTCATGGAAGGTGTGGCTCACCTACGTCTTCGACCGCACCGAGGTGGAGAAGGCGTTCGGCATCCACAGCGGCGTAGCCGCTCCCGCGCAGTCGCAAGCCCCCCGCACCGTCCACGACCTCATGGGACGCCCCGTCTCGCAGCCCGCAAGCGGCCTCTACATCATCAACGGCCGCAAGGTGTTGGTGAAGTGAAGCCTCTCCTGAACTATTTTGCCACATATTCTGAACTAATTTCCGCATATCATGAAACGAGTAATCTCGGTAATGCTACTCGTCCTCAATGCCGTTTGCGGCTGGGCGGACGACGAGGTAAGGCTATTCAATTGCGACAAAAAGGCGCTTGAAACCTATCGTCGCTCGTTCTTCACGACCGCAGAGGTGTGCGTCAAGGGACGCTTCGAGCAGTCGCGGGGCAAGATGATTGGTGTAATATATCACGAGGACCATTTCAGCGACACGTCCTCGCCGTTGGCTGTCGAGGTGAAGGAGGATGGCACGTTCGAGCGATGGTTTACCGTACATCACCCAGTGAGGAATGACATTAGGTTTGATAGCCACGCCATCCCGTTTTATGTTGAGCCCGGACATACCGTCAACCTATTCATCCGGCGTGACGGCAGGGTGGAATACACCGACGAGAATGGTAAGGAGGCTCCCTGTGCGGCATATCTTACTTCTTGCCTCGACGAGGTGGGACACTATGGTTATGATTCTTTTGCCAACGATGTGAAGACGATGGGTTTTAGAGAGTTCGGGTGCAAGATGGACTCGATAGCGGCGAAGGTGGACGAACAACTGTCGCGTGTCGCAATTCGCAGTGGGTTCAGCACGCTCGACTATGTAATGGCGCGCAACGAGAAATTGCTTAGACTGGCGAATACTATGCTTGACTTCCAGTTGGAAAAGAGTGAGAGGGCGAGGGAGCAATGGTTCGCAACGGGTATTCCTGTGGACTCGGCTTTGAAGGCAGAACTGGCGGACGTCGCCAACTATCGTGTGCTGCGATTTCTGCCTGCTGACGACCCGATGTTGCTGGCTTTTGCAAATTATTCCGTTATTCAGAACCGATATACGCACTCGCCCATCGTTAGGGACCGCTCGACGTACCAGAACGATGACTTTGTTGGTTATGAGAATGAGCCTCCGGCGAGGGATAGCCTATTGGCGGTCATTGACCGTGAGATTTTTGGAGGGCAGTCGTTGTCGATGCTTGCCAAGATACATCTTCTCAATATCTTTGCCACGCGCGACGTAAAGCGGAGTGTGTCGGTTTCTCCCGACTACTCCGAGGAGCAACGCAGGCAATGTCTGGCGCAGAAGGAGGCTGAACTACAGGAGACTATGGCGCGCATGAAGAATATGCTTGGCTGCGAGGCGTTGGCCGGTCATCTTGAGCGCATCTACCAGAGGTATATTGCGACGAAAGACAATGTCTATGCTCTGCCTCTGAGCGAGGCAACCATAGCGTTGAGGCGGATAACAGACCAGTTTTGCGGCAAGTACGTGTTCATTGACTTTTGGAGCACGGGTTGCGGTCCGTGCCGTCAGGGCATTGAGCGCACGAAGGAGGTGCGCGAGGCGATGCGCGACAATCCCGAGGTGGCATTCGTATTCATCACCAATGAGGAGGAGTCGCCCAAGGCGAAGTACGACGATTACGTGGCGAAGCACCTCGTGGGCGAGCACACCTACCGTGTGTCTGCCGCCGACTATATTCGGCTCCGCGAACTATTTCAGTTCAACGGCATTCCCCATTACGAGGTGTTGGACAAGGAAGGCAACGTAGTTCGTGGCGATTTTCGGTACTATGACATCAGCACTTTCAATCAGCAAATGAAGAAAATCAAGAGCCTGGCGGAGTAGGGCGGTAGGCATGTCAGCGGGGGAATGTGATGTTTTTGCGCAGAAAAGACATGCTTCAACCATTTTTTTATGACCTTGCCGTTACCTTTTGTTGCTTTTGCCTGTTGTTATGGTGAAGCGTTTCAAAAATATAATCGTAAGTTGAACAATTAAAAATTACAAAGCAAAATGGAATTTAATCTGGATACTAAAGGAGTTCTGTTCGACAACCTCAACCAGATGGGCGAGCATATCGGAACTGCTATTGTGATGCAAACCCTGTTTTATTTCTGCCTTTGTGTCGTGCTACCGATAGTAATAGTGTGGATGACATATCGCAGCACACGACAGAGAGAGAACATGCGCAAGGAAATCATACTTGCGGCATTGGACAAGAACGCGGACGTCGATGTGAACGCACTGGTCAGGAAACTTGACGGAGAGAAGGAGCCGCCATTGCTGAAAGAGAAGCTCATGCAGAAGTTGCAGCGCGGTTGGATGTTCTTGATATTCGGAATCCTCATGATTGTCACACTGCCCATGCTTGGCGGTAGAGGCTTCTGGCCGTTGTTTTTTGCCATTCCGTCGCTTGCCGTAGGCATAGCATACCTCATCAGTTACTCCGTGGGTAAGAAGATGCTCGCCAAGGAAGTGGAGGCGGAAGAACGAAACAAGGCGGCGGAAAAGGCGTGACACGCGAGCGGTTTATAGCACTTGTGCGCGACGAGCAGGAGGCGCTGCGAGGCTTTCTGCTCGCCCTCTGCTGCGGCAACCGTGATGACGCCGATGATATTGCGCAGGACGCTCTGGTAAAGGCATACCTGTCGGTGTCGGATTATCGGGATAGGGGACGTTTTCGCTCGTGGCTCTTCAAGATTGCACACAACACCTATCTCAACCATCGTGCCGCTCATCGCACCTTCGATGCGCTTGACGAGATGCACGCAATGGCAGGTGGGCAAACAACCGATGCCTATTGCGAGCACCAGGACTTATATCAAGCTCTTGCCACACTGCCGCCGAAGGAACGTTCCGCCATCGCCCTCTTCTACCTCAGTGGCTATTCAATCAGCGAGATAGCGAAGATGACCGACACGACGGAGGGGGCTGTGAAGATGCAACTATCGCGTGGGCGCGACAAACTAAAGGAAAGGCTAAAACTGTGACTCAACCATACGCAAACTCGACTAACCCATAAACCCACAACCGCCAAACCCTCAAACCCAAAAGTTGAGCGAAGCGAAACTTAAAATTATGACCAAGGACAAAGCACTCGAGGACGTGTTCCTCAGCCACAGACCCGTGTTCGACGACCGGGACGAGTTCATGCACCGCCTCGAACAGAAACTGGACGCCGTTGAGTATGTCCGCCGCTACGAGGAGGCGCGGCTCCGCCGCTACCGCTGGGCCCTCGCCCTCGCCCTCGCCCTCGCCCTCGCCTCCGGCGGCACCCTGTTCGTGTTCATGCTCGGCACCCCCTTGGAGGTCTCCCTCGGCCTCGCCGACGGCCTCCTCGCCGCTGTCCTCCACAACTCGCGCCTCCTCGCCGCCATCGCCCTCATGCTCTTCCTCGCCTACGCCGTCGTCACCATCGCCGGCAACATCCTCGACATCTGGAGCGAACGCTCCAGGCTGCGCGAGGAGTGTGGTGAAAACGGCTGAGGGTCAATCTGCCTATGATGCTTCTTGGCGTGCAAAACATAGCCGATACACGTTGCCTTGCAAACGCATATTTAAAATGGCATTTTATATTTTGGGGCAGAATTATAAAATATCATTTAAAACAAGCGCATTTTTTTGCAAAAAATCTCGAAAAAAACATTCCCCCGAAATTTTTTCTGCCCAAAATCCCCATTTCCCCGAAATTTAGTGACGCAAGGAGGCGGAAATATGCATCGCTCGATTATGTTTTTGGACTTATGACTCAAGGCAAAGGAATTAAGGGAACTGGATGCTTATTCAGAGACAGGGCGCACAGAAAAGCCGTAGGAGCGGCTGTAGTCGTACCAGACATAATCGTCAGAATCGAAGCCGAGGCCGTGGGCGCCCCCAGCACGGCTCTCATTCGGAGTTGCTGACCAATAGTAGCCATGCGTGCCATCGTAGTAGAGTTCGGCTCCATAGCGACAGCCGGCAGCGGGTAGGAAGATTGACTTTCCGTTGATTTTGCTTGTAAGCTTGCGTCCGCAGATTCCGCCTTGAGTAGCCCATACTGTCCAGGTATGGTCTATTAGTTCATTGAAGTCGTCAAGTGTCGGCACGCGCCACGAGCCGCCCCAGTTATGACGCGCTACATCGTAGGCGGGCGCAAGATTGTTGTTGGAACCGAGGATGCCGCTTGACCGCAATTGTGAGTTGCTCTTCTTGAAAGTAGTGGAGCCTATTTCCGTGCAACTGCTCTTCGGACTTGTTTCTCCCCATGCGAAATAGTCACCATAGTCTTTAGGTCGCTTTGCCCCCACATTGCAAGTCGCCCACTTGATGCCACTCGGCAAACCAAGATCTACATACTCGTGGTTGTCTGTCTGGTTGTTAGCTTGTGCATATCCGCTACTGTCATTGTTGATAGGGCGTTGCTGTGTCTGCGCCGTTATGCTACATAGCATCAGCAACAAAAGCAGTATTTGATAAGTTTTCATTTCCTTTGTATATGGTCTGTGAAAGAACCTATCTTTTGCAACCATAGTTAAAATGGTATTCTTACCATGCAAAATTACACTTTTCACATGAAATGACCAAACATAAACTACACTTTTCAAACAAATTTGCCCTATTAAATCTACACTTTTCAAACAAAATCTGGGGGCAAAAACTACACTTTTCAAATTTTTCCGGGGACGGAGGCAAAAGAAAAAGTCAGGCGGTGGCCCGTGTGTGGGGCGGCTGCCTGGCTTCGTCCTGGTGATCCGCTTGGGGCTCGAACCCAAGACCCCAACATTAAAAGTGTTGTGCTCTACCTGCTGAGCTAGCGGATCTACCTGAAGTGCTTCGATTTCGAAAGCGGGTGCAAAGTTACGAAAAATATTTCGATGAGAGGGTGCCACGGGGCATATTTTTTGGTTTTTGACCCTTTTTTGAGCGTTTTGCACGCGGAAAATTGTACGCAACGGCGAAAATCCGTATATTTGCAATAAATTAGGTGTAATAGGGGTTAGATAGATAGGCATGGGACTGACGAACGAGGACGAAGGAGGGATGGAATGGCGACGAAAAGGCGACGAAATGGTGGCGAAAGTGAGATGGCATGGCGACGAAAAGGCGACGAACAACAAATAAAAAACTGAAAGTTTAAGTGCACGTAACAGATCTTTTGGGCAAGGACGGGAGGACGGCGTTCTCCATCGAGGTGCTGCCCCCGATCAAGGGGCAGAGCATCGAGCGCCTGTTCTCGACACTCGACGCTCTGCGCGAGTTCGACCCGTCGTATGTGAACATAACGACCCACCGCAGCGAGTATGTCTACCGCGAGGTGGAGGGCGGACTGATGCAGCGTCAGCGCATACGCCGCCGCCCGGGCACGATAGCCATCGCGGCGGCCATCCAGGCGCGCTATGGCATGAACGTGGTGCCGCACGTCGTGTGCAGCGGCATGACGCGCGACGACATCGAGTACAACCTCATCGACCTGCAGTACCTCGGCATTCGCGACCTCCTGCTCCTGCGCGGCGACAAGGCGCGCGAGGACAGCCGCTTCGTGCCCACCGAGGGAGGCTATTCGCACGCCATCGAGCTCCAGCGGCAGGTCAATCAGTTCAACGCCGGCGTCTATGCCGACGGCTCGCCGATACCCGACCGTCACCCCGCGTTCCAGTACGGCGTGGCGTGCTATCCCGAGAAGCACGAGGAGGCACCCAACATGGCGGCGGACCTGATGCGGCTGAAGGAGAAGGCGGACGCCGGAGCCTCGTATGCCGTGACGCAACTCTTCTTCGACAACGCCAAGTACTTCGACTTCGTGCGCCGCGCGAGAGAGGCGGGCATTACGATTCCCATCATCCCGGGCATCAAGCCCTTCGCCAAGCTTACGCAGCTGGAGATGGTGCCCAAGACCTTCCACTGCGACATCCCCGACGCCCTCTACGCCGAGCTGTCGCGCTGCCGGACGAACGAGGACGTGGAGGCGGTGGGCACCGAATGGACCATCGCCCAGTGCCGCGAACTCATGGCACACGGCGTCCCGGGCCTGCATTTCTACACCCTCTCGGCAGTGAATGTGATCCGCAACGTGGCAAAGGAGATATTTTAGGTAATAGCTAATAAGTAATAGGTAATACGTTGTGGCGTGCAAGCGGCTGTTGCTATGTTGAACGGTAAATTGGAAAAATATCTGCGTCAATCTGCGTTAAAAAACAAAAGCAACAACATCTGCGTCCATTAAAAACAA
>JABUTZ010000036.1:12909-15786 GCA_021443415.1 Bacteroidaceae bacterium | reverse complement strand
TCCACGAACGAAGTGAGTTAACTCCCACGAGCGAAAGCGAGTTAACTCCACGAACGAAGCGAGTTAACTCCCACGAGCGAAAGCGAGTTAACTCCCACGAACGAAAGCGAGTTAACTCCCACGAGCGAAAGCGAGTTAACTCCCGCTAACTCCCCTAAAAACAAAAACAATGGAACAAGAATACAAATGTGGAATCTGTGGCCGCGGACTGGCGGCCGAGGGCTGCGGCAGGCAGAACTGCCAGCTCAACGTCTATGACTACATGGCCGACCTGCCCGGCAACACGCAGCTGACCGACCTCGTCGAGGTGCAGTTCAAGAACACCCGCAAGGGATATTACCACAACGTCAACGGACTCGACCTCGTCAAGGGCGACGTGGTGGCCGTTGAGTCGTCGCCCGGCCACGACATAGGCACTGTGACACTGACCGGACAGCTCGTCGAGCTGCAGATGCGCAAGGCCAACCCGCGCGACATAGCCGAGATACGCCGCGTCTACCGCAAGGTGAAACCCGTCGACATGGAGAAATACGAGGAGGCGAAGGCGCGCGAGCACGAGACGATGATCAAGGCGCGCCAGATAGCCAAGGACCTCGGACTGGAGATGAAGATAGGCGACGTGGAGTACCAGGGCGACGGGGCGAAGGCCATCTTCTACTACATCGCCGACGGACGCGTCGACTTCCGCCAGCTCATCAAGGTGCTCGCCTCCACCTTCGGCGTGCGCATCGAGATGAAGCAGATCGGAGCGCGCCAGGAGGCCGGACGCATCGGCGGTTTCGGCCCCTGCGGACGCGAGCTCTGCTGCGCCACGTGGATGAAGAACTTCTCGTCGGTCAACACCAGCGCCGCCCGCTTCCAGGACCTCTCGCTCAATCCCCAGAAGCTCGCCGGCCAGTGCGCCAAGCTCAAGTGCTGCCTCAACTACGAGGTGGATGCGTATGTCGAGGCGAGCCGCCGACTGCCGAGCCGCGAGATAGTCCTCTACACGCAGGACAGCGAATACCACTTCTTCAAGGCAGACATACTGAGCGGCATGGTCACCTACAGCACCGACCGCCGCGCGGCGGTCAACCTCGTGACCATCACCGCCGCACGCGCCTTCGAGATACTCCACCAGAACCGTCGCGGCGAGAAACCCGAGAGCCTCGACAACGCCCCCAAGGCGGCACCCTCCAAGCCCGTCGACCTCGTCGAGCAGGAGGACCTCACCCGCTTCGACAACCGCAAGCGCAAGAAGAAGCGCAAACCCGCCGGCAACCGCCCGCCGCGCCCCAACAACAACCCAACATAATTTACGATTTGACAATTCTATTTTATTTACGATTTGACGATTTACGATTTACGATTTATTTCCAGTCACTACGATTTACGATTTATTTACGATTTTGTTGATTTACAATTTATTTCCAGTCACGTCAATTAGCATTCAATGCGCCGATGCGGGTTCCGTGCAGGGAGCGACAGCTCCCGCCCCCCACTCAAGATAACCAACAAACAATGAACCCCCTCCCCATAGCCATAGCCGCCGCCATGCTGACAGCCTGCGCTGACAGCGGGTTCGTCGCCATCCCCGACGAGGGGTGGGGGAGGGGCGACACCCTCTCGCTGCCCGTCCGCGCCGAGGCCCCGCAGCGGCTCGTGGTGCGCATGGACCGCACCTACCCCTACCGCAAGCTGTGCATCAGCGTCAACGACAGCGATGTCTGGTTTGCCAACTACCCCCAGGGAGTGGGCGTATATGAACTCTGGGTGCCAATTGCGCTTACCGACTCGGTGGCGCGCATCGCCCACCGCATGAGCGACAACACACTGCGGGGCGTCGTAAGCATAGGAATAGTGAAATGAGACGACACACATTATACATAATATTGGTGCTGACGATGGCCGTGCAGGGCGCCACCGCCCAGCAGGACGTGTCGTTCTGCCACTACTGGCTCATGCCATCGTTCTACAACCCCGCCGCCACAGCCATCGAGGGCAAGCTGGACGTCAACGCGGCTTACGCCAACCAGATGACGGGTTTTGAGGACGCCCCCCGCACCATCTACGTGGGAGCCAACCTCCCCATCTACTTCCTCTCGGCGGCGCACAGCGCGGGAGCCAGTTTCATGAACGACCAGACGGGACTCTTCAAGCACATGCGCGTCTCGCTCCAGTACGCCTACCACCATCGCTTCGGCAAGAAGCTGCGCCTGAGCGGCGGTCTGCGCTTCACCCTGCTCAGCGAGACATTCGACGGCAGCAAGGCGGACGTCAACGACACGGGCGACCGCGTCCTCGCCTCGAGCAAGGTGACCGGAACGGGCTTCGACCTTGACTTCGGACTGCGCGTCGACTACTCCAACCTATGGTACGTGGGCATCAGCATGCTCCACCTCACATCGCCCACAATATCGTTCGGCGACGAGAAAATTTACGAATATGGCACCGAAAGTTCATTTTATTTGACCGGCGGATATAATATCAAATTCCATTCTCCGTTATTTAATATGCAGTTGGATGCCATTGTGCGCACAAACCTGAACGCCTGGCGTGGCGACCTGACGGCTCGTCTGCTCTACAACGGCGAGCGTCACCACCTCTACGGTGGCGTGGGCTACAGCCCCACGAACTCGGTCACTTTCCTCTTCGGAGGCGATTTCCACGGCATCACGGTTGGCTACGCATACGAGTATTTCACCAGTGCCATCGGCTTCGTCCACGGCACCCACGAGATCTCGCTCGGCTACAAGATAGACCTCGACCTCTTCAAGAAGGGCCGAAACCTGCACAAGAGCGTGAGACACCTGTAGGGGAGAGAATAGAGTGTAGAGTGTAAAGAATAAAGAATAAAGAATAAAGAATAAAGAATAAAGAATAAAGAATAAAGAATAA
>JABUTZ010000036.1:0-11329 GCA_021443415.1 Bacteroidaceae bacterium | reverse complement strand
GTAGAGTGTAGAGTGTAGAGTGTAGAGTGTAAAAATATCTGCGTCAATTCGATTGCAAGCAACGAACAACACAAACATCTGCGTTAATCTGCGTTAAAAAAAACAAATCGTCAAATAGTAAATAAACATCTATGCTTAACCCAATATACCGCATCCAGCTTTGGATGGAGACACGAGGCGGACAGAAGTTCATGAACTACGCCTACAGCTGGGGTGCCGCAGTCGTCATCCTCGGCACATTGTTCAAACTGACGCATATCCCCGGCGCCAACCTCATGCTGTTCATCGGCATGGGCACCGAGGTGTTCGTGTTCATCGTGGCCGGTTTCGACCTCTCCGGCATCAAGGCGCGCGACCCCAAGCGCCAGGCTGAGGCCGATGCCATGATTAGCGAGATGGAGGGCGAGGCGGTGGCTCCCGTCGTCCAGGGTGCTGTCGGCGGTGGCGGCGTTGTCGTCATCGGCGGTGGCTCGGGCGTTGCCATGCCCGCTTCTGTTGAAGGAGCGACAATAGCAGGCGGCACAATAGCAGGCGGCGCAATCCCCGGCGGCACAATCACAGGCGGCGCAGTCGGTGGCGGTGTCATCGCAGGCGGTGTCATCGGAGGAGGCGGTGTCGTGGGTGCGCCCACCGACCTGAGCGGACTGACCGAGAACGTGGACGAGCTGCAGGAGGCCAACCGCTCGTATGTCGAGCAACTCAACTCGCTCACCGAGACCCTCCAGAAGGTGGCGGAGCAGGCCCACCGCATGAGCACGGACAGTGCCGAGATGGAGAACCTCAACCGCACGCTGACGGGCATCAACACCATCTACGAGATGCAGCTCAAGAGCATCTCCACGCAGGTGGGCACCATCGACAGCATCAACGAGCAGACACGCCGCATGGCCAAGCAAATAGAGGAACTCAACGCCATCTACGCACGCATGATCGAGGCGATGACCACGAACATGCCCGGGGCGGCGGCGCGAGCATAACATACGGGAATCACTGAACCCCATCACAACCCATGACCTCTCAAGAACAGAATAGACAGAACCAGTCGCAGGAACCGCAGCGCATGTCGCCACGTCAGAAGATGATCAACCTGATGTACGTGGTGCTCATGGCCATGCTCGCCCTCAACGTGTCGAGCGACGTGCTCAAGGGCTTCTCGCTGGTCGACAAGAGCCTGAACGTCTCCACGCAGAACGCCAGCCTGACCAACGCCGCCATCTACCAGCAGTTTGAGGAGCAGATGCAGGCGAATCCGACCAAGACGCGCGAGTGGTACGAGAAGGCAATGTATGTGCGTGCGATGAGCGACTCGCTCTACAACTTCGCCGACTCGCTCAAGTACCTCATCGTGCGCGAGGCGGACGGCAAGGACGCACGCGTCGACAGCATACGCAACAAGGAGGACCTCGAGGCGGCGGCGCAGGTAATGCTGACCACACCGCGTGCCACCGACCTGCTCAACCGCATCATCAGCTACCGCACGCGCATCGTGCAGATGGTCACCGACCCCGTCCAGCGACGCATCATCGAAGGCAACTTCTCGACCGAAGTGCCTGAGAGTGAGCGCATACAAGGCAAGAACTGGGAGCAGTACATGTACGAGAACATGCCCGTGGCGGCGGCTGTAACCCTGCTCACCAAGCTGCAGAGCGACGTGCGCGACGCAGAGGGCGAGGTGCTCCACACGCTCGTGAGCAACATCGACATGAAGGATATCCGCGTCAACGAGCTCAACGCCTACGTCATCCCGTCGAGCCGCACCGTCGTGCAGGGAGGCATGTTCCAGGCGCAGATCATCATGGCGGCAGTCGATACGACCAACCGTCCGAACATATACATCGGCGGCAAGCTGCTCGAGTCGTCGAACGGCAACTACGAGATGCGCTGCGGCAGCGTGGGCGACTTCACGTTCAAGGGATATATAGAGACCGTCAACGGCAGCGGCGAGCAGGTGCGCCGCGACTTCGAGCTGCCCTACAGCGTCGTGGCCCCGAGCGCCACCGTGAGCGCCGACATCATGAACGTCCTCTACGCGGGCTACGACAACCCGATGAGCATGTCGATACCGGGCGTACCCAACAGCAAGATACAGGCCTCGATGACCGGCGGCACGCTCACGCCCAAGGGCGACGGCAAGTTCATAGCAAAACCCACCAACGTGGGCGGCGAGGCTGTCATCACCGTCTCCGCCAACGTCGAGGGACGCACCCAGGAGATGGGCAAGTTCACCTTCCGCGTGCGCAAGCTGCCCGACCCGACGGCATACATCGCCTACACCGACTCCAAGGGCCAGAGCGACGTCTTCCGCGGCGGCAAGCTCGCCAAGCAGGTGCTGATGGGCACCGACGGCATCGGAGCGAGCATCGACGACGGTCTGCTCAACATCCCCTTCCGCGTCCTGGGCTTCGAGACCACCTTCTACGACAACATGGGCAACGCCGTGCCCTACGTCTCGCAGAGCGGACAGTTCACCGAACAGATGAAGACGCAGATGCGCGCCCTCGGCCGCGGCAAGCGCTTCTACATAACCCACGTCCGTGCCATCGGCCCCGACGGCATCGAGCGCACGCTGAGCGCCACGATGGAGGTGATAATTAACTAATAGCTAATAAGTAATAGCTAATAAGTAGTAGGTAATAAGTAATAAGTAAGATAGACAATGAAACGAATTCTCATCATAGTTCTTGGCGTGGCGCTGGGTGCCACCGCGATGGCGCAGCCGCAGAAGAGCCGCGTGAAGCAGCAGACTGAGCAGACGGCGGGCGCCGCCCAGGGCAAGTCGCAGGCGCAGAAGCAGGCCGTGCGACAGTTCCCCTCGGCTCCCACGATGAGCGAGGACGTGACCTGGCGGCGCGACATCTACCGCACGCTCGACCTCACGAAGGACGCCAACGCGCCCCTCTACTATCCCATCGAGCCCGTGGGCAAGCAGATGAACCTCTTCACCTACCTCTTCCGCCTCGTCCTCTCGGGACTCATTCCAGCCTACAACTACTCGCTCGACGGCAATGAGAACTTCGAACCCACCAACCGCGTCAAGGTCAAGGACTTGATGGAGCGCTACGGCATCTTCTACGAGGAGAAGGACGGTAAGATGACCGTCGCCCCGCAGGACATCCCCAGCGCCGAGGTGACACGCTACTACATCAAGGAGTCGAGCTTCTTCGACCAGCGCACGAGCATCTATAAGCAGCGCGTGGTAGCCCTCTGCCCCGTGCTCATGCGCGGAGCCGACGAGTTCTCGAGTGACGCCACCCCCTATCCGCTCTTCTGGGTCAACTACGACGAGGTGTCGTCATACCTCGGCCGCCTGCCCGTGATGGCGTCCAACCTCAACAACGTGACCAACATGACCGCCGACGACTTCTTCACCATGAACCGCTACGACGGCAAGATATACAAGACCAACAACATGCAGGGGCGCGTGCTCGCCAACTACTGCACCACCGACAGCGCACTGACCAAGGAGCAGAAGCGCATCGAGAAGCAATTGGTTGACTTCGAGGCTGGTATATGGACCACACAGAAGCCCGACACGACGCGCAAGGACAGCACGGCGGTCGATGACCCCAAGGCGGCCAAGAAGGCGGCCAAGAGCAGCAAGAGCAGTAGCTCATCGCGACGCAGCAAGGCATCGAGCAAGTCGTCGAGCTCGTCGGGCAGCCGCGTGTCGGCACGACGCCAGCGCAGATGATTTTAGCTAATAGGTAATAGCTAAAAGGTAATACGTTGTGGGCGTGTTGCTGTTTGATAGTGGCATGCTGACGTGTCGCCGTCTGGAAACAGAGTTTGTACAAACCTTTAAAATAACATGTTATGAAGAAAAATTTACTCATCGTCATGCTGATGGCGCTCCTCGCCATTCCGGCAAACGCCCAGTTCCGTTGGGGTCTTGAGGCTGGTCTCAACTTCAACTCGCTGAGCATCTCAAACATCACGTCCAACACCAAGACGGGCTTCTTCGTGGGCCCCAAGGTGCAGTTCGGCATCGCAGGCACAGGACTCATCTTCGACGGCAGCGTGCAGTATTGGCAGAACTATGCCGAGGTGGAGAACACTTCGTCGAAGTCGCTCCCCTACATCGTCATCCCCGTCAACATCAAGTATGCGTTCGGACTGGGCAGCGTGGCCGCCATCTACATCAGCACGGGCCCGCAGTGGAACTGGTATGTGGGTTCGAAATACACCTATGACAACGGCATTGAGCTCGAGCCCAAGACCTCGTCGATGAACTGGAACGTGGGTCTCGGTGTCCACCTCATCAAGCACCTCCAGATTGGCGTGACCTATAGCATTGGTCTTGGCAACAACATCAGCTTCAATGAGTTGTCTGCCGGCAAGGTGATCGACAACATCAGCGGCAAGAGCAATGTCTGGCAGGTTCGCTTTGCCTATATGTTCTAACAGATAATGAAACAGATGGTAAGACAGCGTGTGGATGCCATGCGCGATGCTATGCGTCGCCGGGGCATCCACGCTTTTATTCTCCCGAGTAGCGACCCCCACTGCGGCGAGTATGTGCCCGCCCACTGGCAGAGCCGCGAGTGGATAAGCGGCTTCAACGGGTCGGCGGGCACCGCCGTGGTCACCCTCGAAGATGCCGCCCTGTGGACGGACTCGCGCTACTTCCTCGCCGCCGCCGACCAGCTCGCCAGCACTCCCTTCTCGCTCATGCGCGAGGCTCGGCCCGAAACGCCCACCATCGCGCAGTGGCTCTCCCAGACGCTTGAGGCAGGCTCCGTGGTAGCCGCCGACGGCTGGGTGTGGGACTACGGCACGCTCCTCGATATCAAGGAGGAATTGGAGGCGGCGGGACTCGTCCTGCGCACGGACATCGACCTCGTGGAGGAACTCTGGACCGACCGTCCCTCTCTGCCCCTGAACGCCGTTGAGGTTCAGCCGCTTGAGTTCGCCGGCGAGAGTGCCTCGGACAAGCTCGGACGCATTCGCGAGAGCATGGCGGAGGCAGGTGCCGACCATCTCCTGCTCTGCGCCCTCGACGATGTGGCGTGGACGTGCAACATACGCTCCACCGATGTCCACTGCACCCCGATGGCGGTCGCCTACCTCCTCGTGGGGTGCACCGACGCTGTCCTCTACATCGACCATCGCAAACTTACCGAGGCGGTCGCCGACCACCTCATGTCCGAGGGCATACGGACCGCCCCCTACGAGGACATCCGCAACGTAAGCGGGGCGGGGGAGCGCTTCCTACTCTCCAACGCCACCTGCAACTACGCCCTTGTCGACAGCCTTGTCGCCGCCGGTGTGACCATCATCGACGACAACCCCGTGTCGCTCATGAAGGCGGTCAAGAACGAGACCGAGATCGAGGGCTTCCGCCGTGCCATGCGCCGCGACGGAGTGGCTATGGTGCGCTTCTGCCGCTGGCTCAGCGAGCGCATGGAGGCAGGCGAACTCGACACCATCACCGAACTCACCGTCGATGAGCGGCTCACTGCCGAGCGTGCCGCCCAGGAGCATTTCCGCGGACTGAGTTTCGACACCATCGCCGCCTACGGACCGCACGGTGCCATCGTCCACTACGAGGCCACGCCCGAGACAGCCTCACGTCTCGAGCCGCACGGACTGCTCCTCTTAGACAGCGGAGCGCAGTATCGCGACGGCACGACCGACATCACGCGCACCATTCCGCTCGGACCGCTCACACCGCAGGAATGTCACGACTACACGCTCGTGCTCAAGGGACATATCGCCCTTGCCACCCAGCGTTTCCCCGAGGGAGTTGCCGGCACGCGCATCGACGCCTTCGCCCGCTACGCACTCTGGCAGGAGGGCATGGACTACGGTCACGGCACGGGGCATGGCGTGGGCAGTTACCTCAGTGTGCACGAGGGACCGCAGGGCGTGCGCCACACGTGGAAACCCGCCGGCCTGGTGCCAGGCATGACGATGACCAACGAGCCCGGCATCTACCGCGAGGGCTGTCATGGTGTACGCATCGAGAACACCATGCTCGTCGTCGCCGACGGTGAGACAGACTTCGGACGCTTCTGCCATCTCGAGGCGCTCACCCTCTGTCCCATCGACCGCGCCCCCATCCTCCTCAGCCTCCTGACCACCGCCGAGATCGCCTACATCGATGCCTACCACGCCCGTGTCTGGACCGAACTCTCGCCCCTCCTTGACGGCAAGGACAAAGCATGGCTACGACAAGCCACCCTCCCGTTAACTCCCTAAAAAATACCTCCCGTTAACTCCCAGCGCCGCAGGCGCATAACTCCAGATAACTACCGTTAACTCCCAGTCCTGCCGCAGGCAGGCATAACTCCCAGCGCCGCAGGCGCATAACTCCCAGTCTGCCGCAGGCAGACATAACTCCCATTCATTAACTCCCAGCGCCGCAGGCGCATAACTCCCGCAGAAACCTGAAGCCAACCCTCTTCATATCCCTCCGCTACCTCTTCTCCAAGAAGTCGCACAACGCCATCAACTGGGTGTCGGGCATCAGCGTAGCCGGTGTGGCAACGGCCACAGCGGCGATGATCTGCGTGCTCAGCGTCTTCAACGGCTTCCGCGACCTGGTCGCCTCGCTCTTCACCGCCTTCGACCCCGAGTGGAGGGTGGAGCTGGTGGCAGGCTCCACCGTCGAGTCGACGGACAGCGTACTGAGGCGGCTGCGTGCGAGCGAGCATGTGGCGGTGTACAACGAGGTGCTGCAGGAGAACGCCCTCGTGCGCTGGCGCGACCGCGAGCGGGTGGTGACCATCAAGGGCGTTGACGCCAACTTCGACAGCCTCACCAGCGTGGCGTCCATACTGCTGGGCAACACGCGTTTCTTCCTTGAGACACAGGGAGTTCAGTATTGCGTCCCGGGCATCGGCGTGGCGCAGGGGCTCGGACTGCCCATCACCTTCGACGACGCCCTTGAGGTGTGGGCCCCCAAGCATGGCGAGCGTGTCAACATGGCCAATCCCACCTCCTCGTTCCGTCGCTCCCAGCTCCATTCGTCCGGCTCCATCTTCGCCGTCGCCCAGGCCAAGTACGACGACAATATCATCCTCACGTCCAAGCAGTTCGCCCAGGAACTCTTCGACATGGAGGGGCGTGTCTCCCATGTTGAGCTCAAACTCGTCGATGGTGCCGGACGCGCCGACATCGCCCCCCTTCTCGACAGCCGCTTCCGCCTCCTCGACCGCTATGAGCAGCAGGCAGACTCGTTCCGCATCATGAACATCGAGAAGCTGATGGCCTACATCTTCTTCTCGTTCATCCTCCTCGTCGCCGCGTTCAACATCGTCGGTTCGCTCTCCATGCTCATCATCGAGAAGAAGGACGATGCGCAGACGCTCCGTGCCCTCGGAGCGCGAGAGAGTGTCGTCGCGGGCATCTTCGCCACCGAGGGGCGCATGATAGGCATCATGGGAGCCGTCATCGGCCTTGTCATCGGCCTGATTCTCTGCTGGATACAAATCGAGTACGGAGTCATCACCCTCGGAGGCAGCGAGGACTCGTTCATCGTCAACGCCTATCCCCTCGCCGTCGAGTGGACCGACGTCCTCCTCGTCTTCTTCACCGTCATCCTCGTCTCCTGGTTCACCGTCCTCTGGCCCGTCCGCCGCATCGCCCATTCCGCCCGCTCGCACTAATAGTCAAACATCGTTGCGTCTTACCGCCATCTGGCGACTATTCACCGCATCAGAACACAAATTATTTCGGGCTTTTTGCCTGTGTTTCGGCAAAAAGCAGTAACTTTGCACGTTGAAATAATATTAAGCAAGAAAAATAACTCAAAATGAAAAAGATTCTCAACATCGCACTCGTGGGCATGGCTCTCGTAGCCGCCACTTCGTGCAGCAAGCTCGGCCCGCTCAGCGCCGACAACTTCAAGGTGACCCCCACGCCCCTGGTGACCAACGCAGGTGTGGTGCAGGCCACCATCAACGGCAGCTTCCCCGAGAAGTACATGGCCAAGAAGGCCGTCGTGACCGTCACCCCCGTGCTCAAGTACGAGGGAGGCGAGGTGGAGGCCGCCAGCCAGACCTTCCAGGGCGAGAAGGTGCTGGGCAACGACCAGACCATCTCGTACAAGATGGGCGGCAACTACACCATGCGCTCGCAGTGGAAGTACACCCCCGAGATGATGCGTAGCGACCTCTACCTCCGCTTCACCGCCAAGATAGGCAACAAGGTGCAGGAGGTACCCGAGGTGAAGGTGGGCTACGGTGTCGTTTCGACCAGCGACCTGCTCTCGCGCACCCTCACATCCGCCAACGGAGCCGTCGCCCAGGACGCTTTCCAGCGCGTCATCGCACAGAAGCAGGAGAGCAACATCAAGTTCCTCATCAACCAGGCTCAGCTGCGCCAGAGCGAGCTCCAGAGCACTAACGTGAAGGACTTCATCGCCATGCTCAAGGAGATCAATGCCGACCAGGAGCGTCTCGCCCTCGACGGCATCGAGGTGTCTGCCTACGCCTCGCCCGACGGTGGCTACGCCCTCAACGAGAAGCTCGCCCAGAACCGCCAGGACGCCACCACAGCTTACCTGAAGAAGCAGATGAAGGACTTCGGCATGGACAACCAAGTCGACGCCAAATACACGGCTGAGGACTGGGACGGCTTCCAGCAGCTCGTGGCCGCCAGCAACATCCAGGACAAGGACGTCATCCTGCGAGTCCTCTCAATGTACAAGGACCCCGAGGATCGTGAGCAGCAGATCCACGCCATGAGCAGCGTGTTCACCGAGCTCGCCGACGGCATCCTGCCCGAGCTGCGCCGCGCACGACTGACCATCAACTACCAGGTGATCGGCCGCGACGACGACCAGATCGTGGCCCAGTACAAGGAGGACCCCAAGCAACTCAGCCTCGAGGAGCTGCTCTACGGAGCCAACCTCCTCGTGGAGAAGAACGCCGACCGCGAGGCATGGAACAACACCATCGTGAGCCTCTTCCCCAACGACTACCGCGCCTACAACAACCTCGCCTCGCTCGCCTACGCCAAGGGTGACCTCGCAGCCATGCAGACGGCTCTCGACAAGGCTTCGAAGATCAAGGCCGACGCCGCCGAGGTGAACACCAACCGCGCCCTCATGGCTCTCGCCAAGGGCGACTACACGACGGCGCAGACCTTCATCGGTCGCGGCACGGCGGCCGACAGCTACAACGAGGTTTTGGGCAACCTGAACATCGCCACCGGCAACTACGCCGCCGCCGCCTCAGCCCTCAAGGGCAAGAGCACCAACAGCGCCGCCCTGGCGCAGATCCTCTCCAAGGACTACAGCTCGGCTGCCAAGACGCTCTCTAACATCAAGAACGGCGACGCCACGACCGACTACCTGTCAGCCATCCTGAGCGCACGCACCAACGACGCCGCCGGCGTGGCAAGCAACCTCGCCAAGGCGGTCGCCAAGGATCGCACCTACCTCGACCGCGCGAAGAAGGACCTCGAGTTCGCTTCGTTCGCCGGAGCACTGAACTCACTCCGTTAAGATATCACCAAGCAAAGCCCTCCCCCCAGACACACGAGGGGAGGGCTTTTTTGTAACAGCAGACGTGTATGCCCCGAATATCGAGCTATGAAAAGTAACCCTTTATTCTCTATTCTCTATTCTCTATTCTTTGCCCTCATCCTCCTTCTCGCCGCCTGCGGAGGCAAGCATGGCGAGGTGGTCATTCGTGGCGCCTACGCCAACCTGCGCGCCGCCGACTTCTTCATCTATGCGCCCGACTGCGGCAGCACGAAGATAGACACCATACACGTCGTCAACGGACGCTTCGAGTACAGGGCACCGCTCAGCGAGTCAGCCACCTACCGCATCATCTATCCCCACATGGGCGAACTGGCGGTCTTCGCCTCGTCGGGCGACATCATTGAGATCGAGGGCGACGCCTCTAACCTGCGCGAGGTGCAGGTGAGCGGCAACGACGACAACGAGACCTACACCGAACTGCGCATGCAGATGAACCAGATGAGCGACCAGCGCGTGCGCGACTCGCTGATACTCAAGTTCATCGCCGCCAACCCCGTCTCGCCCATCTCCCACTATCTCACCGAGGAGTACCACAAGAACGGAGCCTCGCAACCCGTCATACGCAAGGGTGCGCGCATGCCCTCGTTCGCACCCGTGGACAGCATGCGCGGCTATCCCACCATTGTCGCCTTCTACCACCAGTGGCGCCACGACAACCACGGTGTCCTCCGCCGTCTGCGCGAACGCCTGCGCCAGGACAAGACGGACAGCCTGCGCGTGGTCACCATAAGCCTCAATGTCGGCGCCGCGGAGCAGGAGCGCGCGCTCGAGCGCGACAGCGTCCTCGACAAGAAGTACAGCAAGCGGTGGCGCGACACCTGCGACTTCCGCGGCCTGCAGTCGCCCGTCGTCCAGCGCTGGCAGATCTTCGACTATCCTTATTTCATCAGCATCGACACGGCGGGTGTCATCCGCTACTGCGGAACGGTTTGGGAGGACGTGCCATGATGCCGGACAACGTCAAGCGAGCAATAGCCGTCGACGCCGCCTGCAGCGGCAATCCCGGCCCGATGGAGTATCGCGGCGTCCTCATTCCCGACGGTCGCCTGCTCTTCCATTTTGGTCCCATCCAGGGCACGAACAACATAGGCGAGTTTCTCGCCATCGTCCACGCACTCGCGCTCCAATGGAAGCATGGCACCGCACTGCCCATCTACAGCGACAGCCGCACCGCCCAGGCATGGCTGCGCAAGCGCAAGAGCGGCACCAAGCTGGAGCGCAACGAGGCGACAGCCCAAGCCCTCGACCTCGTCGTCCGCGCCGAGCAGTGGCTCAACACGCACGACTTCTCGCACATCCCCGTCCTCAAATGGGATACGGACAACTGGGGCGAGATCCCCGCCGACTTCGGAAGAAAGTGAATTTTTTTGGGGTTGAAGTTTTGCGCGGCAAAACTTTTGGGTTTGGAGGTTCCGGGTTTTGCGGTTAGAGTACCTCGCTTGCCTTCTGGTCCAAGAAGGTCAGTGCCGCCTCGCGCGTGTTCTCGACGGTGCCGTCGATGATGGCGTCCTTGAGGGCGCCTTTCAGTATGCCCACCTCGCGACTGGGAGACAGGTGGTAGCGCTCCATGATCTCGCCGCCGTCGATACAGGGCTGGAAGAGGCGTATCTGGTCGCGTGCCTGCAGGTCGGCGAGCTTGTCGCGCACGTTCTGGAACGAGGCGAGAAACGACGCCTTCTTCAACATGTTGTGTGTCGTGAGGTCGCTCTCGGCGAGAATCATCAGGTCATCGATCGAACCCTCGCTCTCAAACAGCAGGCGGCGCACGGCGCTGTCGGTCACGCCCTCGTCGGCAATCGCCGTCGGACGCATGTGGAGGCCGACCAGCCGCTGCACGTA
>JABUTZ010000035.1:42277-50275 GCA_021443415.1 Bacteroidaceae bacterium | reverse complement strand
TGTACGCCACCGCGCTCGCGGGGTCGGGCGCCACGAATTTCTCCACGAGCTCCTTCTTGGCGTTCCACCTCGGCGTCAGATAGAGAAAGCATACCGCGCAGCAGGCTGCAACAAAGTCCTTGCCACGCGCCGTGCCGGAAGCTACCGATGTGCGCGGGTTGTGCTGCACGGAGCGGAGAATCTCCTGCTGCTCACTGTCGAGGGTCACACCCAGGGCCTCACGCACGAACAGGTTCCAGTCCCTTCGCCATGCGTTGATCTTGGAGATGCCTCTCTCCCGGATGGTCTTCTGTGATATTGTTTTTAACGCCATTGGATGTTATCTTTCCTCATCTAAGTCACCGATTACCCCGCTCTCAATCAGCATGCTTGCGAAGCTCATCTCTCCGCTGAGCTCCTTCTTCTCCGGGGCGTAGAGTCCGAGCAGTTTGCGACGCTCCTTGAGCTGCTCGCGGATCTCCGTTATGAAACGCAGGTCGCCGATGCCTTCCTCCTTGGTCTTATTGTACTGCTCCCAAAGCTCACGGCAGGCGTCATCAATGCGCTCGAGCTCGAGTTGCACGGCATACTCCATGTTGTCCAGCCTGACCTCCTGTAGCTCCTTTAGCACCGCCTTGATGTCCTTGTGGACCGTGGAGAGGCTGTAGGTAGCAAGGTTGAGCCGGCTCATGACAATGGCACGTATCTGCCGCACGGTGTGCTGCCGTATGTACATCTCGCTGACAATCTCGAGCCGGGCGAGCTTCGCCTGCTCCCTGCGTCTGTTTGCCTTGCTGTCGCTCATGTCCGGTCAGTATTGAAGTTGTTGTATGATTTCTTTATAATCACGTTGCAAAGATAATAAAATGTTTGTATTGTAATCATATTTCCAGCCGTTTTTATCGTTTTTCGTTCAATCAGCGCCGTCTTGTGCCTCCATCGCGCCGCGAATCATGTTGAGCGTGGCGTTGGTGCAGAGGGTTTCAGGGGTGCATCTGAACACGCGCCAGCCCATCAGCGTGGCCGTGTTGTATTTCTCCATGTCGTTGAGGAAGCCTTGCGGGGAAGTATGCCGTCCGCCACTCCACACGCCTCCCTCTACCTCTAAGGCGATGCGGTGGCTCGGTATCGCGTAGTCGAACCTCCATTTGCGCACGGGGTGAAATCTGTGCTCTTTCACACAGTCCACTTTCAGGGTAGAAAGACAGAGGGCGGTAAAAAAGTCGCGGAGAGGCTGTTTTTGCGGCCTCTCTCGCGATTGGGTTTTCTTCTGTCTCATGGCGTAATTCTCTTGTTGTGGGGAATGTGTCCTTTCTTGAAGCAGCCCGGATGTCCTTTCGCCCTGGAAGCACAATTCGCCCAGAAGCGGCGTTCATCCCATACGGACTTCAGCCAGTCCGGGTCTTTTTCGAGGCCGAGTTCCCGGGCCTTGCGCAGCATGGTCCTTAGTGAGACGCCGAGCATCCCGACAAGATCATCGTTAAGCGTCGTGGCAAACTTGCGTTTCAGAAGTGACAACATATCCGGAGTCCAGCAGATGCGCAGGGAGTAATGATTGTGTTCCATTGCACGCTACCGCTTCTCGTTCCAGAATATGCCGTCCGGCTTTTGTTGGTAGCTCATAGCTCGGCGAGGTCGTTAAGTTCGAGGCGGCGGGGCTGGTCATCATCACACCGTACAGTTGGTAGAAGCGACTGATGAAGGGCGTATCGTCGCCCGTCTTTAGCGGAAACCCATTTGCTGCCTACGCGCTGGGGTTTGCCGTGGAAGAGGTGGAGTTTTTGGTCATCGTCGCGCGCTGCATAGAGCGTTTCGTTAGGGTTTGAGCGGTCGGGGTTGTTGGCCATTTTGGTTTCGACGTATGCGCCGATGAGACGGTAGACTCGGTCAATCAGTGCGTCGTCGTCAAGGACGAGGTTATTGAGAGCCTGGTTGTCGGAGTGCGTGGCAAAGCAAGCGAACTTGCCTATGGCCTTTTCTGCATCGCCGGCGAGCTGATCCAGTGTATTCCATGTTACTCCGTGCTTGCGGACGTAGTCGCGGAAATCACATATTGCAGCGTATGCAATGTCGGCGGCTACCTGGGCTACCAGGATGTGGGTAAAGGCTCCGTCATCTACAATCTTGTGGGGGTCGATGATGTCGGCGAGGCGTTCGCGGCGCTGTGCATCGGCGGCGGCGAGTTTGTCGTCTATGGCTTTGATAGCGCGCTGCTCGCGGTCAACGACAGTCCATTGTCGCTGCTGGGCGGCGGCTTTCATTAGACGCTCATGCAGGGCGCGCTCAGAATTTAGTCGGTCGAGAAGGGTCATTGCTTTGCTTTTTTCTTGGTTCTTGGCTTAATTCCGGCGAGCTTGCGGAGCTCGTCGAGGTCGGCGGTTTCTTTTATCAGGCGCATAAATTCGTCGCGGCCTACGGCGCGGTAGATGGGGATGTATTCGTTGCGGACGAGGTCGCAGGGTTCGCCGGGCTCTATGGCGAGGGCGCGGCCTTCTTTCTCGGCTATCAGCGAGCACTCGAAGATGTCGCGGCCGAGTTTGTCGACGATGGTGTAGGTGTGGCCGTTGAAGCCGATATGGCCGAAGTGGCGGACTACGGAGAGATAGGAGCTGGCCCAGTATTCCTCGGTCATGAGGATGGGGGCGGTGGAGTGTGGGGTGTTAGTAGCCATTGTAGTATCTGTCTTGCGTTAGTGTTAGTCCTTTCTCTTTGAGCGTCTCCTGTATCTCCGACAGCCACTTCTTGCCAAGTCGGGTAAAAGAGAGCAGCTCTGTGGGCGTGCATTGAGTCAGCTGCGCTATGGTGTGCACGCCGTTCTTCTTCAGGATCATGAACAGCGTCTTGGAGAGGCCAAGCGACTCGATAGTCTTCTCCTCTACGTTGCCGTCTCCCATCATGAGGTCGAAGTCGCTCTTGCCGATCTTGTGGTAGAGTCCGGATGCCTCATACATGGCGTCATACTCGCCGCCGTAGCGGTCGGGGAGCAGTACGACGAGCGGATAATGTCCTTTCTTGTCGTAGCAGATAATTCTTACAGGAGTGCCGTTTCTGAGACATACGGCTGCTCCGGCTTTAGCGGCGTCAAGGTCAAAGGGTTTCATTGTTTCTGTGCTTTTGGGGTTAGTAGGTTTTTTTCGAGTAAGCAATAGTTGCCGTGGCCGTCGAGGGCGCGTTCATCGTAGCCGCGGCGGCAGTAGTATTCGAGGACTTCGCGCGGGGTGTCTTTGAGGTTCCAGTCAAGGTGGACGGACTTGTGTCCGGCAGCTTCGGCTATGGCTTCGGCCTCGTCGAGCAGGGCGGCGGCGAGGCCTTTGCGGCGCTGGTCAGGATTGACCCAGAGGCCGTAGATGTATGCCGTTCCGCCGAAGGACTGTGACTCCGGCCAGAGTTCGAGCTGTATGGAGGCGTGTTCGTTGTAGATGTTCCAGCGCGTGAAGTTGTGCCAGGGTTGCTCCTGTTTGTGAAAAGTGTGCATAATGCGGATATAAACATGTTTATCAGCTATTTATGTATTTTATTGCTCTTTGGCAACGAATACGAGCTCAGTGCCATCGGGATAGGAGAAGGCCTTCCTGAAGAGCTTGGCGCAGCGGCGAGGCACTGAGCACCACGTGTGATGCTGCTCCTCGAAGAGCGTGCAGAAGCCTTTGTTGGAATGGCAGAGGTCGCTGTTGCCGGTGTGGAGGAACTCGCACGTGCCGCAGCTGCCGGGTTCGTCGTAGAATTTTATGCCGTCGATAATAATCATTCTAATGCGTTTTAACGGGGTTTTACCTATCGGTTGATAACTTATGCGTTTTTAATGTTTCGCACGAAATTAGGCCTATCTCTGCAATCGTGGAGGCGCTTCTGCGTCATAGCCTGCTGAGGTATTTGTCCAATTCGTACTGAAGGTATGCCTCGAGACGATTGATTTCGTCCTCGGGAATGAGGATCTGATCGTCGTTCTCGTCGAGGAAGCAGATGTCTATGCCGGTGACTTCGCCGGTATAGTAGCCGGGGCAGAGCGTCCATGGGGTGTCGTAGCCGTCGCCGTCAACGTGGCAGTCGTGCATCTGAGCCTCGTAGAAGACCTCGACGTACCAGCCGCATTCGTCGTAAAGGATGGAGTTGCGCTCGGGCTCTTCAACGCCGATGGAGACATTGCAGAGCATCTTCTGCGTGAGCAGGTCGGTGAGTTCCTGGGGGATTGTCATAGCGTTCTTGTTTTGGGTTGTTTGACGTGGTTTGGTTCAGAAGGGCAGATCTTCCTCTTCGGTGGCAGGCATTGCCTGGACCGGTGCTGGCTGTCTGAGCAGAGGACGAAGGCCGCCGATGATGGGCTGCGCCTGGCGCTCCTCGGGGCTCATGCGCTCGTAGTCGGCCTTGTCGTAGGAGACCTTCACACAGTGGGTGTCGTCGAACTTGGGTGTCTGCATCTCTATGGCCGTCATACTGAGGTAGCAGCCCTGCTTGCCGAGGAACAGGCCGCTCCCCTCGATGGGGATGCAGAGACATTTCTTGACGGCGGTTTTGCCTTGGATGTTTGTCACGAACGCGCCGTTAACCTTCATGAGGTCGGCTTTGATGCTGTAGTTTGCCATTATTGGGGTAGTTTTAGAGGTTATTTTGTTCGTTTTCTTTGTGTTCGCTTTTGCGGCAATCGTCAAAAGAGGCCTTTATCACGTGGGTGCCGGCATTGTACTTCTCGGCGAGGCGACGCAGCCGGTCGTTCATCCGCTCCTGGAAGGCCTGCATCATCACGCCGTGGAGGCGCCTGATGAACTCCGTGTCCGGGGAGGGGTGCATGAGCACCTTGTGGACGATCATCGACTCGAAGCACGACCATTCCATCTCCACGGCCAAAATGTTGCCCTCGTCGCCGGTTATCGTCTCGGCGGTCTCAAAGGGGTGGGATATCAGGGCCTTGCCCTTGTCGCAGCAGATTACGGTCATGCCGGTGAGCGTCTGGAACTGGCGGAGCATCTCGTCGTACTCCGCCGGGTGCTTTGCCAGGGCGGCGAGGGCGTCAAAGGCCACGTACATGCGGTTGGTCACGGATTCCGGGCTGAACGTCTGGCCCGTGATGCGGAAATACTGGCGGAGCTTGCTCTCTATGAGCCGCGTGTCGGGACGCTGCTCCGTGGCTTGCTGTGCGAATAGTTTCTTCATTGCAGTTGGTTTATGGGGGTTATGAGTTTTTAGCTATCAGCTCCATCAGTGAGCTCACGCCGTACTTGGCGAGTGTGTCGGAGATGCTGACGGTGGGCTCTGCGGCCTCGGCCTCGCGGCGTTCGCGCTCCTCGAGGCTGCGGAACTCGCGCAGCAGCGTCAGGCGCTCGCCGTCGCAGAACTTGCGCAGGGCCTCGCCTATGGCCATGAAATCGACGTTGCCGTAGAACTTGCCGTAGCGCCCGGTCTTGCACTTACCAAAGAAGTACATCAGCTCCGTCACCTTCAGGTGGCCGAACTCCGCGCCGAGCAGCTCCGCCGCCGGGATGTACTCCGTATAGTCGTGGGCGTCCCTCACGCCGCTTGCCCGGGCCAGGTCGAAGAGCTCTATGGCCAGCCAGCTGTCGGCCACGTTGTCGCCGTATGCCTGGCGCACGGTAGCCAGGGCCGGCGCCGTGCCGAGGAAGGCCTGCCGCGGGTGCTTCAGGCAGGCGCCCTGAAGCCGGGGGTTGAAGACGGTCATGAACTTGGCGCCATCGTCGGAGTAGAGCGCTATGCACTCCGCCGTCTTATCGTTTCTTGCCGGCAGCGACGTGTTCGCGGATGTGCTGCATGAAGGCTGCTTCGCGTTCCTTGCGGGAGAGCTCGTTGGGGTGTTGTCGTTGAGAAATTTCATCTTGTTTGCGTTGGTTGAGTTTTTTGCGGATCAGTGTTAGGAAATGCCGCCGCTGGTCGCTGCGGTCGGTGTGGGTCTTGCCGGTGAGGCGCCAGTCGCGCAGCACCTCCTCGGCCACGGTGCGGAGGACGCCGACGGTGATGCCCCACTGCATGCACATGGCCTCGGCGTCCTTGTTCGCCCGGCCCGGCGGAAACCACAGCGCCAGGAGCTCGTCGTCCGTCAGGCACCGGGAAGAGCTCCCGGGAGGCTTCCCTTCGCGTGCGCGCGCGCCGCCGTCGTGATTGTTATCTTGTTTATTTGTTATAGATAGTTGCTCAGTCTGTTGCTCAGTCTGTTGCTCAGTCTGTTGCTCATAGTCTTGATATTTTTTGTAGTTAACTATTGAAATAATGTTAATTATCTTGCCTTTCTGATGCTCAATTTTTATGCGCTCATCTGCCTCCATTTCTGTCAACCTTGATGTCACAGTATTGCGAGCCAGTCTCCATCGCTTAGCAAGTGCAGCCGTAGACATGGCGACCTGTCCGCGCCTGACGGTGACGAGGTTGCCGCGGATGTAAAACTCGCGGCTGTCGCGCCACTCTGCCAGGAGCAGCAGGTCAATCCAGCACTCGGTGCGGCTGAAGGGATGCCCGAAGTAGCCCTTCATGTCGGTGATGTCGCGGTGGAGGCAAATCCAGCCTGTCTTGTCTTCCATGTCCGTGCCGTGCTTACAGTGTTGCCACAATGGAGCGGCGGAGGTTCTCGTTCTTGGCGTTCCACTCAAAGGTGCGCATCATCCACTGCCGGTAGTCGGCGGGGACGTCCTTCAGTTTGCGGCCCTTGTACTTGCCGAAGGGCATGACCTCCACGGGCGGCTCTATGCCGTTGTCTAAGGCTATTACGTCCTCCCGGGTATACCTGCCGATCTGGTCCATGGGGATGCCGCTCAGGAGCTTGCCGCCCGAGCCGAAGAGGCGCCACTGCTTGCCCTGCTCGAAGCTCAGGTCTTCCACCCGCCCGAAGCGCGCCACGTTGCCGCCGAGGTCAACGATGAGGGCGTCGCGCTTGCCGGGGTCTATGCGCGTGGCGCGCCCGATAATCTGATAGTATAGCGCTATGGAGGCCGTGGATATGCCCAGTACGATGCAGTCTATGCCGGTGTAGTCGAAGCCGGTAGAAAGGACCCTGACGTTGAAGATGACGCGGATCTTGCCGGCGCGGAAGTCCGCGATGATGCGCTGCCGCTCGTTGCCGTCCATGTCGCCGTACACCACTGCGCTTTCCTGGTACTGCCCCGCGAGCCATATAGCGTCCTCCACGCTCGGCACGAAGGCGAGGACGTGGCGGCGATCCGGGTGGCTGTCAAGGGCGCGCATCACGCGCTCCGTGCCTCCGTTGGCGTCGTAGGCGCGCTGCACGCTCTCGTCGGTGTATTCGCTGCGCGATGTGTTGAACTGAAGATGGCGTCCGTCAAAGGCTGCGGCCTCATAGTGGAGGCGGCTCCAGAAGCCCATACGCACCATCTCCTCCACCTGCCCGACGTGGAGTATCTCCTTGAAGAAGTTGCCCTTCTTGCTGCGCGAGGTGAGCATCACCAGCTTGGAGAAGCGCGCGCCGTCGCGGTCGGTGTTGGTCTGAAGCTTCACCGGCGTGGCCGTGATGCCCAAGACGTGTGTAATGCCGCTCTCTTGGAGGAAGGTGCCGAGCATGCTGTCCGCCTCGCGGGGGTAGAGGTGCGCCTCGTCGATGAGCATCTTCGTGAAGCCCTCGCGGCGGAACTGCTCGCCCAGGTTCTTGATGCTGCCGATGGTGGCGTATGTGATCTGCGCTATCTCGCGCCGTCCGAAGCTCGCGCTGTAGATGCCGGCATTGAGGCCGAAGGCGTCGCCGCAGAGGTCCAGGTACTTGCGGTAGTTCTGGTCGAGCAGCTCCTTGCTGGGCTGCAGCACTATGAGGCGGTCATTCATGCTCTTGGCGACATGAGCCGTGAGTATGGACTTGCCCCATGCCGTGGGCAGCACGATGAGGGAGGGCTTCGGCTTCTTCTGCTGGAAGAACTCTACGGCCTTGCGTATCGGCTCTGCCTGGTTTTCCCGGAGTGTAATCATTGGAGGTTAATTTAGTTTATGGGTTTATCAGTTTATCAGTTTATTTGTTTATATTGCTGTCCGGTAAAACTCAAAACAGCACAATTCGTCGCCCCGAAG
>JABUTZ010000035.1:12179-41168 GCA_021443415.1 Bacteroidaceae bacterium | reverse complement strand
CAGAAGTGTCAGCCCTAAATTTATGCCATCAAAAAAGTTTTACCGGACAGCAATAATTTGTTTATTAGTCTATGTCGGTGGGCAGAGCAGGAGTTGCGCCTGCAAGGGTTGGCATGCCCGGGGTGATGCGGTGAACCCGGCTGCACGGCCTTCTGCTTATCCGTGCCTTTCTGCCCTTGTGGGCACCGGTGCTTGCATTTCATAAATTTCCGGTGCCCATCTAAAGCAAAATGTAATCTTGAATGAAATTTACACTTTCGGTTTCGCCCCTCTCTTGGGGCAGGCGGCCTCGCGGCTTGGCCCATGCGGTAGGCTATTTGAGCAGGAAGCGGCGCGCGCCCTGCGTCGTCGTGGAGAACTCGTCGGCCAGCTCCGGGTAGGCCTCCGTGAACGCCTTGCTATCAAACTTGCGGCTCGGCTTGGGCGCCTTCCACGTGGCGATGGTCTCGCCGCCGTAGCTGAGGGCCTCGGCGTCGCCGAACGCCATCTTGATGGTCGCCTCGAGCTCCTCCTTGCGCTCCGCCAGGGCGTCAAGCTCCTTGCGCACCCCGCGGAGGCTCTGGTATGCCTCAAAGACCTCGTCGGACGTCTCCACCACCTTGCCGCCGGTGTGCCGGCTGTACTTGAGCATCACGTCGGCCACGCAGACCGTCTCCGGCTCCTGCCCGCCGATGATGCAGTCGGTGTAGAACCGCTCCACCTTGGCCACGAGGTATTCGTAGAACTCCGGCACGAGCTTCAGGTCACGGTAGCCGAACTCGCGTCCGCTGCACAGCCACGCAAGGCTCCCCTGCGTGTAGCCGGCCACACCCAGCTGGTACTGCACCTGGCAGAACCAGTATTTGGGGAGGTCGTCAGCGTCAACCGCCATCTGCGTGGTCTTGCATTCGAGGATGCCCTTGGCCTCCGGACTGCGGCTCTCGCCGAGCCAGTAGGTGCGGTCCGGGCTCACCTGCAGGTAGGGACGGTCGTTGTCGCGGATGATCCAGTCCGTGGCGCTGCGCTTGATCACTTCCTTGCCGGTCTCGTCCGCCCAGAAGCGCGACACCGCGTCCTCCAGGTAGTGTCCGGCCTTCATGGCGAAGCTCTCTTTCTTGGGCTCGTCGAGCCCCACCTTGCGCCGCCACAGCTGGTAGGGCGTCTCCCAGGGGTTGAGCCCTACAATGGTTGCCACTTCAGAGGAGCCTATGCCGCTCTTGCGTGCCTCGAGCCATTCCTCGCGGCTCTTGGGCCTGATGATTGTCGTTGCCATGGCTGTCTTACTTCTTGCTGCCGGTTACTACTTCCCCGGTTTCGGGGTCTATGCTCTCTTTTGCCGCGCCCTTGCCGGTGGCCGCTGCCATCGCCTTGGCGGCTTTGTCCATGGCCTCTGAGGCCTGCTTCTGCGCCTCGGGAGCGTCGCCGGTGATTGCTCCGCCCTCAGGGTTATCGACATATTCCACCTCGAAGGCGTCGATGCTGACGGGCTCGCTGCCGGCGGCAATGTCCGCCGTGGTCTTCACCGTGGCCTGGTCGTATGTGATGGCTGACTGCATCTGTATGCTCTTGGGGGCGTACTTGCTGAAGAGCGCCTTGAGGACGGTCTTGCGCGCCATGGCATCGAAGTCCGTCTTCCACGGACATGTCCATCCGTTCTTGAAGGCCTGGCTGAACTTCATGGCGTGGGCTTTGACCTCCTCGATGGACCAGTAGATGGTCTTGGAGAAGCCGTTGATGAGGTCAAAGCGCGCCATGTAGCCTATCACCTTGTCGGAGGTCCTGGCGTCCTCGTCGAAGACGTACTCGCCGGTGAACTTGTTGCGCCTGACGAGCTGCCCCTCATACACCACCTCGTCGATGATGTTCTTGAACTGCCCGCTGCGCTCGGCGAGCTCTATCAAGCCCTTGTAGCCGATTTGGAACTGCGCCTGGCCCTTGTAGGGGACGATGTAGGCGAGGCCTATCGTAGGGACCACCGGGAGCTGGAGGGTGGCTGCCACCATCGCCGCGCCCACCACCGTCATGGGGTCGGCCTTGCGGAGCTCCTTGTTGCCGTTGGCTATGCTGATGACGGAGCTGATGAAGCCGGCGGCGACCTTCTCGCTGCCGAGGACGTCCTGGACCTTCGCCATCACTCCGGGGGAGCGCATGAGTTCTCCCACTGTGTGCTGTTTCTGTACTGCCTGCGCGGCCTGTGCCGCGGGTGCTGACGGCTGCTGTGCCGTAATGCTTTGCTGTGTCATGTTCTCGTTGTGGTTTTATTGGTTAATGTTTGGTTTTATGAATAGCCGTGTAGGTGTCGGCGTCGCTGTCAATCTGGCTGTCGGTCTTGATGCGCCGCTCGGTCATCCACGCCACGAGCTCGTCCTTCTTGAAGAAGACCCTGCCGCCCTGCTTGTAGTGGGGGATGCGCTTCTTGCTGGTCATCTCGTAGATGCCGCGCACACTGAAGCCGGTGAAGAGTGCGGTCTCCTCGATGCCCAGGACGGGCTTGGCGCTTATGAGCGTCGCCTTCTCGATGCGGTCGAGCCGCTCGTGCAGTTGCTGTATCTCCGCGGTCATGGCTCAGTCCTCCCTCTCTTCGTCGTCCTCGTCCAGTGCGGGGAGCAGCCCCTTGCCGTTGAGGTATTTGCCGGCCTTGACGCAGCCCAGCAATGCTGCCAGCGCTGTTACCTTGATGACCATGAAGCATCCGAGGCTCACCGGCTGTTGCGGGTTGTCCTCGCCGGCGAGGAAGTATATCGCCAGTATGCCTACTGCCAGGAGCGCCGTCAGGAGCGCCCACCTGATGATCTTGTCCGTCTTCATAGTGCCTGCTGTGTCTGGTTGGCGTTTCGGTTTTCCACTCTCTTGATGATGGCGTAGAAGGTGGTCTTGGAGAAGCCGTACTTCTTGGTCATGGCGTCGCAGATGTCCGTCATGAGGCTGCCGGCCTGCTTGGCTGCCTGCACCTTGCTGTAGATGGTCGCCTCTTTCTGTTCCTTGGCCTCGCGGCGCATGGCCGTCTTGCCTTTGATGAGTTGTGCTGTCATTGGTGTCATATTGTTTGAGTTAGATGTTGGCATATTGGAGGATGTTTTGAACGATTGCGTAGTCTGTCTGGTCAAAGGGGAACCCCAGGGCAATCTTGCGGCGGATGTAGTCGGCCTCGCCCAGAATGGAAATGGCCTTCTTGCGGAGCTCCTCGTTGTCCGCGAGCGCGTGCTGCGCGATGAGGAACTCTGCCAGGTCGAGCAGGTCTTTATGGAGCTTCTGTGCTCTCGCCTTGTTGAAGCATGCGCCCTCAAGCACCTCCTTTACCGTGCGGCAGTCCTTGATGGTCTTGTACTCGCGGCAGAAGTCGTCCTTGTCGATGTCTCCGGCGTTCATGTAGAGGGCGTCGGCGTATGCGTACTCTTCGGTTGTTACCTTGCGACCGATGCGGTCTTCAAATTCTTTCTGTGTCATAGCTTCAATTTTTATGTTTGTTTTTTGGTTTATTTTCGTATTTTTGTCCGTGTTTATGTTTAACTACGGTGCAAAGATAAGGCGACATCTTGAATAATGCAAGACACTACCTTGTTTTTCTTGAATATTTAACAAATTTTAATAATATCTACAATGGAATTAAAAGAAAGAATTGATGCTGTGCTCGCCTCTACTGGCTTGTCGGCTGCAGCTTTTGCAAAGCGCTTAGGCGTTAAGACCACTCAGACAATCTATGACCTTACATCTGGAAAAACTCGCACTCTTTCCTCTGATGTTCTCACCAAGATTGCATCTTGTTTTCCGCAATTCTCTGTCGAATGGTTAATGACAGGTGAAGGCGAGATGTTTCGTCCTTCTATATCCCAAAAGGTTGAGGGATGTGAGAATATGTTCTCAACAACCGGGAATGTGTCCGGTATTCCCGCGGACATCTATCGTCAAGCTCTTGACGAAATCGCAGCGCAGCGACGCCTCGTGGAGAAGCGTGACGAGCAGATTGACCGCCTGTTGACGATAATAGAAACCCGCAATACCGATAAATAATATGTCCAAGCTGTCCGACTTCTTCATCGTTGTCACCTCCCTGACCTACCTGCATGACCGGCGCGAGGCACGCAAGAGGGCCCGCGAGAGGGAGAAGCGCCTGCACCCGGTAAAGGCTGAGCCCCAGCCCGAGCCGCCAGCCGCCGTTATGCTCCCCCTGCTCGGCGTGATTTCCCTCCTCTTCGCCGGACTGTTCGCCCTCTTCACCGACGGCTTATACAAGGTGTTCCTCATCGCCGCCGGCCTCTGGTTCTTCGTCTGGGTAATATACCTCCTCATGCGCCGCGTGAGCAGCTCCCCCCAGGAGAAGGAATACGACTGGCCTGAGGAGTGAGCCGGTTTCTCGCCAATTCCATAAAAATCACCATAATTCGCACATAAATCTATCCAAAACCGCAAAGCCATGAGCCAGACCACCGACAGCCAGACCATCGTGCGCCGCTTCTTTGAGGCCCTCTACCGCCTCAAGGCCGACGGGCGCATCCGCGGCAAGCAGACCTTCACCACGCGCTACGGCATAAACCGCTGGAACATGAACACCTTGGAGAAGGAGCCGGAGCGCGACATCTTCCAGGCGGCATGGCTCCTATACCTCGTCAGGGACTATGGCGTGTCGCCCATGTGGCTGCTCACCGGCCAGGGCGACTTCTATCAAAAGAAAAAGGCGGAAGCCAAATGCTGACCTCCGCCTCTCTATGTGTGTGCGCGCCCGGGCTGCCGTCGCCCGGCTATTCCGCTTCCCCGGCGTCCTTGATGTCGGGGAGTTTTATTTGAGGGATGAGCATCGCCGCCTCCTGCTTCTTCTTGTCCATGACCTTGGCGTAGATCTGCGTGGTCCGGATTTCGCGGTGGCCGAGCATCTTGCTGACAGTGTATAGGTCCGCGCCGAGGTCGAGCATCAGTACGGCGAAGGTGTGGCGCCCGGAGTGGAACGTGATGTCCTTGGTTATCCCGGAGCGGACTGCCCACCGCTTCAGCTCCATGAGGTAGTAGCTGCTGTAAATGAAATTCGCGAAGACCGGCTCGTCGTCGCCCCGGCGCGTGCCGAGGTACTCCTCCGCCTGGGGGCTGATGTCGATGTACTCCTGCCGCCCGGTCTTCTTCTGGCGGAAGATGATGCGCGTGAAGTCGCCCTGCCGGTGCACCTCGCCCCACGTCATCTTCTGGATGTCGCTCTTGCGCAGGCCGGTGAGGCAGCTGAACATGAAGGCGCGCTTCAGCACCGGGTAGCGACACTCCGTCGCGGCCATCGCGCGCACCTCGTCGAGGGTGAGGTAGATGCGCTCGCTCTCCTGCGTCTTGATGTTCTCTATGCCCCGGAAGGGGTTGTGCGGGATGATGCGCTCTTCGTAGGCACAGTTGAGGCAGGTGCGGAGCCGGTTGAAATACGTCTTCCTGGTGTTCTGCGAAAGGGGGCGCCGGTCTTCTTCCGCGTGCCGGCTCCCGACGACGTCCCGGATCGTCGCCTCGGTTTCGAGGTAGTCCCTGAAGCCCTGGATCCATTTAGGCGTAATCTCCTTGAAGGTGATGTCGGGGTTGCCGGCATACTTCTTCAGGTGCAGCAGGGCCGCCTGCCAGGTACCCCAATTTCCGAGGCTCTCCGGGTTGCGCCGCCGCTTCTCGCACAGGGTGTTGTAGTAGTCGAAGAATTTTGTGCCGGTCTTGAAGCCGCCCTCGAAGCCGTAGAGGCCGTTCTGGAACTCCACCACGCGCTTGGCGCGGATGGCGTCGGCAAGTTTCAGCGTCTCGCGGTTCTTCTCGCGGTCGGCCCGCGTCTTCTCCGGCACGAGGTAGAGCTTGAGGTTCTCGTACGATCGCCGGCCTTCAATGTAGATGTCCAGGTAGAGGTTGATGATGCCGCTGGGCCTCAGGCGCTGCCTCAGCCTAATCGGTTCTTTTGATGTTCCCATGTTCTCAGTAGTAATTTTGTTGCACGTATAGCATTTGCTTGTTTCACGCAACAAATATACAACAAAAATTCCGTAAAGCAACAACAACCGAACGTAAAACCGCAGAATTTTTCCCCTCCCTTACCTCGCTGATTTCGCGCCCATTATTTACATTCCTTTACGCCTATTCCCATCCTCTTTACATCCCCCTTCCCCCGCTTAACTTTCCATACCCCAAAGATACACAATTTCCACAACTTCCTCAAATATTTTTTNTTGCGTTTGGTATCGTGCTTTTCCGTCGTTTTCCGTTAGGAAAATCACTTCCCGATGCAGAAGTGTCTGAAGACGTTGTGGAGGACGGTGTCGGGGGTGATGGTGCGGTGGGTGATGGTGGCGAGATGGTGGAGGGCGTCGCGGAGATCCTGACTGACGAGGTCGGTGGGGAGGGTGGTGGCGAGGCCGTCGCGGACACGGAGTAGGGCGTCGCGGGCGGCAAGGAGGGCTTCATGGTGGCGGAGATTGCTGACTATCAGGTCGGTGCCGTCGATGCGGAGCGTCTGGCGGGCGGTGTCGCATACCCATTGCTCAAGCTGGTCGAGACCCTCGCCGGTGAGGGCGGAGATGGAAAGCCCCCCTCTGGCTACCCCTTGCCCCCCTCTGGCTCCCCCCAACCGGGGGGAGGATGGGCTGGTGCTTTGTGGCATCTGCGGTGCGTTTTGTTTTGTTTGGTGCTCCTGCGGTGCGTATGAGATTGTTTGGTGCTCCTGCTGTGCGTTTTGTTTTGTTTGGTACTCCTGCGGTGCGTTTGAATTTGCCTTGTCTGCCTTGGTGAGGAGGATGAGGTGGGGGTGGGGACAGGACTGGATGGTGGGAGCGAGGGCGGCGAGGTCGCGGTCGGCGGTGGCGCTGTCGACGAGGAAGAGGACGATTTGGGCTTCGGCGATGGTGCGATGGGTGCGGTCGATGCCGATGCGCTCGACGGTGTCGGTGGTGTGGCGCAGACCGGCGGTGTCGATGAAGCGGAAGGTGATGCCCTGCCAGACGAACGTGTCCTCGATGGTGTCGCGCGTGGTGCCGTGGATGTCGCTCACGATGGCGCGCTCCTCGTGGAGGATGGCGTTGAGGAGCGTGCTCTTACCAGCGTTCGTGGGGCCGACGATGGCGACGCGCACACCCTCCTTGATGGCGTTGCCCGTGGCGAAGGAGTCGGCGAGGCGCGTCACGGTGGCGAGGATCTCGTCGGTGAGCGAGCGCAACTCGCTGCGGTCGGCGAACTCAAGTTCCTCGTGGTCGGAGAAGTCGAGTTCGAGTTCCATGAGAGTGGTGAGGTGGAGCAGGCGGTCGTGGAGATGGTCGATGTGGCGGCTGAACGTGCCGCGGAGCTGGCTCATCGCCATCGTGTGCTGGGCGCGCGTGCGGCTGGCGATGAGGTCGGCGACAGCCTCCGCCTGCGCCAGGTCCATCTTGCCGTTGAGAAAGGCGCGCTGGGTGAACTCGCCCGGTTCCGCCTGGCGGCATCCGTGGGCGATGAGCGAGCGGCACACCTCGGCGAGCACGTAGGCGCTGCCGTGGCAGGCAAGCTCCACGCTGTCCTCGCCCGTGTAGCTGTGCGGCGCACGAAAGACGGTGGCGAGGGCGCTGTCGATGAGTGTCCCGCCGTCCACGATCCGTCCGTAACGCACCGTGTACGGAGCGGCGTCGGTGAGCGAGGCGCTGAAAACCATGTCCGCCACCTCGACGGCGCGCGCGCCGCTGATGCGCACGATGCCGATGGCGCCGCCCGGGGCGGTGGCGATGGCGCAGATGGTGTCGTCAGATGCGTTCAAGGACGGTGGTGATGAGGTTGTCGATGGTGCTCTTGTAGTTGGTGTTCGCCTCCTTGCACAGGCGGTTGGCGACTACCATGCAGACGGTGGTCGCCTTGTGTCCCATCAGACGTGCGAGACCCGAGAGGGCGCTGCTCTCCATCTCGAAGTTGGTGATGCGCCAGCCGTCGTGCTCGAACGCTTCCACCTTGCTGTTCTGCTCGGGGTCGGCGAGGGGCACGCGAAGCTTGCGTCCCTGCGGACCGAAGAAACCTCCGCAGGCGATGGTCACGCCGCGCACCATGTCCTCGCGGGCGATGCGGTCGGTCATCTCCTCGTCGGCGGCGATGACGTAGGGGTTGGGCTGGCACATGTTGCCCGTCCAGCCCATGTGGCGGAGGAACGCGCGCTCGAACTCAAGGTCGCACACCTCGTTGCGTCCGGCGTAGAAATTGAGCAGTCCGTCGAAGCCGATGCTCTTCGCCGACACCACGTAGGCGCCCACGGGGGTGTTCGGCTGCAGGCCGCCGCAGGTGCCGATGCGCACCAGTTCGAGGGTGCGGTGCGCGGGGTGGTCGTCGCGCGTCTGGAAGTCGATGTTGGCGAGAGCGTCAAGCTCGTTGACCACGATGTCGATGTTGTCGCAGCCGATGCCCGTCGAGAGGACGGTGATGCGCTTGCCTGCGAAGCGACCCGTTATGGTGTGGAACTCGCGGCTCTCGATGTCGCACTCGATGTCGGTGAGGTGCTGAGCCACGAGATTGACGCGGCCCGGGTCGCCCACAAGGATCACCTTGTCCGCAAGATGTTCGGGGCGTATGTGCAGATGGAATATGCTGCCATCGGCGTTGATGATAAGTTCTGATTCAGGGTATTTCATGGTGAATTGTTGGTTGTGTTTGCTGTGGATGCGCTTTTTTAACGCAGATTGACGCAGATGCTCATTTTGTTCGTTGTGTGAAACAAAATTAACGCAGATATTTTTGTTGATTTCAATCATTCGATGGGTCGATATATTGACATAACGTTATATCGTTATAATGACTCAAGTCGCAAAACTATCCCTTTATTCTATATTATTTATTATTTATTCTCTACACTCTACACTCTATTCTATAATCACTGCTCCGCCTTGCGAATCTCGTTCTCCCGTTCCTTCTGCTTGGCGAGCAGCTGCTCCTGTTCGCGCTCCACGGAGAGGATGTTGGCACGCATCTGGGCGCGCTTGGCGTTGTCGGCGGTGGCATACTGTCGGCGCAGTGTGGCGAGCTGCTGGTCGTACGCCTGGAGGGTGATGTGCGCGTCGTACCACTCCTTGGCCAGCTTCTGCGCCTCGGGACGGCGGAAGTCGCCGATGTCATGGCGCAGGTCGCCCTCGCCCATCACGAACGTGAAGAGGTGCTTCCTCTCGACGGTCCTCACTCCCTCGCGCGACTTCGCCAGCCGCTCCTGGGCCGCGAGCACCTCCTCCTCGCTCGTCTGCGTGTCGGCGATGCTCGAGATGCGCGCCAGGCCGGCCAGCGTGACATTCTGCCCGAAACCCGTGTCCACCCAGTTGCGGCGCATCTTCGGCGGAATGAACGTGTAGATGCACACCGTGTCGGCAGGCTGGTAGCGGTCAGAGACGAACCAGCCGAGGTTGTTCACCTCGTCGATGGCGAGCATGTAGTCGTTGAAGGGCGAGTTGAAGGGGAAACCAAGGTTCTCGGGCTGGCGGAACGTGCGGTCGTCCATGTCCCAGCCGGCGGCGTAGATGTCATATCCGCCCAGACCATCCTCCTCGTCCACGGCACCGAAATAGAGTGTCAGGCCGTCGGCGCGCATGAAGGGGTAGTTCTGCGTGGAGTCACCCTCCAGGCCGGGCAGGGGCAAGGGTTCGCTGTAGGTGCCGGCGTAGAGCGTCGCCGTGCAGAGATGAGCCGTGCTGTCCGACTTGGGGCAGGCGAAGATGACGCTGTTGCCCAGTTCGGGCTGGAAGACCGTGCAGCCGAGCGAGTCGGCGGTGCGGAACGTGCGTGCGTACGACGTTATCTCGCCGCTCTCGCCGTGGATGCCGATATGCTCGATGAAGTCGCGCTTCGCCACCACCATGCTGTCGATGAACACAACGCGCTGCGTGGCGTCGAGGAGCGACGAGAGGTGCTCCACACGGCGCAGCTGTTGCTCTTTCGCCTCTGTCGGCTTGCGCTGCCGCTTCAGTGTGGCGATTACCTTCTTCAGCTGTGTCGCCGCCGCGTCGAAACGATAGGCGGCTATGTTCTCCTCGATCGTCGGCTCCGGCGCCTTCGCCTGTCTCTGGGCCGTCGCGCCCGCCGCCACCATCGCGAGGGCGAGCATCAATATCAGCATTTTTTTCATTTACGATTCTATTGAATTTACGATTTGACGATTTACTATTTACAATTTATTTATGATTTGTTCAATTACAATTTTTCGTTGCTGGTTTTTCAACGCAGATTAGCGCAGATGCTTTTACACTCTACACTCTATTCTCTATTCTCTAAAATGGCTCCCGCGACATATTTCTCGACGATGTTGCGCCACGAGGCGTGGTAGGGGAGGCGTTCGAGCCGCTCGGCGAGCGAGAGGGCGCGCGTCGTCTCCGTGTCGCTGTCGTCGATGACCAGGGCGTCGAAGTCGTAGCCCTCCTCGAAGGCGCCCACCTTGCCGAAGAACGCACCTCCCGAGCGCGTGGCGAGGAAGAAGGCGTCGGCGAAGGTCAGCTGCGGCTGCGTGCTGTCCACCAAGCGCCAGTGGAGGTGGCTCGCCTGGATGGCGTGCGCCATGGCGGCGAACATGCACTCGCTGCTGCCGCCAGCCACGTCGGAGGCGAGGCCCACGCGAAGCCCCATCGCGAGGTAGCGGGCGATGGGCGCTATGCCCGACGACACGTTCATGTTCGACTCGGGGCTATGGGCGATATAGACGCCGCGCTCCTTGAGCAACGCCAGCTCCGCGTCCGACGAGTGGACGCAGTGCGCCATCACGCACGGATTGTCAGTGCCGCCCAGCAGACCGTATTTGTCGTAGGCATGTCCGTAGGTCGGCGTCTCGGGCTCGAACTCGCGCACCAAGGCTATCTCGCCGAGGTTCTCCGACAGATGGCTCTGGATGGGCAGGCCGCAGTCAGCCGCCATCTTGCCCAGGGCGGTGAGCAACTCGGGTGTGCAGGTGGGAATGAAGCGCGGTGTGACGATGGGCTTCGTCCGCTCGTATTTCTTCGCCGTCTCCTCGATCCAGAGGCGCGTCTCGGCGATGGAGCCGTCGGTCGTCTCGCGGATGAAGTCGGGCGAGAGGCGGTCCATGTTCACCTTGCCAACCAGGGTGATGAGCCCCGTCGCCTCCAGTTTGTCCATCAGTAGGGTGGTGGCGCGGCGGTGGACGGTGGCGAAGACGCACGCCCGTGTGGTGGCGCTGCGCCGCATGTGGCTGGCGAAGAGGCCGTAGGCGCGCTCTGCGTAGTCGAGGTCGGCGTAGTGCGACTCCTCGGGATAGGTGTAGTTCTCGAGCCACTCCATCAGCTCGCGGTCCATGCCCAGTCCGCGGAAGGCGAACTGCGGGGCGTGGATGTGCAGGTCGGTCATGCCCGGTATGATGATGCGGTCGCCGTGGTCGGTCAGCGGCAGACTGCTGTATCGTTCGGGCAGTGTCTCGAACACCCCGGCGCAACGACCTTCCTCGCACACGAGGTAGCTGTTCGGGTGCAGCACCAGAGTCCTGTCCGCCGCACTGAACGCCACGTTGCCTTTCAGCACAAAACTACGCTTTTGCATCTCCTTGTCTTGTTTTTGTTTGCAAATATACGAAAAATTTTCCGTTCCGACGGCTCCCTCCTGGGTCTGCGGCACTTCTTTCCTGCCCTCCGCCTCCTCGGCATGGATGGCTACGGCGCAGGTGGCTGTCGCTCCCGCGAGCAGTGCCATGATGGCGCAAATTCTCAGGTTCATGGGCGCATATCTTTAGTTAGACCGCAAAGTTAGCAATAAAATCGTCACCGACAAAATCTTTGTGGCATATAAAATTTGGTCGTAAGGCAAATTATGCTTTACTTTGCAGTTGGAAAACATGTTTTTTGCCTATGAATGCATTTGTGAGGACGATTGCCGCGACCGTGGCGGCGTGTGGTGTGGCGGCCTGTGCCAGCCGTGGCGGACAGGTGGCTGAGGAGGCGACGCAGTGCGACTCGCTCTGGCTCGTGGTGGGCAGCTATGCTTCGGCTTCGGACGATGGAGTCAAGGTCTATGCCTTCGACCAGAGTACGGCGGAGGCGGTGCCTGTATCTGCGCTTGCGGGCATCTCCAATCCGTCTTATCTTACTGTGGTTGAGAGGGATGATGCTGTGACGCTCTTCTCGGTCAGCGAGGGAGGGGCTGAGGGTTCGTCCGTCCACTCCATCACCTTCGACCGCACCGACGGGTCGATGATGCTCGCTGACGCAGTGGCGACGCACGGCGCCGCCCCGTGCTATGTCACCACCTCGCCCGACCGGCGCTGGGTGCTGGCCGCCAATTATAATGGCGCGAATGTCAGTGTGGTGGCTGTGGACAGCATGGGCTGTTTCGTGGGCGATGCGGCGACATACGCCTTCGAGGGTAGCGGACCCGTAGCCGGCCGCCAGTCGCAGCCCCATCTCCACTGTGTCGAGTTCATGCCCGACGGCACGCGCCTGCTTGCCACCGACCTCGGCACGGACTGCATCCATGTGTTTGCCGTCAACGACACCGCCTCGCTTGCCAGCGACTACCTGCGCCATGTCGGCGACGTGAGCGTGGAGCCGGGTTCGGGACCCCGCCACATCGTCTTCGACCGACGCGCCGCGCACGCCTATCTCATCAACGAAATCTCGGGACGTGTCACCGTCTTCGATGCGAGTCCCGAGATGAACATACGCCAGTATGCCGTGTCCGACAGCGTCGGAGCCCAGGGCAGCGGCGACATTCATCTCTCCGCCGATGGTCGTTTCCTCTACACCTCCAACCGCCTGCAAGCGGACGGTATCGCCATCTTCCGCGTGGCTGACGACGGCTCGCTTGAACGCATTGGCTATCAATCCACAGGCCGTCATCCGCGCAACTTCGTCATCACTCCCAACGACCGCTTCCTCCTCGTCGCCTGCCGCGACGACAATGCCATCGAAATCTATGCCCGCGACCTTGCGACGGGGCTGCTGACACCTACGGGCAAGACCATCGAGACCACTGCGCCCGTCTGCTTGAAGTTTGTGAAAAGAAGGTAATAACGGTTTCCTACATTGAAAAATCATTGTTTTTTGCGAGAATAAGCAGAAATGTCGAGTAAATTCATTATTTTTGCAGAAGATAACGCACAAAGAGGAATATGACCATGCGCAGACTACCTATTGGAATACAATCTTTCGGGAAACTCCGCGAGGGGGGATTTATCTATGTTGACAAGACACGTCAGATTTACAATCTTGTTGGCAGTGACGCATCGTATGTCTTTCTGAGCCGTCCCCGCCGCTTTGGCAAGTCGCTGCTGACGAGTACGTTGCGCGCATATTTTGAGGGACGAAAGGATTTGTTTGAGGGGTTGGCGATAGCGGAATTGGAGAAGGAGTGGACGCAGTATCCGGTGTTTCATTTTGACATGAGCGGAGCGAAACATCAGACGGAAACGGAATTGAAGAATTACCTCCACCTGCAGCTTCTGGAATACGAGAAGGTGTATGGGCATGCGGAGGGTGAGGTCAATCCCAACGAGCGTCTGATGGGACTTGTGAGGCGAGCCACGACGGATGCCGATGGCAATATCGTGCGCAAGGCGGTGGTGCTGATCGACGAGTATGACGCTCCGCTGCTCGACGTGCTTCATGAGGACGAGAACCTGCCGCGACTGCGCCAGATCATGCGCAACTTCTACAGTCCGCTGAAGGCACTCGACCCCTATCTGCGTTTCGTGTTCCTCACGGGCATTACGAAGTTCTCGCAGCTGAGCATCTTCTCTGAATTGAACAATATCTACAACATTAGCATGTGGGATCGCTATGCCGATATCTGCGGCATCACGCTCGACGAACTGGTGACGCAGATGCGTCCCGAGGTGGAGCGATTCGCGGAGGCGAATGAACTGACCTTCGACGAGGCGGTCACCCAGTTGCGCAAGCAGTATGACGGCTACCACTTCTCACCTAAGTCGCCAGATATCTTCAATCCGTTCAGCCTGCTGAGTTGCTTTGGCCGCATGGAGTTGGGCAGTTTCTGGTTCGGCAGCGGCACGCCCACCTACCTCATAGAGATGATGCGCAAGTATGGCACCCAGCCCACTGACATCGGCGAGCTGACCGAGACCAACGAGGCGGAGTTTGACGTGGCGCCCGAATACATGACCAACATCCTGCCGCTGATGTACCAGAGCGGCTACCTGACCATCAAGTCCTACTCGCCGATAGGCAAGATCTATGCCTTGGGCATCCCCAACGACGAGGTGCGCATCGGACTGATGGGCAGCCTCCTGCCCAACTACATCGGGCGTGCGGGCACGCACACCACCATCGGCAAGATGGCGCAGTGCTTCTACGACAACGATGTCGAGGGCGCGTTCACGCTGCTCTCCACCTTCCTCGAGACCGTGCCCTACTGCAACAACACCGCCTACGAGGGCCATTGGCAGCAGATGCTCTACGTCGTCCTGTCGCTCTTCGGCGCCTACGGCAACGTGGAGGTGCACACCGCCACCGGCCGTGTCGACATGGCGATGATGCTGTGGGGCAAGCTCTATCTCGTCGAGGTGAAGATAGACAAGACGGTCGATGAGGCTCTCTGCCAGATTGACCTCAAGGGCTACGACAAGCGCTTCGCCCTCGCCGACCTGCCCGTCATCAAGGTGGGAGTCAACTTCGACACCGTCACCCACAAGATGGATTTCCGGCTGAGGGACTGAGGCTTCGCACTGAGGCTTCGCACCGAGGTTTCGCACTGAGGTTTCGCACTGACGTGCGAAGACTACAGACTACAGACTACAGACTTCAAACTACAGACTACAGACTACAGACTGAGGCAACGGATTTGGGGCTCGGTTCAAGCATAAAGAAAGCCGGCAGTGCGTGAGTGCGCTGCCGGCTTTTTGTGTATTTGCGAAGAGGGTTATCCGCCGAAGTTGTCGAAGCGGATCATGTCGTCCTCGACACCGAGAGAGTGGAGGAGGTCGAGCACGGTCTTAGCCATCATCGGAGGTCCGCAGAGGTAGTACTCGCAGTCCTCGGGAGCCTCGTGAGCCTTGAGGTAGGTGTCGCCCATGACGGGAGCCACGAAGCCCGGCGTGTACTTGATGCCGGCGGCGTCCGCCTTGGGGTCGGGACGGTCGAGGGCGAGGTGGAAATGGAAGTTGTCGAAGTCCTTTTCCAGCTGGAGGAAGTCGTCGAGGAACGGAATCTCCTCGAGGGCGCGTGCACCGTAGAAATAGTGCATCTCGCGGTCGCGGCACTGACGGGTCTTGAGCATGTGCATAATCTGCGCGCGCAGGGGAGCCATGCCGGCGCCACCGCCTACCCAGATCATCTCACGGCCAGAGTCGTAGACGGGACGGAACTCACCATAGGGGCCGCTCATGATCACCTTATCGCCCGGTTTGAGGCTGAAGATGTAAGAAGAGGCGATACCCGGGTTGACGTCCATGAAGCCGGGACCCTGCTCCTTCGGCTTGAAGGGAGGAGTGGCGATGCGCACGTTAAGAGTGATGATGTCGCCCTCGTCGGGGTAGTTAGCCATCGAGTAGGCACGGATGGTCGGAGTGTCGTTGACGCACTTGAGACCGAACAGTCCGAACTTCTCCCACGCGGGCAGGTAGGTGTCGCCGATGAGCGACTTGTCGAAGTCCTTGTCGTAGTCGAGCTGGAACGTAGGAATCTTGATCTGGGCGTACGAACCCGGCTCGAAGTCCATGTGCTCGCCGGGAGGCAGAGCCACCTTGTACTCCTTGATGAACGTGGCCACGTTCTTGTTGCCGATGACCGTGCACTCCCATTCCTTTACGCCCATTACCGAGTCGTCAACCTTGATTTCGAGGTCGCTCTTCACCTTGCATTGGCAACCCAGGCGCCAGTTGTCCTTGATCTGCTTGCGCGTGAAGTGACCCTTCTCCGAGTCGAGGATCTCACCGCCGCCTGCCGGCACCTGAAGCTTGCACTGGCCGCACGAACCCTTGCCGCCGCAGGCCGAGGGGAGGAAGATGCCCTGTTCGCTCAGTGTCGAGAGCAGGCTTGCGCCCTGGCCCACCGACAGCTCTTTCTCGCCGTTGATCTTCACAGTGACGTTGCCACTGGGCGAGAGATACTTCTTTGCCACGAGCAGGATGATGACCAAGGCCAGTATGATGACCAGGAACACACCTATGCTCGCACCTATAAATGTCATATCCATTTTTTCTTGAATTTTTAAGGCTTCGGGACGGGGGCAACCGAATTACCGTCTAACCCCCAACCCTTAAACCGAGTTTAGATGTTAAGACCTGAGAAGCACATGAACGCCATGGCCATCAGACCCACGGTGATGAACGTGATGCCGAGACCCTGAAGGGGGCGGGGAACATCGGTGTAGGCCATCTTCTCGCGGATGGCGGCGAGGCCCACGATGGCGAGCAGCCAGCCGATGCCCGAACCGAGGGCGTAGGCGATGGCGTCCCACACGTTGGCAATCGCCTGCGACGAGGTGGCGGGATCCATCTCTATGCGCTGCTGCATGAACAGGCTCGCACCCATGATGGCGCAGTTGACGGCGATGAGCGGCAGGAAGATGCCCAGCTGCGCGTAGAGCGCGGGGGCGAACTTCTCGACGATCATCTCCACGAGCTGCACGATGCCCGCGATGACGGCGATGAAGAGGATGAACGCCAGATAGCTGAGGTCGACGCCCTCGACGAGGCAGTCGGGACCCAGCACCTTGGTCTGCAGCAGGTAGTCGACGGGTACTGTGACGAGAAGCACGAAGGTCACGGCGACGCCCAGACCCATTGAGGTCTTCACCGTCTTCGACACGGCAAGGTAAGAGCACATGCCGAGGAAGAAGGCGAAAATCATGTTGTCCACAAAGATGGAGCGGACAAAGAGACTAATCAAGTGTTCCATTACTTATCCTCCTTGTTTATGGCACGGTGTGCCCAGATGAAACATCCAACGAGAATGAGCGCCATGGCGGGCATGGTCATCATACCGTTGTTCATATAACCGCACTCGTAAGCCGCCTCGGGGATGATGCGGAAGCCGAGCAGGCTGCCGCTGCCGAGCAGCTCGCGGATGGTGCCCACGACTACCAGCACGAAGGCGTAGCCCAGGCCGTTGCCGATACCATCGAGGAACGACTCCCAGGGACCATTCTGCATGGCGAACGCCTCAAGGCGACCCATCAGGATGCAGTTGGTGATGATCAGTCCCACATAGACGCTCAGCTGCACGCTCACGTCGTAGGCGAAAGCCTTCAGCACCATGCTCACGATGGTCACAAGGGCTGCCACCACGACGAGCTGGATGATGATGCGGATGCGGTTGGGAATCGTCTTGCGGAGCAAGGCGATGATGACGTTGGCGAAAGCCGTGATGACGGTCACGCTCAGACCCATGACGATGGCCGGCTCGAGCTGTGAGGTCACAGCCAGCGCCGAGCAGATGCCCAGCACCTGCACCGCCACGGGATTATTTAGGTTGAGAGGGGAAACGAACGCTTCCTTGTTCTCTGCTGAAAATAAACTCATTTTATTTGGGGTTATAGGGTTTTGGGTTATCGGGTTATTTCTCCAGGTACTGTGCGTAGCCAGCCAGGCAGTCGTTGATCATGGCGTCAACACCGTTGCTGGTCAGAGTGGCACCAGTCACACCGTCACACTTGTTGTAGTCCTGCACGCCGTCCTTCGACTTGCCTGCCTTGACCACGCTCAGGGCGATGGCACCCGTGTCGGCGTTGCGCAGTTTCTTGCCCACGAACTGGGCCTTCCACTTCGGGTTGGTGATCTCCGCTCCGAGACCGGCGGTCTCGCTGGCGTGGCCGAAATAGACGCCATAGACGGTGTCGAGGTCGTCGTTGACGGCGAGGTAGCCCCAGATGGCGCCCCACAGACCCTTGCCGTCGAGGCGGAACACATACTTGGTCTCGCCGTTCACCTCGCACTTGAACACCTGCTTCTCCTGCAGTTCTTCCTTCACCACCTCGGTGTACTTCGCCTCCACCTCGCTCTTATCTACCGAGATGTTGAGCGAAGAGAGAATCTGGTTCATCGTGTCGATGCGCACGTTGGCGTCGCTGCGGTCCTTCAAGGCGCTGCTGACGAAAGCCAGCAGGAAGGCGACGATGACCACCACGATGCACGAATATATAATGGTATATACGTTCGACGATGTGTCGATGCCCTTCTTCTTGGGAGCCGCGGGTGCAGCCTCGGTCTCCTCGGTGAACTTCTCGCCGGGCTGGTTGCACTTCGGGCACTGGGCGGGCGCTGAGTCGCCCTCGTGGACATAGCCACACACTGAGCATTTGAATTTCTTTGTAGCCATAATCCTTATTGTTTTTTGATTGCACGTTTGGCGCGGCGACTGATGTTGGCGTCAACCACGTAGTAGTCGATGAGCGCTGCGAATACGTTCATGAGCAGGATGGCGAGCATCATGCCCTCGGGATAGCCGGGGTTGAGCACACGCACCGTGATGGCGACGACGCCGATCAGGAAGCCGTACACCCACTTGCCGCACTCGGTGCGCGCCGAGGTGACAGGGTCGGTGGCCATGAACACGGCGCCGAAGGCGAAGCCACCCAGAACGAGGTGCTGGTACCAGGGCATTGTGGCAGCCATGTTGCCCTCCATGCCGAGGCTGTTGAACAGGTAGGCAGTCAGGGCGCCGCCAATGAACACGCTCAGCATCGTCTTCCAGCTTGCCACGCCCGTCCAGAGCAGGAGCAGGCCGCCCAGGGCGATGGCGATGACACTCGTCTCGCCGATGGAGCCGGGGATGAGGCCGATGATCTGCGTGCAGATGCAGCTCGCGGGAGCCGCGCCAGCAGCCACCTCGCCGAGGGGAGTGGCCATCGTGAAGCCGTCGGCGAGCTGATAGCCCAGGCCGAAGATCTGGTCGGTGGCCACCCATACGGCGTCACCGCTCATGGCGGCGGGATAACTAAAGAAGAGGAACGCGCGCGTGATGAGCGCCACGTTGAAGATGTTCATGCCCGTGCCACCGAAAATCTCCTTGGCGAAGATGACCGAGAAGGCGCAGGCGATGGCGAGAATCCACAGCGGGCAGCCGATGGGCACGATGAGCGGGATGATGATGCCCGACACGAGGTAGCCCTCCTGGATCTCCTCGTTCTTCCACTGCGCCACGACGAACTCGATGCCCAGGCCCACGATGTAGCTGACCAGGATCTTGGGCAGCACAGCGAGGAAACCGTAGAAGAACATGCCCCAGAACGTGGCTTCCGCCAGCTTGCCGGCGGCGGCGGCGTTCTGGTAGCCCACGTTGTACATGCCGAAGAGAAGGGCAGGCACCAGGGCAATCACAACGAACGACATGATGCGCTTTGAGTCGATGGCGTCATGCACGTTCACACCCGACTTCGACGTCGTGTTGGGCACGAACAGGAAGGTCTCGAAACCGTCGAACACGCTGCGCAGCGCATGCAGTTTGCCGCCCTCCTCGAAGTTAGGCTTTATCGAATCGATGTATTTTCTTAATGCGTTCATATTTGTAGAGTTTTTTTATGCCATTTCTTTCCTGAGCATATCCAGTCCCTCGCGCACGATGCGCTGCACCTCGACCTTCGACGAGCATACGAACTCGCAGAGGGCGAAGTCCTCGGGAGCCACCTCGTAGATGCCAAGGGCCTCCATGCGGTCGATGTCGCCCGCGATGATCGCCTTGACGAGCTGTTCGGGGAAGATGTCCATCGGCAGCACGCGCTCGTACTCGCCGCTCATGATCATGTGGCGCTCGCCGCCCTTGATGCGTGCGTCGAGCACGTACTCCTTCTTCGGGCAGAGCCAGCTCCAGTAGCTGCGGCTGGTCGAGAACTCGTTGAAGCGGGGCATGATCCAGCCCAGCATCTCGTGCACGTCGTCGCCCTCGGGGATGAAGTTCACCTCGGTGGCGTGGGCGGGCAGGAAGTCGGGGTTGGCCAGCTTGCGTCCGGTCATCACGTTGCCGCCGATGATGCGTACGGACTTCGTCGGGTCGATCTGGTCGTCGAGCAGGGGGCAGAGACACTGTCCCACCCTCAGCTTGGCGTAGCCGGGGTACTTCGCCTCGCTGCCAGCCACGGCGACGGTGCGGGTCAGGTCGACCTTGCCCGTGTTGAGCAGACGACCCACGAAGATGACTTCCTCGGCGCCCATCGTCCATACCACCTCACCCTTGTTGATGGGGCAGATGTGGTTGATCTGCACGCCTACGTTGCCGGCGGGGCACTTGCCCTGGAACACCGTCACCTCGCAGTCCCTGGCGTCGGTCAGCGCTCTGGCTGTCTGCTTGGAGCTGATGCCGAGATGCACGTGTGCGATGCGGCTCAGGGCGGTAAGGCCCGTCTGCCAGTCGACCTCGTTGTCCCTGAGGGCAATCTCGAAGTCCTGGGCGAGGGGCATGTCGCAGAACGACGACACGTGGATGCACTTGGGCGTCTCGTCGGGATTGGCCACCACGTCGTAGGGGCGGCTGCGGAAGAAGGCGAACAAGCCGCTCTCCAGGAGCAGGGCCTTCATCTCCTCGGCGCTCATCTTGGCTGCGTCCTTCTTGCCGAAGTCGCGGGCGGTGTCCTTGCCGTCAGCCTCCACGATGACGCGCAGCACCTTGCGGCGGTCGCCGCGCACCACTGCCGTGACGGTTCCGCTCACGGGGCTGACGAATTTCACTTCGGGATGGTTCTTGTCCACGAACAAGGCATCCCCGGCCTGCACGGTGTCGCCCTCGCGGACCACCACCTTCGGCTTCATCCCGTGGAAGTCGTCCGGCACCAGACCGTGCTTCGTCACGGAAGCGACGCTCAGCTCGATGTCGGAGGCTTTACCCTTCAGGTTCACCTCAAGGCCTTTGTGTAACTTGATTACGTTTGCCATTAAAGATTTATTGTTTAAGTGTTTTTTTGATTATTGTTCGCATTTCAGCACAAAATTACAAAAAAATAACGTATGCGCGTGTATAAGAGCGTACTTTTTTGTAATTTTGTGTTCATAAAAGCATTTCGCTACATATTCGTCTTCCTCGTGACGGCCGCCATGACGCTCTATCTGGGCTTCTATCTCGTCACAAATCTGCCCTCGGTGCAACGCTTCTTAGGGCAGAGGGCGGGCGTCGTGCTGAGCGAGGAGCTGGGGTCGAGGGTGACTATCGGCAGTCTCGACATCTCGTTCCCCATCCGTCCCGTCCTCGACAGTGTGACCGTCCTCGACCAGGCCGGCGACACCCTCCTCGACGCCTCGCGCCTCTCCGCCCGCCTGCGCCTCGGACCGCTTCTCGACGGCATGGTGTCGCTGGCGCACATCCAACTCTATCGCCCTGAGATCCACCTCCGTGCCGACACGGCGGGGAGGCTCAACTGCCAGTATCTAATCGACCTCTTCAAGAGCGACGGCGACGGCGAGGGGGGCATAGGATTCGAGACGAGCACCATCCTCCTGCGCCGCGGACGCATCACCTACGACAGCGACTCCGTCCACCACGAGCTCCGCGACCTCGCCGTCTCCGTCTACGGGCTGAGGTCGGCGGACAAGCGCTTCCGCGCCTATCTCCACGACATGCACTTCCGCTCGGGTCCCTACGAGCTGAGCAACCTCTCGGCGCGCGTCGAGAACGGTCCCGAGGGAGGCAAGGCTGACCGCCTCTCGCTCTCGACCGTGGGCAGCCGCATAGCCTTGGACAGCGTGGTCTGGGGGGCGGGCTTCGCCACGTGGCGCACCTACGGCGGACAGCTCTCGCTCTCAGCCTCCGACCTGCCGCCCCAGGTGCTGGCTAACGCTACCGTGCGCAAGGTGACCGACAACATCCAGTGGATCGACGGCCACTTCGCCGTCCACGGCACGCAGAAGACACTCTTCGTCGATTCGCTCCACCTCACCAACGACAACCTCGATGTCAAGACGCACTGCGTGGTCGACTTCTCGCCCCTGAAGGTCGATGTGGTGCGTCTGGCTGCCCATTGGCGGCGCGGAGAGTCGCTCGACATCGAGGCGACAGGCATGTACAGCCGCCCCGTCACGCGCCTTGTGGGCAGCGTCTCGACGGCCTACGCATCGTTCGACATCGACGCCCTGCTCCAGGACCACGACCGCTGGCGGTTCAAGTGCCGCTCGAAGCGATTCCAGCCCTCCGTCCTCCTCTCCTACATCGACGAGGCGAAGGACATACGCCGCGTCATCGGCGACAGTGCGCGCGTGACTTTAGACATCGCCAGCGACGGCAGCATCAGAAACCGCGCCCTGCACGTCGCCGGCAGCGTTGCGTGCAACAGCGCCCCGCTCGTCTGCGACCTCCGCGGCACGCTCTCCCACAACGGCTATTCGGGTACGATGGTCGATGTCAAGGGGGCGGTGCCGCACATCCATCTCATCGACCTCGGCGTGAAGGGGCGGCTCGCGGAGCATCCCTACGCCACCTCGGGCGAGGTCAATCTCCGCTGGAAGCCGCGCGAGCACATCTACGATGCCTTGGGTCATGTCTATCTCTCTCGCGTTCAGGTTCTTGACGATACCGTAAGCACGGCTCCGCTCACGCAGAACCTGATTGTGGACATCAACCTCGCCTCCGACAACGAGTCGAAGAAACTCATGCTCGAGAGCGACTTCATGACCGCCTACGGACTCTACCGCGGCGACCCGATGCGCGCCGTCGCCGAGGTGCGCAGGCAGCTGGGCCACAGCCTGCCTTCGCTCGTCAAGTTCGACGGACGGGAGGACAAGGGCGAGCGCTCGACGGTGATGTTCAACGCCCATGTCCACGACACGCGCCTCATCAACTTCCTGACCGGCATGGAGTTCGACATCAAAGACAAGCTGAGCGTCAACTTCGACAACCGCGACCACGCCATGTTCCGCGTCAGTGCCGACGGACTGGCCATAGACGGTGAGCAGTTGCGCAACCTCTTGGTGCGCGGCGAGGTGACCGACGACAGGGCGACAACCTCCGTCTCGCTCTTCCGCGGCGACGAACCCGACGCACCGAAGATAGAACTCGATGCCACCGCCGCGGCGGACACCGTCGGACTCACGGCGGCATACACGGCATACAAAGACGACGGCAGTGTGGACACCCGCAACGGAGGTCGCCTGCTCGCCTCCGCTGCCCTGGGCGACACGATGCGCGTGGCACTCCACGAGAGCCGCTTCGCACTGGGCGGGACGGACTGGAACGTGCGCCGCTCTACGATGAGTTTCCTGCCCGACAACGCATTGGAGATAAAGCGGTTGGCGGTGGAGTCGGGCGACCGCCACCTCTACGTCTCGGGCCGCCTCTCGAAAGACCCGGCGGACACGCTCGACGTCGACCTGCGGCGCGTCAACCTCGCCTATATCTTCGACCTCGTCAAGTTCGACGACGTGGAGTTCGATGGTGACGTGACGGGACTGGTCAAGGCCACGGGCATCACCTCGGGACCGAACGCCGCCGGACTGCTCAAGGTCGAGAACTTCTCGTTCAACAAAGCCGTCCTCGGCGACATGGACCTGCTGGCGGCGTGGAACACATCGGTCGGTCAGCTCGACCTCGACGGCCACATCACGGGGCCGGGCGTGCCCTCGAAGACGGCGCTTGGCAAGACGATGCCCACCGACACGCGCATCGTCGGGCGTGTCAACCCCATCAGGCGCCGTCCCATCTATGGCCTCGACCTCACGGTCAAGACTCAGGGCTTCAACATGGGCTTCGTCAACGAGTACCTGACGGGCATCCTCGATGACCTCAACGGCTCGTTCTCGGGCGACGTGCGCATCCACGGCCCCTTCAACGCCATCGCCATCGAGGGTGGGGTGGTGGTCGACCATTGCACCGCCGTCGTGCCCACGCTCAAGGTGGGCTATCAGTTCGCCGGCGACTCGCTGGTGGTCACGCCCGACTGCTTCTCTTTCAAGAACATACACCTCTACGACATGCACGCGACGGCTCCCGGAGCCAACCACCGCATGCTGACCAACTGCGAGATTCGCCACCGCTTCTTCAACAACTTCACCTACGACCTCCGCGGACGGGCTGACAACCTCCTCGGCTACGACGTGCGCGACTTTGGCGACGATGCCTTCTACGGCACGGCGTTCCTCACGGGCGACGTCCACCTCAACGGCGGCCCCGGACGTCTCGACGTCGATGTCACGGGAGCCACCCAGCCGGGTTCCATCCTCGTCTACAACACCACCACGCCCGACCTGCTGACCAGCAAGGACTTCGTCACGTTCGTCGCCCCCAAGTCGTTGCGTGCGGACACGACGGCGAGGGCCAAGGACGTGGCGTACAACAGCGGTACGGACGTGCGCCTGACCTTCGTGGTCGATGTCAATCCGAGCGCCACGATGCGCGTGCTCATGGACTCGCGCACAGGCGATTACCTCGAGGTGCACGGCACGGCGGCAATCAACGCCGAGTACTACAACAAGGGCGCGTTCAAGATGTACGGCACCTATACGGTCAACGACGGCAAGTACCGCTTCACGTTCCCCGCACCCCTCCACCGCGACTTCAAGTTCCGCAAGGGCAGCACCATCACCTTCCTCGGCCAGCCCTCGCGCTCGCTCCTCGACCTCAAGGCATACACGACTGTCAAGACCAACCTCAACACCCTCGCCTCGAAGACCACCTTCTCGGCCAACAAGACCGACGTCGACTGCGTGCTCAACATCGCCGGCACGGTCGACTCGCCGCGCCTCACCTTCGACTTCGAGATTCCCAAGGCATCGCAGGACGACCAAGCGATGGTGCGCTCGCTCGTCTCCACCGAGGAGGAGCGCACCCAGCAGGCCATCTACCTGCTCGGCATCGGCTCGTTCTATCTCGACGAGAGTGTCGATGCCGCCGACACGGGCAACATGGCCATCTCGGGCTTCCTGAGCAACACCCTCAACGGTCAGATAAACAGCATGTTGGGCGACGCCATGGGCAAGAGCAACTGGACCATCGGCACCAACCTCTCCACCGGTCAGGCGGGCTGGAACGAGGTGCAGGCGGAGGGTTCCGTCTCGGGCAGCCTCTTCCAGAACCGCCTCCTCATCAACGGCACGTTCGGCTACCGCACCTCGGCACGCAACCCCGCGCAGGCGGGTTTCGTCGGCGACTTCGACGTGCAGTGGCTGCTCACCAAGAAGGGCACCATCAGCGTCAAGCTCTACAGCCAGACTGCCGACCGCTACTTCATCAAGTCGGCGATGACCACGCAAGGGCTCGGACTCGTGCTCAAGAAGGACTTCAACAACCTCTACGAACTGTTCAACATCAAGAAAAAGGACAAGGAGTGACCGCACCGTATGCGACCGCTTCCCCCTCGGAGAAAACATGCTTTTGCAATATGGAAATCGCTATCTACATCGTCGTGGGCATCGTCATTGGTGCCATCGTCGGAACGCTTGTCGCCAATGGCAGAAAGAGCGGCATCGAGGCTCAGGTGGCCGCGCAGTCGGCTGACAACGAGCGTCTTGCGGGCGAGAACGAACGGCTCAAGGCCGAGCTCGGCAACGCGATTGACGAGCGTCAGTCGCTGTCAATCAACTACGAGGTGCTGAAGTCCTCGTTCGAGGACTCGAAACGGCATTGGCAGGCGGAGCGCGAGACGCTCGAAGCCAACCATCGTCGTTTCTTAGACGCCAAGGAGGAGGAGCACAAGAGTGCCATCGCCGCCCAGGAGAAACGCCACGGCGAGGCGATGGAGAGCATGAAAGAGACTTTCAATCAGACGGTTGAGAACCTAAAGGCCAACATGAAGGCGGCGACCGAGGACATGCTGAAAAGCCGCCAGCAGGAGTTCTCCGACCTAAGCCAACGCAACATCAAGGGCATCGTCGATCCGCTCAACGAGACGATAGAGCGCATGAAGCAGGCGATGGAGGGCTACTCGAAAGAGCAGAGCAAGTTCAGCGGAGCGATGCAGACTGGCATGGAGACGATAATCCGCCAGACAGAGACGGCGCGCCAGAGTGCCGTCGAACTGACCACAGCCCTCAAGCACGACACCAAGGTGCAGGGCGACTACGGAGAGGTGATTCTCGACGAGATGCTCAGCAAGCAAGGCTTCACGCGGGGCGTTCACTACGAACTCCAATACACGATGCGCGACGAGAGCGGACGTGCTCTCAAGGACGAGGAGGGCGGCGGACTGCGCCCCGACGTCATCTTCCACCTCGACCGGGTGCGCGACGTAATCATCGACTCCAAGATGAACCTAACGGAGTTTATAGCTTTTGCCAATGCTGAGACGGAGGAAGAACGCAAGGAACATCTTGAGAAGCACGTCAGAGCGATAGAAAAGCAAGTAAAACTGCTCTCGCAGAAAAACTATTTCAAGTATCACGAGAAGACGAGCTCGCGCATGGACTACGTCATCATGTTCGTACCCATCTCGGCGGCGTGGTGGGAGGCCCTGCGCCACAAGCCCGGCCTCTGGCGTGAGGCGATGGACAGCAATGTCTACATCGCCGACGAGCAGACCCTTTTCGCCGCCCTGCGCATCATCCATCTGACATGGACGCAAATCGGCCAGGTGGAAAGCCAACAGGAGATCTTCGGGCTCGTCAACGAGATGATCGAGCGCGTCGGCCAGTTCATGAAGCACTACACCGCCATCGGCGACGCTCTCGCGAAGGCGCAGAAGGCCTACGAGGACGGAGACAGGAAACTCTCCACCAAGGGCCAGAGCATACTCACGACCACGTCAAAGCTGCTCAAAAAAGGCGGTCAGGACAGCAAGAAGCATCCCGTCAGCCCATTCCTCGACATCGATGACGTGGAGCAGCTCCCCGCCCCGGCCGCTCTCCCCGAATTGCCTGAGGATATAGGCGACGCTTGACCGAGAGAAGGGAAAAATGACGTGACCGAACGGTCAACCACCGCCGCTGCGCAAGCAAAGCTTGCACGGCAAGCGAAAAAAATGTGGCATATTGTGTGCTGTTATTGGCAAAATTGTTGTAACTTTGTACAATAACTTGTAACTTGCATTCAGTATGCGTAAGAAAGTCATCATAACCCTTTGGGGCATACTACTTTTAATCGTCCTGGGCGTCGCCGGAGCATTCTTTGCCATCAGCGAGGGGTACATCGGCTACGTGCCCAACCTCAGCCAGCTGCAGGACCCCGTGGACCGCTTCGCCAGCCAGGCGGTGAGCTGCGACGGCGAGGTGCTCGGCACATGGTCCTACTCGCGCAACAACCGCACGTTCGTGGGCTACGACCAGCTGCCCAAATGCCTCATAGAGGCTCTCGTCGCCACCGAGGACGAACGCTTCTTCGAGCACTCGGGCATCGACTACAAGGCTCTGTTCCGCGCCATCGTCAAGCGAGGCATCATGAAGCAGAAGGCGGCGGGAGGCGGTTCGACCATCACCCAGCAGCTCGCCAAGCTCCTCTACAGCGAGCACGCCGAGTCGACCATCGAGCGCGTCTTCCAGAAACCCATCGAGTGGGTGATCGCCGTCAAGCTCGAGCGCATGTACACCAAGGAGGAGATTATCACCCTCTACCTCAACTGCTTCGACTTCCTCCACAACGCCGTGGGCGTCAAGATGGCGGCGCACACGTATTTCGGCAAGGAACCGATGGAACTGACCGTCGGTGAGGCGGCTGTGCTCGTGGGCATGTGCAAGAACCCCAGCTACTACAACCCCGTGCGCCACGTCGAGCGCACCCAGGGACGCCGCAACACCGTCCTCGACCAGATGGTGCGCTCGGGTTATCTCAGTCCCGACTCGGCGGAGGCCTGCAAGGCCCTGCCCCTCCAGCTCAACTACCACTCCGCCGACCACAAGATAGGCAGCGGCACCTACCTGCGCGAGCGTCTGCGCCAGATGCTGATGGCCAAGCGGCCCAAGCGCTCCAACTACGCCGAGTGGCAGTCGCAGCAGTTCCACGACGACTCGCTGGCATGGGAGACGAACCCCCTCTACGGCTGGTGCAACAAGAACACCAAGGCCGACGGCAGCCACTACGACCTCTACCAGGACGGACTCATCATCCACACCACCATCGACAGCCGCATGCAGGACATGGCGGAGAAGGCGCTCGCCGCCCACCTGCGCGACAGCCTCCAGCCCGCCTTCAACCGCGAGGCGCGCTCGAACAAGAACTGGCCCTTCGCCAGCTCGATGAGCGAGAGCGAGGTGAAGCGCAGCCTCTACCGCTCGATGCGCCAGAGCGAGCGCTACGCCATCATGCGCCGCGGCGGAGCGAGCGACACCGACATCGAGAAGGTGTTCAACACGCCCGTCGAGATGACCCTCTTTGCCCCCACCAAGGCGGAACCCGACCGCGAGGTGGACACGATGATGACACCCCTCGACAGCCTGCGCTACTACAAGCGTTTCCTGCGCGGCGGCTTCGTCTGCCTGGACGCAAAGACGGGCGGAGTAAAGGCATACGTCGGCGGCAGCAACTTCGCCCATTTCCAATATGACATGGCGGGCGTCGGCCGCCGTCAGGTGGGTTCTACCATCAAGCCCTTCCTCTACTCGCTCGCCATGGAGAACGGCATGTCGCCCTGCGACGAGGTGCCCAACGTGCAGACCACCTACACCCTCGAGGACGGACGCACATGGACGCCGCGCAACGGCAGCCGCACGCGCTACGGCGAGAACGTCACCCTGCGATGGGGGCTCCAGCAGTCGAACAACTGGATCTCAGCCCACCTCATCAACATGTGGCGCCCGGGCAACTTCGCCCGCCTGCTCCACGAGTACGGCATCGAGTCGCTGTCCATCTACCCGTCCCTCTCGCTCTGTCTCGGCACCGCCGACATCAGCGTGATGGAGATGGCCGCCGCCTACACGGCCTTCGTCAACCGCGGCACGCGCTTCCTGCCCATGTTCGTCACCCATATCACCAACCGCCAGGGCGATGTGCTCGCCACCTTCGCGCCTGAGACCCACGAGGTGATCAGCGCCGCGGCGAGCTACAAGATGCTCGACCTCCTGCAGGCGGTCATGAACGGCGGTACGGGCAGCCGCATGCGCTACCGCTACGGGGTGCGCGCCCCGATGGGAGGCAAGACCGGCACCACCAACGACAACAGCGATGGCTGGTTCATGTGCGTCACCCCCGAACTTGTCGCCGCCTGCTGGGTGGGCGGCGAGGAGCGCGACATCCACCTCGGTTCCATGGCGTTCGGTCAGGGTGCGGCAGCAGC
>JABUTZ010000035.1:0-12097 GCA_021443415.1 Bacteroidaceae bacterium | reverse complement strand
TACACTCTACTCTCTACTCTCTACTCTCTACACTCTACACTCTACACTCTACACTCTACTCTCTACACTCTACTCTCTACTCTCTACACTCTACACTCTACACTCTACTCTCTACACTCTACTCTCTACACTCTATCCTCTATGATAATCATCCCCGCCCGCTACGCCAGTACCCGATTCCCAGGCAAACCGCTCGCCATGCTTGGCGGCAAGCCTGTCATCCAGCACGTCTATGAGAAAGCCCGCTCGGTGGTGAGCGAGGTCTATGTCGCCACCGACGACCAGCGCATCTACGACGCCGTTGTCGCCTTTGGCGGCAGGGCTGTCATGACGCGCGCCGACCACAAGAGCGGCACCGACCGCATTCAGGAGGCGGTGGAGAAAATCGGCGGCACGGACGACTTGATAATCAATATCCAAGGCGACGAACCGTTTATCCACCCCTCGCAGATAGAGACACTCATAAGCCTCTTCGACGACCCCGGGACGCAGATAGGCACGCTCGGCAAACCCTTCGACACGAGCGAGGGAATGGCGGCGGCGGACAACCCGAACAGCCCGAAGATAGTGCGCGACCTGCGCGGCTTCGCCCTCTACTTCTCACGCTCGGTAATCCCCTACGTGCGCGGTGCCGAGCATGGCGACTGGCACACACGCTTCAGCTATCTCAAGCACCTCGGTGTCTATGCCTACCGCCGCAACGTGCTGCGCGAGGTGACTCAGTTGCCGCAGTCGCCCCTCGAGCTGGCAGAAAGTCTCGAGCAGCTCCGCTGGCTGGAGAACGGCTACCGCATACGCGTCGGACTGACCGACACCGAGACCATAGGCATCGACACCCCCGACGACCTCGCCCGTGCCGAGGCATTCCTCAAAAACCAGAAATATCCCCAAAACCAGAAATAACCCAATTACCCAAAACCCCAAAACCCGACAACCCTAATCTTTAAAATCATGAAATACAATTTCAATGCAGGACCGAGTATCCTGCCGCGTGAGGTCATCGAAGGCACAGCCAAGGCTTGCCTTGAGTTTGAGGGCACTGGTCTGTCGCTGATGGAAATCAGCCACCGTGCCAAGTATTTCCAGCCCGTGCTCGACGAGGCGGAGGCACTGATCCGCGAACTGGCGGGTGTGCCCGAGGGCTATGCCGTGCTGTTCCTCGCCGGCGGCGCCAGCACCGAGTTCCACCGCGTCGCCCACAACTTCTTCTGCAAGAAGGCCGCCTATCTCAACACCGGTGTGTGGGCGAAGAAAGCCATGAAAGAGGCACAGTGGTTCGGCGAGACCGTCGAGGTGGCAAGCAGCGCCGAGGCCAACTACACCTACATCCCCAAGGACTATGTCATCCCCACGGATGCCGACTACTTCCACATCACCACCAACAACACCATCTACGGAACGGAGATCCTCAAGGACATCGACTCGCCCGTGCCCCTGATCGCCGACATGTCGTCCGACATCTTCTCGCGTCCCTTGGACGTGAGCAAGTACGCCTGCATCTACGGCGGTGCGCAGAAGAACCTCTCGATGGCTGGCGTCACCTTCGTCATCGTCAAGGAGGACCTGCTCGGCCGCACGGGACGCGAGATACCCACGATGATGGACTTCCGCACGCATATCAAGGGCGGCTCGATGTTCAACACGCCGCCTGTCGTGCCCATCTACTCGATGCTCCTCAACCTGCGCTGGATCAAGGCCCAGGGCGGACTGAAGGCCATGGACGAGCGCGCCCAGCGCCGTGCCGACATCGTCTATGGCGAGATCGACCGCAACAAGCTCTTCCACGGCACCACAGCCGTTGAGGACCGCAGCCGCATGAACATCTGCTTCGTGATGAACGAGGAGTACAAGGACCTCGAGGAGGAGTTCTTCAAGTTCGCCACCGAGCGTGGCATGGTGGGCATCAAGGGCCACCGCAGCGTAGGTGGTTTCCGCGCCAGCTGCTACAACGCCCAGCCCATCGAGGGAGCAGAGGCACTGGTAAGTTGCATGCAAGACTTCGAAAAACTGAAGTAATTCGCTCTTCGAGCGAGACTACAGACTACAAACCACAGACTACAGACTTTAATTTCTCCAAAATGAGGGATTTTAAGAAATTTACATTCTGGTATGATGCATTGCAACTATCTGCGGATATATGTGTCATTACGAGAAAATTTCCTATTGAGGAACGATTCGGCTTGGCCAATCAGTTGCGCCGAGCGGCTATATCAATAGTGTCCAACATTGCGGAAGGGTCTGGTAGAAATTCTGATATGGACTTTGTCCATTTCTTGGATATGGCATTAGGCTCGTCCTATGAGGTGGAAGCACAACTTTATATTTCTGAACGATTAAGATATATAACTGCTGATGAGATGAAGGTTCTATTGAATAATCTATTCTCTGTGCAGCGTAGAATATCTGGTTTCATAAAGAATATAAGAGGAATACAATAATAAGTCTGTAGTTTGTAGTCTGTAGTCTGTAGTCAAAATTTTAGAATAAAATTTTACAAATGAAAGTATTACTTGCAACAGAGAAGCCTTTCAGCGCGAGCGCTGTGGCTTCGATCAAGGAGGTGACAGACAAGGCCGGGTACGAACTGGCGAAGTTGGAGAAATACACCGAGAAGGCGCAGCTGCTTGAGGCAGTGGCAGACGCCGACGCCATCATCATCCGCTCGGACAAAGTCGATGCCGAGGTGCTCGACGCCGCCAAAAGGCTCAAGATCGTGGTGCGCGCAGGCGCCGGCTACGACAACGTGGACCTCGAGGCGGCGACAGCCCATGGCGTGTGCGTGATGAACACCCCGGGACAGAACTCGAACGCCGTGGCTGAGCTCGTCTTCGGCATGCTCGTCTATGGTGTGCGCGGCATGTTCAACGGTGCCACGGGCTCCGAGCTGATGGGCAAGCGCTTGGGCATCCTCGCCTTCGGCAACGTGGGCCGCAACGTGGCTCGCATCGCCAAGGGATTCGGCATGGAGGTGAGCGCCTACGATGCCTACTGCCCCGCCGAGGCCATCGAGGCGGCAGGAGTCAAGGCCGCCGCTAATCAGGCCGAGCTCTTCGCCACCTGCGACATCGTCTCGCTCCACATCCCCGCCACCGCGGAGACGCGCCAGAGCATCAACTACGACCTGGTGAACACCATGCCCAAGGGAGCCATCCTCGTAAACACAGCCCGCAAGGAGGTCATCGACGAAGCCGGACTGCTCCGCCTGATGGCTGACCGCACCGACCTGAAGTATCTCACCGACATCAAGCCCGATGCCGATGCCGACTTCCGTCAGTTCGAGGGTCGCTACTTCGCCACCCCGAAGAAGATGGGTGCCCAGACAGCCGAGGCGAACGCCAACGCTGGCATCGCCGCCGCCAACCAGATTGTCGGCTTCCTGCGCGATGGCATCAACAAGTTCCAAGTCAACAAATAACCACGGGCACTATGAAATTCAAACCTTTCCGTGGCGTGCGTCCGCCGCAGGCTCTGGTCGAGCAGGTGGAGTCGCGCCCATACGACGTACTGGAGAGCGACGAGGCGCGACAGGAGTGCGCCGGCAACGAGAAGTCGCTCTACCACATCATCAAGCCGGAGATCGACTTCCCAGAGGGGACGAGCGAGTACGACCCGCGCGTCTATGAGCGCGCCGCCGAGAACTTCCGCAAGTTCCAGGACAACGGCTGGCTCGTGCAGGACGCGAAGGAGCAGTACTACATCTACGCGCAGAGCATCACCGAGGACTGCCCGCTTGCAGCCACCCTGCAGTGCGGCGCCAAGACACAGTTCGGCATCGTGGCATGCGCCAACTACACCGACTATATCGAGGGACGCATCAAGAAGCATGAGCTCACGCGTGCCGACAAGGAGGAGGACCGCATGAAGCACGTGCGCGTCAACGACGCCAACATCGAGCCCGTCTTCTTCGCCTATCCCGACAACGACACGCTCAACGCACTCATCGCGCGCTATGCCGCCACCGCCCCCGAGTACGACTTCATCGCTCCCATCGACGGTTTCCGCCACCAGCTCTGGTGCGTGGCCGACGACCGGGACATCGAGACCATCACCGAGACATTCGGCGCCATGCCCGCCATGTACATCGCCGACGGCCATCACCGCAGCGCCGCCGCCGCCCTCGTGGGTGCCGAGAAGGCAGGTCAGAACCCCAACCACCGCGGCGACGAGGAGTACAACTACTTCATGGCTGTCTGCTTCCCCGCGAGCCAGCTCACCATCCTCGACTACAACCGCGTGGTCAAGGACCTGAACGGACTGACGAGCGAGGAGTTCCTCGCCGCCTTGGCGAAGAACTTCGAGGTGGCGAAGCAGGCGGGCGACGCATGCTACCGTCCGCGTCAGCTCCATGAGTTCAGCCTATACCTCGACGGCGCCTGGTACTCGCTCAAGGCGAAGGCAGGCACCTACGACGACAGTGACCCGATAGGCGTGCTCGACGTGAGCATCTCGAGTCGCCTCATCCTCGACGAGGTGTTGGGCATCAAGGACTTGCGCCGCGACAAGCGCATCGACTTCGTGGGCGGTCTGCGTGGGCTCGACGAACTGAAACGCCGAGTCGACAGTGGTGAGATGCGCATGGCGCTCGCCCTCTATCCCGTCACGATGCGCCAGATCATGGACATCGCCGACAGTGGCAACATCATGCCACCCAAGGCGACATGGTTCGAACCCAAACTGCGCAGCGGCCTGGTAATCCACAAACTAAACTAAAAGCCCTTGGACTCCTACCTGACCATAGCCTCCCCCGCCTCGGGCGAGTACAGCGAGAAGCGGTCGAAGTTTCTCGCCTTCGCCCTCCCCGTGAAGACGGCGGAGGAGGCTATGGTCCATGTGGCGCGTTTCCAGAAGGAATACTACGACGCGCGCCACGTCTGCTTCGCCTACATGCTGGGAGCTGACCGCGAGGTGTTCCGCGCCAACGACAACGGCGAACCCTCGGGGACGGCGGGCAAGCCCATCCTCGGGCAGATCAACAGCCGAATGCTCACCGACATCCTCGTCGTCGTGGTGCGCTACTTCGGCGGGGTGAAACTCGGCACGAGCGGGCTCATCGTCGCCTACCGCCTCGCCACGCAGGCGGCTCTCGACAACGCCGAGGTGGTGGAGCGCACGGTGGATGAGCAGATCACCGTCTCGTTCGGCTACCTGCTGATGAACAGCGTGATGCGCATAGTCAAGGAGGAGGAACCCCAGATCCTCGACCAGCAGTTCGACAACGACTGCCTCCTCACGCTCAGCATACGCAAGGACAAGATGCCACGGCTGCGCGAAAGACTCGGCAAAATCGAAGGAACTTCGATTAGAGAATAGAGTGTAGAGTGTAGAGTGTAGAGTGTAGAGAATAAAATCTATAGAGTCTATAGAACATATAGAATCTATATAATATAAAAAAGAAAGCAAATAGTGACTCCCTTGATTTCCATAATCGGTCCGACAGCCACAGGCAAGACAGCCATTGCCGCCAAGCTCGCAGAGAGGATTGGGGGCGAGGTGATCAGTGGCGACAGCCGCCAGGTGTACCGGGGCATGGACCTGGGCACGGGCAAGGATATCGCCGACTACGGAGCGGTGCCTTACCACCTCATAGATATCTGCGAGGCGGGGGAGAAATACAACGTGTTCCGCTACCAGAACGACTTCCTCGCCGCCTACGAGGACATCTGTGGGCGTGGGCGACATCCTATCCTCTGCGGAGGGTCGGGGCTCTATGTCGAGAGTGTGCTCCGCGGCTACCGCCTCCAGGACGTGCCGCAGAACGCCGCCCTGCGCGAGCGACTGGAACAGAAATCGTTGGAGGAACTGACCGAGATACTGCGCGGCTATAAGCAGTTGCACAACACCACGGACGTGGACACGGCGAAGCGAGCCATCCGCGCCATCGAGATAGAGGAGTACTACCGCGAGCACCCCGTCGACGAGCGTCCGTTCCCGAAGATACCCGCCGTGGTCATCGGCATCGACGTGCCACGCGAGGTGCGCCGCGAGCGCATCAGTCGCCGTCTGCGCGACCGCCTTGATGCCGGCATGGTCGATGAGGTGCGACGCCTGCTTGAGCGAGTCGCACCCGAAGACCTCATCTACTACGGACTCGAATACAAATACCTGACGCAGTACGTCATCGGCGAACTGACCTACGACGAGATGGTGCGCCAGCTCGAGATAGCCATCCACCAGTTCGCCAAGCGCCAGATGACCTACTTCCGCGGCATGGAGCGCCGCGGTGTCGCCATCACCTGGATCGACGGGACACTGGAGATGGAAGAGAAGATTAAGATGATAGAGTGTAGAGTGTAGAGGATAGAGTGTAGAGTGTAGAGTGTAAAGTGTAAAGAATAGAGAATAAAGGTATTGTTTAGTGGCTTTTGTCGTTCTATCGTTCTATCGATATATCGTTATAACGACGAATCGACGAATCGAATTATCGAAATTTCGAATGAAGGGAACATCTGTGTTAATCTATATAATAATCTAAGTTAATCTGTGTAAATTGATGTCACGCTGGGGAATCATCTACTGCCCGAAAAGGGGCGAACGGCACTCGCAGAAGCACTGGGAGCGAGTGCGCGACTACTTGGCTGAACGTGAGGTGGAATATGACTTCGTGCAGTCGGAGAGCGCCGACTCGGTGGGCCGTCTCGCCGCCATGCTCGCCACCAACGGCTATCGGCGCATCGTCATCGTGGGAGGCGACTCCGCCCTCAACCGTGCCCTCAACGGCATCCTCTCGCTGCCCGACACCGCCATACGACAGGAGATGGAGCTGGCGGTCATCCCGCACGGGTTCATCAACGACTTCGCCCACTACTGGGGCTTCATGGAGGACGACTACAAGCGCGCCATCGACTGGATCGTCGGCGGACGCGTGCGCACCGTCGATGTGGGCTTCATAGAGCCCGCCCCCGATGCTGAGGGGGAACAACCCGCGCGCCGCTTCTTCCTCAACTGCGTCAACATCGGACTGGCGAGCGACCTCATCAGCATCCACCGCACCTCGCAGAAGTGGGGCGTGCTGCGCTATGCCAACCGCTCGCTCCGCATCCTCTTCCGCCGCAAGGAGCGCCACGTCACCATGCACGTCAACCGCGACTGCGTGGACCGCAAGGTGATGAACGTCTGCATAGGCAGCTGCCACGGCTACGGACAGACACCCAATGCCGTGCCCTACAACGGACTGCTCGACGTGAGCGTCATCAACCACCCCGACCTGCGCCACCTCGGACAGGGACTCTGGCTCCTCGCCTCGGGACGGTTCATGAACTTCAAGAATGTCGAGGTGCATCGCACCCGCTCGCGCATCGTCGTCGACAACGCCGGCGGAGCGCCCGTGAGCATCGATGGACTCCTCTGTCCCGACTACGCCGGGCGGCCACTCTCGGTGGGCATCCTGCCCGAACACATCAAGTTCGTCATTCCACCCATCAGTTTCTAAATACATACACACAAGGTGAAAATCACAGAAAAGATACAATCATTGTTCTCCAAGAAGAAGGAGGAGACGCCGAAGCGACCGAAGCCAGAGCGTCCGCCCCTGCCGATAGCCCAGTCGTTGCTGGCGAGCGTCGGGGCCCAGGTCAAGTGGCACAAGCCCGAGGGCGAGCTGCACAACGCCGATGTCATGTGGCAGGGAGGTAATTTCATCCTGCGCGTGTGGGACAAGCACCCGTACGCGCTCCTCGTCTTCCCCTGCTGCTTCTCCGCCAGTCAGCTGGACATCGACCTCGTGCGCAGTGTGCTCAACCGCGTCAACCTTGAGAGCATCTTCACGCGCATAGCCACCACCACCGACGAGGAGTCGGGCGATGTGCAGTGCCACGTCATGGCGAGCATCGTGATGGACGACGACGGCGAGGGGCGCCAGACCACCCTCCGCGACGCCCTCTCCGCATGCTTCCTCGTCAGGGGCGACCTCGAGAAGTATTTCCGCGAGGCGAAGGACCATTCCGACGACCCCGAGGTGGAGGCGGCAAACAACAACCGCGACCGCTATCTCATTGAGGAACAGGCGTGGAACCACTACGACGAGCATGTGCGCATCACGCCAGAGACCACCGTACGCTTCACCGTCCGCGAGATGCTCCGCCGCATCTTCGACTGGCAGGACGTCGAGCAAGTGGTCATACGCAAAATCGTCATGGACGAGGTGGAGTGGATCGACGGCGCCCTCGAGGGCAAGACACTCGACTACGAACCCCTCGACGCCATCGTCAGTCCCTCCGGCGAGGTGCTCTGCAAGCAGGTGACGCTGCTGATGGACGTCACGCGCAACGACCTCGACCTCATCAACACCACCTCGGTCCTCGACCAGCGCGAACCGCTGGCTGTGGCGGTGATGATGCGCGTCACCCACGAGGACGAGATGGCCGTCTATGTCCAGGTGACCGTCGCTCGCGCGGCGGCCCACAACGGCGATGTGCAGCCGCTCCATCACCCCGAGCAGAAGGGCGACGCCGTCACCTTCGTCATCGCCCGCGACCTCGCCGACAGCAAGGCACGGCGCGCCGAGTACGAGTTCGTGCTCCAGGACGCCCGTGACAAGCTCAAGACGGGCCATGCCAACGAACTGACCGAGACGCAGGAACTCCTCCTCGCCAACGACATGGCAAACAGCGAGGGTTACCACCTCTACTGGGGCCGCCTCTATGTGCGCCAGGAACGTTACGCCGAGGCCCTGCTCCATTTCCTCACCCTCTACGAGGCCCTGCGCAGTCGCTTCCTCACGCTCACGCCACGCCAGAAGACCCATTTCTACAACGTCGCCTACGGTTGCGGACTCTGCTACGCGCGCCTGCAGCAATACGAGAAGGCGTTCTTCTACCTCGACGCCTGTGCGCAAGCCGAGAACAGCACCTACTACATGGAACTCATCAACTGCCTCGTCAACTCGGGCGACGTGCGCGCCGACGCCGTGCTCAGCAACGCGATGGCGCACGTGCAGGAACGCCTCAACGAGACGGACGACGAGGACGACGAGATCGACAACGAAATGCTCCAGCGCACCGCCCGTTTCCTCAACGAGCGCCGCGCCTATCTGCTCATCGAGCAGAAGCACTGGGACCAGGCTGAAGAACTCCTTGAAATGCTGATGAAAGACGAAGCTTCGCGCGACTTTGCCATGAACGAGATCGCCCACATGGCGACCATACGCAACATTCAGAAGCTCGAAAACGAAAAAAAATAGCAAATCGTTTCGCCATATCGCAAGGAATTAGTAACTTTGTACGGATGTTGAAGGTCAACGCCCCCGCATCTCCAAAAATATCTGCGTCAATTTGAATGCACGCAACGAATAACAAGAGCATCTGCGTCAATCTGCGTTNCCCCCGCATCTCCAAAAATATCTGCGTCAATTTGAATGCACGCAACGAACAACAAGAGCATCTGCGTCAATCTGCGTTAAATAAATCGTAAATAAGCCAAATCGTAAATAAATTGTAAATTGTAAATCGTCAAATCGTAAATAACAATAACCCCAATATATCAACTATGGTTTATACACACGAAGTTCAAAACATGTGTTGCGTGGCCAAAGGCCCCAACCATGGACCCGCTCCCATTCCCGAAGAGGGCAAGTGGGTGCAGGCAAAAGAGATTAAGGACATCAGTGGTCTGACACACGGCATCGGTTGGTGCGCTCCCCAGCAGGGTGCGTGCAAGCTGACCCTCAACGTGAAGGACGGCGTCATCGAAGAGGCACTCGTCGAGACAATCGGCTGCTCGGGCATGACTCACTCTGCCGCCATGGCATCTGAGATCCTCCCCGGCAAGACCATCCTCGAGGCCCTCAACACCGACCTTGTCTGCGATGCCATCAACACCGCCATGCGCGAGCTGTTCCTCCAGATTGTCTATGGCCGCACGCAGTCTGCCTTCTCTGAGGGCGGCCTCGCCATCGGCGCCGGCATGGAAGACCTCGGCAAGGGACTCATCTCGCAGACCGGAACCCTCTATGGCACAAAGGCCAAGGGCACACGCTACCTCCAGCTCACCGAGGGCTACATCACCAAGATGTACCTCGACGCCGACGACCAGGTATGCGGCTACGAGTTCGTCCACATGGGCAAGCTGATGGATGCCATCAAGAAGGGCGTGCCCGCCGACGAGGCTCTGAAGAGTGTTACTGGCACCTACGGTCGCACGAAGGCCGAGGACGGTGCTGTCAAGTCAATCGATCCCCGCAAGGACTAAAACAATAGGAGGAAAACACATGATACGTGAGGTAAAATTTGAATCGCAGGATCGTCGCATGCCGCAGATCCTTGCCGCATTGAACGCACATGGTATTGCTTCTATCGAGGAGGCCAACCAGATTTGCGAGGCCGCAGGTCTTGACCCTTACAAGACGTGCGAGGAGACACAGATGATTTGTTTCGAGAACGCCAAGTGGGCGTATGTCGTAGGCACCGCCATCGCCCTGAAGGAGAACGCCAAGGACGCCGTCGAGGCAGCCAACTACATCGGCGAGGGCCTGCAGTCGTTCTGCATCCCCGGTTCGGTGGCTGACGACCGCAAGGTAGGTATCGGTCACGGCGAGCTCGCCGCCCGTCTGCTCACCCCCGACACCAAGTGCTTCGCCTTCCTCGCCGGCCACGAGTCGTTCGCAGCCGCCGAGGGCGCCATCAAGATCGCCCAGATGGCCAACAAGTCAAGACCAGCCGACAAGCCCCTGCGCTGCATCCTGAACGGTCTGGGCAAGGACGCCGCTATGATCATCAGCCGCATCAACGGCTTCACATACGTGCAGACACAGTTCGACTACTTCACAGGCGAACTGAAGATTGTCAAGAAGACCCCCTACAGCAACGGTCCCCGTGCGGCAGTCAACTGCTACGGTGCCGACGACGTGCGCGAGGGCGTGGCAATCATGTGGCACGAGGACGTTGACGTGTCTATCACCGGCAACTCGACCAACCCCACCCGCTTCCAGCACCCGACCGCTGGTACGTACAAGAAGGAGCGCACACGCGCCGGCAAGCCCTACTTCAGCGTGGCTTCGGGCGGTGGCACAGGCCGCACCCTGCACCCCGACAACATGGCCGCCGGTCCCGCCTCTTACGGTATGACCGACACTCTGGGTCGCATGCACTCGGACGCTCAGTTCGCCGGCTCTTCTTCGGTGCCCGCACACGTGGAGATGATGGGCTTCCTCGGCATCGGCAACAACCCCATGGTAGGCTGCTCGGTAGCCTGCGCCGTGCAGGTTGACCTCGCCCTGAACAAGAAGTAATCGACGACACCTTATTTATATATATAGTAAGGCTGGCTTATCGAGCGATAAGCCAGCCTTACTTGTTGATTGGCAGTGGATTGATAGGGTAGGGTATCTATATGGCGGTTTTGCCCCGAAATGCTAAATTATGCTAAAACGGGTCGAAACCCTTTGCCATCTCAAAAATTTGACTTACCTTTGCGCCACTGAAATCCGATGGAGAGCCGGGGACGGCGGCTCCATCTCCCATAAGCTTACGACTCGACACAATGCCCGCCAAACCAGGCGGCGGGCATCAGACCCCTACGACCTTTTTCCTAACAATCATCAACCATCAAAACCCTAAACACCAATCACTATGAGACGCGGTTATTTCGACCCCAATGAGCCCGACCTCGTGGACGGCAACGTGCTCCCCAAACCCTTCACTGACGAGAACGGCAATCCCGACAACTACGCTTCCATGACCATCCTCCAGTTGGTGGAGTATGTGGCGTGGCGAGCCTGCCAGGAGGGGCTCACCATCAAGTACTTCGAGAAGGTGAAAAACGTGTCGTTTGAGTTGGGGCGCCGCCTCGAGCTCACGCCGCGACAGGCAGTCATCTACTCGCTCTTCCTCAACCACTACGACAAGGGCGACATCTCGCTCTCCGACATCGCCGACGACACGAACTCGTCGCCCATCCACATGGCGCAGTTTCTCGAGGAAGTGAAGGTGTTGCTCAAGCGTCGCTTCCTGCGCCATTCGGACGGCTATGTCCGCTGTCGCGAGACTGGGGTATATTCGGTCCCTTTTGCGAGCATCGAGGCGTTGTCCGCAAATCAGTGCTATGTACCCCGTCCCTACTCCAATCTGCCGTTTGGCGTGTTCATGCGTGAGTTGGCGCATAT
>JABUTZ010000034.1:22018-37939 GCA_021443415.1 Bacteroidaceae bacterium | reverse complement strand
GCCTTTGGCTTTGTGCTGTCGAAGTTCAGCCGCGAGGATAGGGTGGTGTACAGCAGGGTGACGCACGGCCGCTATGACAGCCGCATCCGCAACATATATGGCATGTTCGTGCGCAACAGTCCAGTGATGTCCTGCATAGACTACGGACAGAGTGTCATTGAGTATGTCAAGGGGCATAGGGCTGAACAAATGTGCCAAAGAGAATACGCAGCCTATCCGTTCACGCATTTTTGCCGAGACATGGGCATGCGCCCCAGCACCACTTTTGCCTTCCAGGGCATGGCGATGCAGGAGCATATCGTTGTCGATGGCGAGCTTATACAAGCGACGCAGTTGCCGCATGGGCTTACCGACGAGAATCTGTCCTGTGTCATCTATGCATCTGACACCACCTTCGAGGTGCGCGTATTCGCGAGTGATGCCATGCATTCACAATCCCGCATAGACACATTCGCCCATGCCGTGCTGGCATGCGTGCAGAACATGATGGCGAATCCCGACCAGCCGCTTGCCCGGTTGAAGATTACAACTCCTGACGAGGAGCAATCGCTTGTCGCACTTGGACGCGGCGAACATCTGGACTATGACACAACACAGACATGGGTTGACCTGTTCATGGCGCAAGCGGCGAAGACACCCGATGCGCTGGCGGTAGCCGACCGCGACACCTCGCTCACCTACGCCGAGCTCGACCGCAAGTCCAACGCCCTTGCGCACATTCTCATTGAGAAAGGCGTGCAGCCAGGCGATTTCGTAGCCGTGATGCTCGACCGCACCGTCCGCTTCCCCTTGGCCGTCATTGCCATCCACAAGGCAGGTGCGGCTTATGTGCCCATCGACCTCGAATATCCGCAGGAGCGCATCGAGTATATGCTCGAAGACTCTGAGGCAAGACTGGTAATCGATGGCGCATTCATGGATTCCGTGTCAGTCGAAGCGAGTTTCGCAGAGCCAATCAACCTCGCCACTACCGAGGGGCTTGCGTACATGATTTACACTTCCGGCACAACAGGTAAGCCCAAGGGCGCGATGGTGGGCCACGACAACTTGCGCGGCATGGTCGTCGCACTGGTCGAAGCCGAGAGCATTACGTCGGATGACAGGATTGTCGGCCATCCCTCCTTCTCGTTCGACTCCCATGTGATGGACATGTATCCGGTGCTCACGGTGGGCGGGTCTTTCCACATAGTCCCCGAAGACATGCGCAGGGACATATCCGATGTGGTTGGATTCATCGAATCGCACCGCACTACGGGCGGTCTGTTCACTCCCCAGTTCGGACAGCTGCTTCTGGCAGAAGACATGTCTTCGATGCGATACATTGCGATGGGGGGCGAGAAGCTTGTCGGCGCATACCACAAGAGCTTGACCATAGCCAACTGCTACGGCCCTACGGAATGTACCTGCTGCACTATGGGCTTCTTCATCGAACCAGGCAAAAGGATAGACAACATACCCATAGGTCGCCCATGGGCTGGCGTCTATGCCTTTGTGGTTGACGGGCATGGGCATCTTGTACCCCGTGGGGTTGCCGGTGAGCTGTGCCATGCGGGGGTTCAGATTTGCCGGGGCTACTGGAAGCGACCCGAGATGACCGCCGAGAAGTTCGTTGACTGCCCATGGACGGACGGCAGGATGTACCACACGGGCGACCTGGTTCGCTGGAACGAGGACGGTCAGCTGGAATATCTCGGACGCATCGACAATCAGGTGAAACTGCGTGGTTTCCGCATCGAGCTCGGCGAAATCGAGAGCAAGGCGGCTGCCATCCCCGGTGTCAAGCAGGCAGTGGCTGTGGTCAAGCACCTGAACGGCGCCGACCATCTGGTGCTTTACTATGTGCCAGATAGTGACAATGGCGTCACCGACGAGAGCGTGCGCGAGGCCCTGGAGGCATCTTCGCTTGCCGAATACATGATCCCCGACGCTTACGTGCAGCTTGACGCTCTGCCCATGACCCCCAACGGCAAGGTTGACCGCAAGGCGCTGCCCGACCCGGACGTCAGCGAGCAAGAGTATGTTGCGCCGGAGGGCGAGACCGAGACCGCAGTGGCTGCCATCGTTGCTGAAATGCTCGGCATGGAACGGGTTAGCATCATCTCCAACCTCATTACGCTCGGCATGCCATCCATCCTTATGATGAAACTCGCTATGCGTGTAAGCAAGGAGCTGGATGTGCAAATCAGGGTCAAGGACATCATGGTAGCCCCGACGGTGAGGGGAATAGCCGCAGCCGTGGACAGTTGTGGCAATGATGTGTCGGCGCAGATAGACGTGGACTACTCCCTGAGGGAATACTATCCGCTTACCGAGAGCCAGCGCGGCGTCTATATCGACTGGGAGATGAACCGCGGCACTACGCAGTACAACATATCGATGCTGACACGATTGGGCGACGGCATCGACGCCACCCGTCTCGCGGAGGCGCTGAAGAGAGTGATAGAGGCGCATCCCTACCTCAAGGCGCATCTGACTATGGTCGACGGCGACGTGATGCAGCAACGCAGGGACGATGCCGAGCCGATGGTCACCATAAAGAAACTCGACAGCGAGCCAGACGAGGCATTCATCCGCAGCCTTACGCGGCCGTTCGACCTTCTGGGCGACGACCTCTACCGCATCGGCGTCTATCGCTCGCCGCAAGCCGTATGGCTGCACACCGACATACACCACATCATATTTGACGGTGTTTCGTCGGGCGTGCTGATGCGCGACATCGCCCGAGCATACGAAGGAGAGGAACTAAAGCCGGAAGACTTTACCTCTTACGAGAACTCGCTGACCGAGCATGCGCTCATGCACACAGACTCATACGCAGAGGCGGAAAAACACTTCGACGCGCTTGTGGGCGGATTGGAATCAACCCTTTACCCCACATCTTCGCAACCCGACTCCACCGAGAAAAAAGCGGCCAATGCCACCTTGTCAATCCCTGCGGAAGGCATATCGGAATACTGCCGGAGCAATGGCGTAACCCATGCCAGCCACTTCCTCGCCGCCCTGATGTGCGTGCTGCGGTGCGTGACTCGCGAGGACGATGTGCTCATCACGACCATCAACAATGGCAGGACAGATGCGCGCATGCAGGATAGCGTCGGCATGCTTGTGAAGACGTTGCCCGTGGCCATGACAGGCGTGGGCGGCAAGCCCACATTCGCCGAAACCGCTTTGGCGTTGCAGCGTCAGGTCGCCGAGAGCGCAGACCGCAGCATCTGCCCATTCACGCACATCGCATCGCGCCATGGCGTGCGCCCGAACATAATGTATGCTTACCAGGGTTTGCGAGATTATGAGGACGATCAAAGCGATGGTCTGTTTGCTGAATCGGAGCCTGTCTATATGGAGTTGGACACCGTAAAGGTGCCGCTGATGTTGCAGGTGATGCCCGAGACAGACAGTTTCCAACTGCTTGTCGAGTACGATGCCTCAATGTACGGACGCGACGATATGGACGCGCTGCTCAGCATGGTCGGTCGGTTCGCCCAGTCCGCTGCGGAAAGTGCCGACATGAACATCACCGACATACCCTTGGTTGGCGAGAGCGAGCAAACGGAACTTATCGCTCTCGGCCGCGGCGCGACGATGGACTGCGACACAAGTGACACCCTTGTGTCTCTCTTGGCGAAACAGGTCTCCAAGACTCCCGATGCCACGGCGATTGTATTCGAGGACAGGACTTACACCTACCGGGAACTGGATGAATTGTCCACCCGACTGGCTGCGAAACTGCAAGGCGAATGCAACGTGAAGGCAGAGAGCGTGGTGGGCGTAATGATTGACCGCTCGGAGTGGCTGGTGATCTATCCTCTCGCCGTGATGAAAGCCGGTGGGGCATACATGCCGCTCGATTTCCACTTCCCGGCCGAACGCCTGCAGTTTATGATTGATGATGCGGGTGTGAATCTGATTCTGAGCGAGGGCGACCTTGCAGACAAACTCACTGAATTCAAGGGCACAGTCTTAAGGCGTGAGGATTTATCGCTGGAGGACTGTGACGCGACGGAGATGGACGCGGCGATGCGGGCGAAACCGGAAAATGCGTTTGTCGTGCTTTACACGTCCGGCACCACTGGCACGCCCAAGGGCGTAGTGCTCGAACACCGCAACATCGTCAACTTCTGCCACTGGTATGTTGACGAGTTCGACATGACAGCCGAGGACAGGGCGCTGGCGTACTCCAATTTCGGCTTCGACGCCCACATGATGGATTTCTATCCCGCCCTTTCGTGCGGTGCGTCCGCATACGTGATATCGAGTGCCATGCGCATGGACTTGCCAGCCATGAATGCCTACATGGAGGCCAACGGCCTGAACATCGCGTTCATGACCACGCAGATAGGCCACTTGTTTGCTTCGGGCATGGGCAACAAGTCACTGCGACAGTTGTCGGTGGGCGGCGAGAAACTGCCACCCGTCAAGAAGCCCGACTTCAGTCTGTACAACGGCTATGGTCCGACGGAATGCACCCTATTCTCAACTTTCTATCCCATTGCCGAGGACTATGCCAGCAGCCTGATAGGGCGCCCTCTGGCCAATTACGCGCTGTATGTGGTGGACAAGGCAATGCGCCTTGTGCCTCGTGGCGTGGCTGGCGAACTGGTGGTTGCCGGAGCGGGCGTGGGCCGCTGCTACCTAAACCGCCCCGAGCTCACGGCGGACAAATTTGTCATGATTGACGGACGACGGGGCTATCGTACCGGCGACCTCGTGCGCTGGTCCGACGACGGCAATATCGAGTATCTCGGTCGCATTGACAACCAGGTGAAACTGCGCGGCCTGCGCATCGAGCTCGGCGAAATCGAGAGCAAGGTAGCTGCCATCTCCGGTGTCAAGCAGGCTGCGGCTGTGGTCAAGAACCTGAACGGAACGGACCACATTGTGCTCTATTACGCAGCCGCGGCAGACACTGCCGGTCAACATCTGGCGGGCGACTCCATCAAGGATGCTCTCAAGACGACGTCTCTCGCCGAATACATGATACCTGACGTCTACATGCAGCTTGACACCCTCCCCCTCACTCCTAACGGGAAAGTCAACCGCAAGGCGTTGCCCGTCCCCCAGGTCGAAGCCCGTGCTGCCGGCCTGGAGGCAAGCACTGAGGACGAGCGTTTCTTCTGCGAAACATTCAAACAGGTGCTCGGCGTGGAAGAGGTGTATGCCGACGACAACTTCTTCGAGCTTGGCGGTTCTTCGTTGCTCGCCACACGCATGCTCATCGTTGCGAACAAGTCGGGCAGGAAATTAACATACGCTCAGGTATTCGACAATCCAACGCCGCAGAAACTGGCTGCGTTGTTCGATTCCAACCTGCAGGTGGATTCCGAGAGTCAACCCGGCAATGAACTCTTCAATCTGGCAGACTACGACTATACGGCCATCAACGCTCTCCTTGCCGGGAACACCCTTGAAGCGTTCTGTCAGGGCGAGCGACTGGCCATGGGCGATGTGTTGCTGATTGGGGCAACTGGCTTTGCCGGCATACATGTGCTGCACGAACTGGTGCACAACTACGACATGGACATATATTGTCCTGTGCGCAAGACAAAGGCAAGTACGTTTGAGGTCCGTCTGAATTCTCTCTATTACTACTATTTCAGTGAGAAACTCGATGAGGTGGCTGCGGGACGCGTTCATATCTTCGACGGCGACATCACCAAGCCCGAGACTCTGGAAGCGGCGTTCAAGCCAGGCGTGACTGTCATCAACTGCGCAGCCAACGTGAAGCATTTCTCCGTAGGCACGGACATCGAGGACATCAACTACTATGGCGTTGTCAACCTTATCGACCTGTGCAAGAAGCACCATGCCGTGCTCATACAGACGTCTACATTGAGTGTGATGGGTACCGTACCGGCAGATAGCACCAAGGTGGCGACAGAGCAGGATCTGTGGTTCGGCCAGGACTTGGGCGGCAACAAATACAGCATGTCCAAGTTCGCTGCCGAGCGGGCGGTGCTGGAGGCACATGCCAGGGGCGAGATTATAGGCAAGGTCATTCGCTTGGGCAACCTGGCTCCGCGAGAGACCGACGGAGAGTTCCAGATCAATTTCCGTACGAACGGCTTCATGAACCGATTGAAAACCATACGCCTGTTGGGATGTTATCCTTACTCGCTATATGATGTCAGCGGTGACATTTCGCCTATCGATTTCGTTGCACGCGCCATCGTACTATTCGCTCAGACACCAAAGGACTGTGTGCTGTTCCATGGCGATAACTTCAACCGTATCAATCTCGGGAACATCTTCTCCGATGTGGCTGACCTCCGAAAAGACCTCCGTGTGGTGGAGATGCCGGAATTCCTCGCTGCATTTGAGGAGGCAAAGAAAGATGCGGCGAAATTGCAGGCGCTGACAGGTTTTCTTGCATACGAAAATACCGACACAGGGCGGCGCGGCGCAGACTACAAAAACCGTTACTCCACGCAGGTGCTGTTGCGCATGGGTTTCCGCTGGCCCGTCATCTCTCAAACTTATATCGACAAGTTCTTGCGCGGACTTGATACGTTAAGCTTCTTTGATGTCTGAAACGGATGAGTCGTCAGTAATTGCATAGTCTTTCTCGATGGCAAGCAGCGGATGGGCGGTGTGCGCGAGCATGCGTCCCTCGCGGTCGATGATATGGTTGCGCCGGAGCCACTCCTCGAACTCGGGGGCATGCGTCAGTCCGAACAGGCGGCGCGCATAGAGGCCGTCGTGGAACGACGTGCTCTGGTAGTTGAGCATGATGTCGTCGGCGCCGGGCACACCCATGATGTAGTTGAGCCCAGCCGCCGCGAGCAGGGTGAGCAGGTTGTCCATGTCGTCCTGGTCCGCCTCGGCATGGTTGGTGTAGCACACGTCGCACCCCATCGGCACGCCCATCAGCTTGCCGCAGAAATGGTCCTCCAATCCGGCGCGGACGATCTGCTTGCCGTCGTAGAGATACTCGGGACCGATGAAGCCCACGACCGTGTTGACGAGCAGCGGACGGTAGCGACGGGCGACGGCATAGCAGCGAGCCTCGCAGGTCTGCTGGTCGATGCCGTGGTGCGCCTCCGCCGAGAGGGCGCTGCCCTGGCCCGTCTCGAAGTACATCACGTTGTCGCCCACGGTGCCGCGACGCAGGCTCAGGGCCGCCTCGTGCGCCTCGTCGAGCAGACTGAGACTGATGCCGAAACCGGCGTTGGCGCGCTCCGTGCCCGCTATTGACTGGAAGACGAGGTCGACGGGCGCGCCGCGCTCGATCAGCTCCATCGTCGTGGTCACATGGGCGAGGATGCAGCTCTGCGTCGGGATGGCGTAGCGCCCGATGATGTCGTCCAGCATGTGGTTGAGGTCGAGCAGCACGGGCAGGCTGTCGCTCGCGGGGTTGATGCCGATCACCGCGTCGCCGCAGCCGTACATCAGTCCGTCGACGATCGAGGCGGCGATGCCTCGCAGGTCGTCGGTGGGGTGGTTGGGCTGGAGGCGCGACGAGAGGGTGCCGGGCAGACCGATCGTGTCGCGGAAGCGTGTCACCACACGGCAACGGCTCGCCGCGAGGATAAGGTCCTGGTTGCGCATCAGCTTGCTCACCGCCGCCGCCATCTCGGGCGTGATGCCGGGGGCGAGGCGTGCGAGGGCCTCCGTCGTGGCGCCCTCGCCGAGCAGCCAGTTGCGGAACTCGCCCACCGTCAGATGGCTGACCGGGGCGAAAGCCTCGCTGTCGTGCGTGTCGATGATGAGCCGCGTCACCTCGTCCGTCTCGTATGGAATGAGCGGTTCGTCGAGGAAGCGCCGCAAGGGCATATCCGCCAGCACCATCTTAGCCGCCACGCGCTCCTCCATCGTCGAGGCGGAGATGCCGGCGAGGTCGTCGCCCGAGCGCGACGGCGACGCCTTCGCCATCACATCGCGCAGTGAGTCAAACCGATACGTGCTGCGCCCTATGCTTGTCCTATACATGATTTTCCCAAATAGATTTTATTCCGCCGCCGCCTCGCGAATCGTGCGCCGATGAAAGAGGAAATAGACGTAGCCCAGGGCCATGAGCACGAGATAGACGATGAAGACCTCAAAGTTGTAGACCACCATGGCGACCATGCACACCAGCGAGCCGAGGAGGGCGACGACGGGGAAGACGGGGTAGAGGACTGCGCGGAACGGACGCGGCATGTCGGGCTCGCTCCGGCGCAGCTTGAAGAGCGAGAAGATGGAGACGACATACATCGTGATGCTGCCGAAGCAGGCGAGGGTGATGACGTTGGCGGTGAGCGGCAGGTCGTTGAGCACGATGAGGTTGTCGGAGAAGACGCACAGCACGCCGAATATGCCGCCGGCAATGAGCGCCCAATGTGGCACATGGCGCCTGTTGAGCCGCGAGAGCGGGGCGGGCAGGAACCCGGCGCGCGAGAGGGCGAAGATCTGGCGCGAGCACTCCATCACGATGCCGTGGAACGAAGCCACGAGTCCGAACAGACCGAGGAAGATGAGCATGTGGAACCAACCGCTCGACTCGCCCACGATGGCCTTCATCGCCTGCGGCAGCGGGTCATTGATGTTGGACAGTTCCTTCCAGTCGCCCACGCCGCCGGCGAAGAGCATCACGCCCAGTGCGAGCACGACGAGCGTCGCGATGCCCCAGGCGAAGCCTTTCCTGACCGTCACCTGCGGATTGCGTGCCTCCTCGGCGCTCATCGAGGCTCCCTCGATGGCGAGGAAAAACCAGATGGCGAAGGGGATGGCGGCGAAGATGCCCTCGACGGTCTCTCCCGTAAACGTCCCGGCGCCCGCCCAGCCGTCGGCACTGAAGTTAGCCCACGAGAAGCCGGGAGCCACCACGCCCATGAAGACGCAGAGCTCGAAGATGGCGAGCAGCGTGACCACAAGCTCAAAGGTGGCGGCCATCGACACGCCCGCCATGTTCAGGCACACGAAGATGACATACGCCCCCACCGCCGCCCACATGGGGTCGAGGCCGGGAAACTGGTTGCTCATGTACGCGCCGATCGACATGGCGATGGCTGGCGGTGCGCAGGCGAACTCGACCAGGGTGGAGAAGCCGCCGAGGAAGCCGCCGATGGGACCGAACGCCCGTCGAGCGTAGTCGAAGGGACCGCCGGCGCGCGGAATGGCGCATGACAACTCGGTGAAACTGAGTATGAACGTCAGATAGACGGCAGCCACGAAGGCTGTGGTGACGAGAAAGCCCAGGGTGCCGGCGTGCGCCCAGCCGTAGCTCCAGCCGAAATACTCGCCCGAGATGACCAGGCCGACGGCTATGCCCCACAGGTGGAACGCGTTGAGCCGACGCTTCAGCCGTGTGGGTTCTGTTGTGTTTTCGCTCATTGTCCTATATTAAAAAGGTGGGTTGAAAATATCTGTCCTTGACAAAACCGCAACAAAGTTACAACATATATAATAGGTAGCGTGCAAATTGTAAGGAAAAATGGCTAATTTGTGAAAAAACTTTACATTTTGTCAGCCTATATGGTGGTTTTTGCTTAACTTTGCACGTAAATTTTATCAAACATATAACTAAGGTAAAAAGATTTTTTTATGTCTGACCTGAGATTCAGAGTGGTGGAGAAGGCGGCCGCCAAGAAGCCCGCCGCAGTGAAATGCGCGGAGACGCATCTCGACAAGGTGTTCGCCAAGCATGTGTTCGACCGCGAGAAGATGTTCCGCTACCTGCCCAAGGAGACTTACGACGCGCTCATCGACGTCATCGACCACGGCACGCCCCTCGACCGCGGCATTGCCGACGAGGTGGCGAACGGCATGAAGGCGTGGGCGAAGGAGCTGGGCGTAACGCACTACACCCACTGGTTCCAGCCACTGACCGGCGGCACGGCGGAGAAGCACGAGTCGTTCATCGACTACAACGGCAAGGGCGGTGTGCTCGAGGCCTTCGAGGGCAAGGTGCTCATCCAGCAGGAGCCCGACGCCTCGTCGTTCCCCAACGGTGGCATACGCAACACCTTCGAGGCGCGCGGCTACACGGCGTGGGACGCCTCGTCGCCCGTCTTCATCATGGACGACACGCTCTGCATTCCCACCATATTCATTTCATACACGGGCGAGAGCCTCGACTACAAGGCACCGCTCCTGCGCGCCCTGCGCGCCGTCGACAAGGCGGCGGTCGACGTGTGCCGCTATTTCTCCGACGACGTGAGCCACGTCAATGCCTTCCTCGGCATCGAGCAGGAGTATTTCCTCGTCGACGCCGACGTGGCGGCTGTTCGCCCCGACCTCATGCAGACGGGGCGCACGCTGATGGGACACGCCGCGGCCAAGAACCAGCAGCTCGACGACCACTACTTCGGCAGCATTCCGCAGCGCGTCGTGGCGTTCATGAAGGACCTTGAGGTGCGCGCCATCGAACTGGGCATTCCCGTCAAGACGCGCCACAACGAGGTGGCTCCCGGCCAGTTCGAGCTGGCGCCCATCTACGAGGAGTGCAACCTCGCCGTCGACCACAACATGATTCTGATGGCGCTCATGGACATCGTCGCCGCCGACCACGGCTTCCGCGTCCTGCTCCACGAGAAGCCTTTCAAGGGAGTCAACGGCAGCGGCAAGCACTGCAACTGGAGCCTCGGCACCGACACGGGCGTGCTGCTCTACGCCCCGGGCAAGACGCCCGACGCCAACCTGCGCTTCCTCACCTTCGTGGTCAACACGCTGATGGCTGTCTATCGCCACAACGGACTGCTCAAGGCGTCGATCATCTCCGCCACCAACGCCCACCGACTGGGTGCCAACGAGGCGCCGCCGGCCATCATATCGTCGTTCCTCGGCAAGCAGCTCTCGCAGATGCTCGACCGGCTGGAGAGCGCCGATGACAGCGCCCTGGCTTCGGGAGCGAAGAAGGCGGTCAGCCTCGACATTCCGCAGATCCCCGAGATCATGCTCGACAACACCGACCGCAACCGCACCTCGCCCTTCGCCTTCACGGGCAACCGCTTCGAGTTCCGTGCCGTCGGTTCGTCGGCCAACTGCGCCGCCGCCATGATTGTGCTCAACTCGGCCGTGGCGGAGCAACTCCGTCAGTTCAAGACGGACGTTGATGCGCTCATCGCCGGTGGCACCGACCGCCAGCAGGCGATCCTCCAGGTGCTGCGCGAGTACGTGCGCGAGTGCAAGCCCGTGCGCTTCGAGGGCAACGGCTACTCCGACGAGTGGAAGGAGGAGGCGATGCGCCGCGGTCTCGACTGCGAGACGAGCTGCCCGCTCATCTTCGACCAGTATCTCGCACCCGCCTCCGTACGCATGTTCGAGAGCGTGGGCGTGATGACCGCCAAGGAACTCGAGGCGCGCAACGAGGTGAAGTGGGAGACCTACACGAAGAAGATACAGATCGAGGCTCGCGTGTTCGGCGACCTCGCCCTCAACCACATCGTCCCCATCGCCATCGAGTATCAGACGCGCCTCATCGACAATGTCTACAAGATGCAGGCGATCATGCCCGCCGAGCAGGCGGCGCAACTCTCAGCCGAGAACCGCGCCATCATAGCCCAGATCTCGGAGCGCACGGCGTTCATCACGCAGAATGTGGCGAAGATGATTGAGGCGCGCAAGCGGGCGAACACCATCGAGAGCGAGCGCGAGAAGGCCATCGCCTACCACGACACCGTCGAACCGCTCTTCGGCGAGATTCGCTACCACATCGACAAACTCGAGCTCATCGTCGATGACCGCCTCTGGACGTTGCCCAAGTATCGCGAGCTGCTCAACATCTAACCGCAAAAGACAGCCCCTCCCGCCACCCGCTGGCGGAGGGGCTTTTAACTTCATTCGTTTATGGAAAAAGGATTGTACAGCCCCGCCTACGAGCACGACGCTTGTGGCGTGGGAATGGTTGTGAACATACATGGAGGCAAGTCGCACGAACTGGTCGACAATGCCCTCAGGGTGCTCGAGAACATGGAGCACCGCGGCGCCGAGACGCGCGACAAGACGGGCGACGGCGCCGGCATACTGGTGCAGATTCCGCACGAGTTCATCCTCCTCCAGGGCATCCCCGTGCCCGAGAAGGGACACTACGGCACGGGCATCGTCTTCCTCCCGCGCGACGAGCNNNNCAGCAGGAGATTCTCTCGGTCGTCATCGAAGAGATCGAGCGCGACGGACTGCAGCTGATGCACCTGCGCCAGGTGCCCGTCTGCGAGGACGTGCCCGGGGTGGGCGCCCGCGACGAGCAGCCCGACATCAGGCAACTGTTCGTCACGGGTGTGGCTGACTGCGACGTGCCTCATTTCGACCGCATCCTCTATAAGATTAGGAAGCGCATCGAGAAGCGCATCGACGACGAGGACTTCTACGTCTGCTCGCTCTCTAATAAGGTGATTATCTACAAGGGCATGCTCACGAGCGGACAGCTGCGCCGCTTCTTCCCCGACCTGACCAACAACTACTTCACGTCGGGCCTGGCGCTCGTCCACTCGCGCTTTTCAACCAACACGTTCCCCAAGTGGAAACTGGCGCAGCCCTTCCGCTACCTCTGCCACAACGGCGAGATCAACACCGTGCGCGGCAACCGCGGCTGGATGAAGGCGCGCGAGTCGGTGCTGTCGAGCGAGGTGCTGGGCGACATACGCGACATTCGTCCGATCGTCGAGGAGGGCATGTCCGACTCGGCGTCGCTCGACAACGTGTTCGAGTTCCTTGTCATGTCGGGCATGTCGCTGCCCCAGGCGATGGCTATCCTCGTGCCCGAGTCGTTCAACGACATGAACCCCATCAGCGAGGAGCTCAAGGCGTTCTACGAATACTACTCGATACTCATGGAGCCGTGGGACGGACCCGCGGCGTTGATGTTCTCCGACGGTCGCTATGCCGGCGGCATGCTCGACCGCAACGGCCTGCGACCCTCGCGCTACACGATTACCAGGCAGGGCATGATGGTCGTGGCGTCCGAGGTGGGAGTGATGGACTTCGAACCGGGCGACGTGGTCAGCAAGGGTCGCCTCCAGCCGGGCAAGATTCTGCTCATCGACACCCAGGAGGGACGCATCTACTACGACGGCGAGATCAAGGAGCAACTTGCCTCCGAGCATCCTTACCGCCAGTGGCTCTCGACCAACCGCATCCAGCTGGAGAAGCTGCGCTCGGGACGCAAGGTGGAGAACACCGTGCCCGACTACGAGCGCCGTCTGCTCGCCTTCGGCTTCGGACAGGAGGACATCGACCGCACCATCATCCCGATGGCGACACAGGGACAGGAACCCGTGGCGGCGATGGGCAACGACACTCCGCTGGCGGTCGTCTCCGACCGTCCGCAGATTCTCTTCAACTACTTCCGCCAGCAGTTCGCTCAGGTCACCAATCCCGCCATCGACCCCATCCGCGAGGAACTCGTCATGTCGCTCACCGAGTACATCGGGCGCGTCGGCTCGGGCATCCTCACGCCCGACGAGTCCAACTGCAAGATGGTGCGCCTGCCCCAGCCCGTGCTCACCAACACACAGCTCGACATCCTCTGCAACATTCGTTACAAGGGTTTCCAGACCAAGAAACTGCCGATGCTCTGGACGCCCAACCCTTCGCAGCCGGAGCAGGGCGGCGGACTGGCGGCGGCTCTCGACAGCCTCTGCAAGCAGGCGGAGGAGAGCGTCGATGACGGTGTCAACTACATCATTCTCACCGACCGCGACATCGACGTCACTCATGCCGCCATACCTTCGCTGCTCGCCGTCTCCGCCGTCCACCACTACCTCATCTCTGTCGGCAAGCGCGTGCAGACCGCCCTCATCGTCGAGTCGGGCGAGATACGCGAGGTGATGCACGCCGCCCTCCTGCTTGGCTACGGTGCCAGCGCCATCTGCCCCTACATGACCTTCGCCGTGCTCGACCGTCTGGTCGCCGACCACAGGATCCAGGAGGAGTATGCCACCGCCGAGACCAACTACATCAAGGCCGTCGACAAGGGACTGAAGAAGATAATGTCGAAGATGGGCATCTCGACCATTCGCTCCTACCGCGGTGCGAAGATCTTCGAGGCTGTCGGTCTGGGCGAGGCGCTCCTGCGCAAGTATTTCGGCACCGACACATCGACCATCGGCGGCATCGGACTGCGCGACATCGCCCGCGAATACTCAGCCCTTCACGCGGCGATGGCGACTCCCGAGGTGTCGCCGACGCTGAAGAACAACGGCCTCTTCTCGTGGCGGAGCGACGGCATCGACCACGCATGGAACCCAGAGACGATAGCCCAACTGCAGATCGCCACGCGCTTAGGCTCGTACAAGAAGTTCAAGGAGTGGGCGCAGATCGTGGACTCGAAGGAGCGTCCCATCTTCCTGCGCGACTTCTGGTCGTTCCGCCGTGCGGCGCAGCCTGTGCCCATCGACGAGGTGGAGCCCGTGGAGTCGATAGTGCGCCATTTCGTCACGGGAGCCATGTCGTTCGGTGCTCTCTCGATTGAGGCTCACGAGGCGCTCGCACTGGCGATGAACCGCCTCGGGGCGCGCTCGAACACTGGCGAGGGTGGCGAGGACAACGCTCGCTACAGCACCACGGTCGAGTTTCAGGGCGAGCAGGTGAGCCTCTCGTCAAAGACCAAGCAGATTGCCTCAGGTCGTTTTGGCGTGACGGCGGAATACCTGGTCAACGCCGAGGAGATTCAGATCAAGGTGGCGCAGGGAGCCAAGCCCGGCGAGGGCGGTCAGTTGCCCGGTTTCAAGGTCAACAAGATTATCGCTAAGACGCGCAACGCTATCCCGGGCATCACGCTCATCTCGCCACCGCCCCATCACGACATCTATTCGATCGAGGACCTCGCCCAGCTGATTTTCGACCTTAAGAATATCAACCCTGCGGCTGCCGTCAGCGTCAAGCTCGTGGCGGAGAGCGGTGTGGGTACGATTGCCGCCGGTGTGGCGAAGGCGAAGGCGGACCTCATCGTCATCTCGGGTGCCGAGGGAGGCACGGGTGCCAGTCCCGCCTCGTCGATGCGCTTTGCGGGCATCTCGCCCGAGATAGGTCTTGCCGAGGCTCAGCAGACGCTGGTGCTCAACGGCTTGCGCGGCCAGGTGCGCCTCCAGACGGACGGTCAGCTGAAGACGGCTCGCGACGTCATCCTGATGGCGATGCTCGGAGCCGACGAGTTTTCGTTCGGCACGCTGCCGCTCATCGTCCTGGGCTGTGTCATGATGCGCAAGTGCAATACCAACACCTGTCCCGTGGGTGTGGCGACGCAGGACGAGCGCCTGCGCGCCCATTTCCGCGGACGTGCCGACTATGTGGTCAACTTCTTCACCTTCCTCGCCGAGCAGGTGCGCGAGTATCTCGCCGAAATCGGTGTGCGCAACCTGAAGGAGATCATCGGTCGCACCGATCTCATCGAGGTGCATGCCGCCGACGCTAATACGAAGCAGGGCACGATAGACTTCAGCCACCTGCTCCACATGCCCGCCGCGGGAGCGACCGCCGCCGTTCTCCATTGGGACCGCGGCACATACACGCGTGTCGAGGGTGTCATGGACGAACTCATCATCAAGGCGTGCGCACCCGCTCTCGAGCGGCGCGACGAGGTGAGCCTCGACTACGCAATCAAGAACACCGACCGCGCCGTCGGCTGCATGCTCTCGGGTGCCATCGCCAAGCGATACGGCGAGGAGGGACTGCCCGACTCGACGGTCAACATCAAGTTCAAGGGTTCGGCGGGCCAGAGTTTCGGCGCCTTTGCCGTGCGCGGCCTCAACCTCAGGCTCGAGGGCGAGACGAACGACTACTTCGGCAAGGGGCTCTCGGGCGGACGCATCTCGATCCTGCCGCCCGTGCGCAGCAACTCCGGTTTCGTGCCCGAGGACAATATCATCGCCGGCAACACAGGCCTCTACGGAGCCACCTCGGGCGAGCTCTATGTCAACGGCCGTGTGGGCGAGCGCTTCGCCGTGCGCAACTCGGGTGCCGTGGCTGTCGTCGAGGGTGCCGGCGACCACTGCTGCGAGTACATGA
>JABUTZ010000034.1:13670-21421 GCA_021443415.1 Bacteroidaceae bacterium | reverse complement strand
TTCGGCGAGGTGGAGCAGACGCTCAACAGCCGCGACCGACGCCTGCAGGCTTCGCGCTGCATGGACTGCGGCGTGCCCTTCTGCCACTGGGCGTGTCCGCTCGGCAACAAACCGCCCGAGTGGAACGACGCGCTCTTCCATGGCGACGGCGAACTGGCCTACCGCCTGCTGAGCGCCACCAACGATTTCCCCGAGTTCACGGGGCGCGTCTGCCCCGGGCTCTGCGAGAAGGCGTGCGTGCTCAACCTCACGCTCCACGAACCGACGACCAACCGCGAGAACGAGGCGGCAATCACCGAGGCGGCATGGCTCGAGAACTACATCCGTCCGCAGCACATCGAGCGCAACGGCCGCCGCGTGGCTGTGGTCGGAGCCGGACCTGCCGGACTGGTGGCCGCCAACCGCCTGAACAGGATGGGCTACGAGGTGGTGGTCTTCGAGCGCAACGAGGCGGCTGGTGGCCTGCTCCGCTACGGCATACCCAACTTCAAACTCAACAAGACGGTCATCGACCGCCGCATCGGCCTGCTCGAACAGGAGGGCATCCGCTTTGTCTATGGCAAGGAGGTGGCGGCGGACGGCGGCGTGGAGGCGCTCGGCGCCGAGTACGACGCTGTGGTCATCGCCACGGGCACTCCGACGGCTCGCGACCTCAGCATCCCGGGGCGCGACCTCAAGGGTGTGCACCTCGCCCTCGAACTGCTCGCCCAGCAGAACCGTGTCCTCGCCGGCGCGGAGTTCGCTAAGGACGAGCGGGTGACCGCCAAGGGCAAGGACGTGCTGGTCATCGGCGGCGGCGACACAGGCTCCGACTGCATCGGCACTGCCCACCGCCAGGGTTGCCGCTCGGTGACGCAGATAGAGATCATGCCGCGCCCCACGGAGGGTCCCGACGACCCAGAGAACCCCTGGCCGGCGTGGCCGCGCACGCTCAAGACGACGACTTCGCACGAGGAGGGGTGCACGCGCCGTTGGAACATCAACACGCTGGAGTTCCTGGGCGAGAACGGTCGCCTGACGGGTGTGCGGGTGCAACCCATCGCCTGGCAGCCGAACCCCGAGGGTGGTCGTCCCGTCATGGTGGCCGACGGCGAACCCGAGGTCATCAAGGCGGAGATTGTCTTCCTCGCCATGGGCTTCCTCAAGCCCGAGCACCCCGACTATCCCGCCAATGTCTTCGTCTGCGGCGACGCCCGCAACGGTGCCTCGCTCGTGGTGCGCGCCATGGCGAGCGGACGCGATGCGGCGATGCAGGTGGATGCCTTCCTCGGCAAGACAAAGATGCGGTAAATCTTTTTGACAATCAATAACATACAAATCACGGCATGAACACGGACAATACCAACAGCCCATCGGCATCGACGCGCTACATCTTCGTCACGGGCGGTGTCGCCTCGTCATTGGGCAAGGGGGTGATAGCCTCCACGATGGGGCGACTGCTCCAGAACCGCGGCTTCGACATCTCGATTCAGAAGTTCGACCCATATATCAACGTGGACCCGGGGACGCTCAACCCCAACGAGCACGGCGAGTGCTACGTGACCATCGATGGCTACGAGGCTGACCTCGACCTCGGCCACTACGAGCGCTTCACCGACATCAAGACGACGCGCAACAACACCTACACGACGGGGCGCATCTACCAGGAGGTGATCGACCGCGAGCGTCGCGGCGAATACGGCGGCCATACGGTGCAGGTCGTGCCCCACATCACCGACGCCATCAAGGAGATGATGCTCAAGCCCCATCCGCGCACCTCGCCGTCGGAGGGCGAACCGTCGTTCGTCATCACCGAGATTGGCGGCACCGTGGGCGACATCGAGGGACTGCCTTTCCTCGAAGCTATCCGCCAGCTGAAGTGGGAACTGGGCGAGCGGGCCATCGTCATCCATCTCGCCTACGTGCCTTACATCGCCGCGGCGGGCGAACTGAAGACGAAGCCCACACAGCACAGTGTCAAGCAGTTGCAGAGCTACGGCATCCAGCCCGACATCATCGTCCTGCGCAGCGAGCACGACCTCTCGGAGAGCCTGCGACGCAAGGTGGCGAACTTCTGCAACGTGCGTCCCGACTGCGTCTTCCACAGTCCCGACGTACCCACCATCTACGCCCTCCCGCCTCGCATGTACGAGGAGGGACTCTGCGACGCTGTCCTGCGCCTGTCCGATATCTGTCCCGACTCGCTTCCCGTGACAGAGAGCCACGACCGCTGGCATCGTTTCGTGGATATGCGCGCCGCCCTGACCGACGAACTGCACATCGGCATGGTGGGCAAGTACAACCTCCAGGACGCCTACAAGAGCATCACCGAGAGCCTGTCCATCGCGGGCGTCTATCTCGGACGCAAGGTGCGGACGCACTTCATCAACGCCGAGGAACTTACTGCCGGGAACGTGGCTGAGCGACTCACCGCCCCTTGGGTCACCGAGACAGGCACGCACCCGCTCGCCGGCTTTGTCATCTGTCCAGGCTTCGGCGACCGCGGCATCGAGGGCAAGATTGTCGCCGCCCGCTACCTGCGCGAGCACAACCTGCCCACGCTTGGCATCTGCCTCGGCATGCAGATCATGGCTATCGAGTTCGCACGCACCGTGCTCGGTCATGCCGAGGCTAACAGCACGGAGTTCAACCGCACGACACCCCATCCCGTCATCGACATGATGGAGGAGCAGAAGCACATAGCCAAGCTGGGCGGCACGATGCGCCTCGGCGGCTACGACTGCGAACTGGCTCCCGGCTCGCTCGCCCACACGGTCTATGCGAGCGAGCGCATCGTCGAGCGCCACCGCCATCGCTACGAACTGAACAACGACTACGCCGAGGCTCTCACGGCAAAGGGCATGAATATCAGCGGCAGGAATCCGCAGACCGGTCTGGCGGAAATCATCGAGGTGCCGGCCAACCGCTTCTACCTCGGCACGCAGTTCCACCCCGAATACGGCAGCACGGTGCTCAATCCGCACCCTCTCTTCCTCGGTTTCCTGAAAGCGGCTCTCAACGCATGATGCGGTCGCCGCACCCTCTCTTCCTCGGCTTCCTGAAAGTGGCTCTCAAAGCATAATGCGGTCGCCGCAGGCGATGTCGCGCCTGTAAAAACTTAGTATTTCTCCTCCTCGCTCTCGTCCAGCCGCGCCATGAGGGCGAGCATCTCGTCGCGGTAGTGGGCGGCCTGGATGAAGTCGAGTTCCTTGGCGGCCTGCTGCATGAGGGTGCGCGTGTGGTCGATGCTCTTGCGCAGCTGTGCCGGAGTCATGGTCTGCACGATGGGGTCATCGGCTACGCGCAGCGAGGGGAGGTCGCCTTCGCTGTAGGCTTGAGGCACGACCTTCGCCTCGGGAGTGGGTGCTGTCGCCAGTCCGCCCATGCCGAACGCCTTGCGTATCTGCTGGGGTGTGATGCCGTGCTGCTCGTTGTAGCGCAGCTGCTTCTCGCGGCGGCGGTTTGTCTCGTCGATGGTACGTTGCATCGAGTCGGTGACGCTGTCGGCGTACATGATCGCCTTGCCGTTGACGTTGCGCGCGGCACGGCCCACGGTCTGCGTCAGGCTGCGGTGGTTGCGCAGGAAGCCCTCCTTGTCGGCGTCGAGGATGGCGACGAGCGACACCTCGGGCAGGTCGAGGCCCTCGCGCAGGAGGTTGACGCCCACGAGCACGTCGAAGAGTCCTTTTCTCAGGTCGTCCATTATCTGCACGCGCTCGAGCGTGGGCACGTCGCTGTGGATGTAGTTGGTGCGTATGTCGTGGCGCAGGAGGTAGTCGGTCAACTCCTCCGCCATGCGCTTGGTGAGCGTGGTGACGAGCACGCGCTCGTCGCGCTCGACGCACTGCTGTATCTCCTCCATGAGGTCATCGACCTGGTTCTCCGACGGGCGCACCTCGATGACGGGGTCGAGGAGCCCCGTCGGGCGGATGACCTGCTCGACGACGATGTCGCCCGACTGGGCGAGCTCGAAGTCGGCGGGCGTGGCGCTGACATAGATGGTCTGCGGCACCATCGCCTCAAACTCCTCGAACTTGAGAGGGCGGTTGTCCATGGCGGCGGGCAGGCGGAAGCCGTATTCGACGAGGTTGGTCTTGCGGGCGCGGTCGCCGCCGTACATGGCGCGTATCTGCGGCACGCTGACGTGGCTCTCGTCTATGACGAGCAGGAAATCCTTGGGGAAGAAGTCGAGCAGACAGTAGGGGCGGGTGCCGGGCGCTCGTCCGTCGAAGTAGCGCGAGTAGTTCTCGATGCCGCTGCAGTGCCCAAGTTCGCGTATCATCTCGAGGTCGTAGGTGACGCGCTCCTGCAGCCGCTTCGCCTCGAAGGTCTTGCCTATCTCCTCAAAATAGCGCACGCGCTCGCGTAGGTCCTCCTCGATTTGCGCCGTGGCGGCGTGGATGGTCTCCTGGGTGGTCATGAAGAGGTTGGCGGGGTAGATCTTGTAGTCGGCGAACTGCCCGACGCGCATCATGGCGATGGGATCTACTTCTTCAATGGTTTCTATCTCATCGTCCCAGAAGGTGACGCGCAGTAGGTTGTCGCTGTAAGCGAGGAAGATATCGACCGTGTCGCCCTTGACGCGGAAGCAGCCGCGCGCGAGGTCGATGTCGTTGCGCGTGTAGAGGCTATCGACGAGACGGCGCAGGAACACGTTGCGGTCCATCGTCGCGCCCGCCTTTAGCTCGATGACGTTCTCGTAGAAGGCGGCGGGGTTGCCCATGCCGTAGATGCACGACACGCTGCTGATGACTACCACGTCCTTGCGCCCCGAGAGCAGGGCAGAGGTGGCGGCGAGGCGCAGCTTGTCTATCTCGTCGTTAATGGCGAGGTCCTTCTCGATGTAGGTGTCGGTGCTGGGGATGTACGCCTCGGGCTGGTAGTAGTCGTAGTAGGAGACGTAGTACTCGACGGCGTTGTGGGGGAAGAAGCCCTTCATCTCGCTGTAGAGCTGCGCCGCGAGCGTCTTGTTGTGGCTCAGGATGAGCGTAGGACGCCCCACGCGGGCGATGACGTTGGCGATGGTGAACGTCTTGCCGCTGCCCGTCACGCCGAGCAGTGTCTGCGCGCGGTCGCCCCGCAGCACACCCTCGGTGAGCTGGCCGATAGCCTCGGGCTGGTCGCCTGTGGGCTGGTACTGGGATGTGAGTTGGAAGTCCATCGGGGTGCAAAAATACAAAAAAATCGCAAATAATTAGCCACTGACGATTGACTATTGGACAAAAATGCGTAACTTTGCACGCTGATTAGTATGCGGTACTGCGCATCTGCGTGAAAAATGGGCGCAGGTGCGGGTGTCGCTTGCTGTCGGCGAACATCAACCAACCGCTACTCTTGCAGATGAAAACATACCATTCATTCCTCGTCGTTTGCTCGCTCACCATGGCGCTCGCGTCGTGCGGTTCCTACCAGAAGGAGCTCAAGGTGCTGGACAACGAGTACAAGTACGAGTGCGCCAAGGAGTACTTCTTCCGCGGGCAGTACCGCCGCTCGCAGGCCCTTACCAGCGACGTGCTGGCGTTCATGAAGGGTTCGCTCCACGGCGAGGAGTCGCTCTTCCTGCTCGCGCTGAGTACCTACGGCTCCAAGGACTACGAGACGGCGGCGGACTACTTCCGCAAGTACTACCGCACCTACGCGCGCGGCCGCTATGTCGAGCTGGCGCGTTTCTACTGCGGACGCTCGCTTTACGAGAACACGCTCGACCCGCGCCTCGACCAGCAGGCGACGACGAAGGCGATAGCCGAGTTCAACGACTTCCTCGAGGTGTGCCCGACGACGAGCCTCAAGCCTGCCGTCCACGACATGCTGATGCTGCTCCAGGACAAGCTGATCGAGAAGGAGTACGGGTCGGCGAAGCTCTACTACAACCTGGGCTCCTATCTCGGCAACTACACCTCGGGCGGCGCGAGCAACTACGAGTCGTGCATCGTGACCTGCGAGAACGCGCTCAAGGACTTCCCGTTCGCCAGCGCCGAGCGCCGCGAGGAGTTCGCCATCCTCATCCTACGCGCACGCCTCCACCTCGCACGCGAGAGCGTGGAGTCGCGCAAGCTCGAGCGCTACCGCGCCACCGTCGACGAGTATTACGCCTTCGTCAACGACTTCCCCCAGAGCCGCTACCTCAGCGAGGCGACCGCCATCTACGAGCGCGCCAACAAGATCGTCATAAACAACGGCGGATACGAGGAGGACAAGGAGTAGAGTGTAGAGTGTAGAGTGTAGAGTGTAGAGTGTAAAGAATAAAGAATAAAGGATAAAGGATAAAGGATAAAGAATAAAGGTTTACCTCCGCCCCATAACCTATTAGCTATTACTTATTACTTATTAGTTATTACCTATTACCTATTAGCTATTACTTATTAGCTATTAGCTTTTACCTGTTAGTTATCTAATTCCCAAAATAATGGACTACAAGAAATCAAACGCACCGACAAACACAGTGACACGCAACGTCATGGACCTCTGCGAGGAGACAGGCAACATCTACGAGACGGTGGCCATCCTTGGCAAGCGCGCCAACCAGATCTCGACCGACATCAAGGACGAGCTGAAGAAGAAGCTCAGCGAGTTCGCCGCCGCCACCGACTCGATGGAGGAGGTGTTCGAGAACCGCGAGCAGATAGAGATCTCACGCTACTACGAGCGTCTGCCCAAGCCTTCGCTCATCGCCACCCAGGAGTTCATCGACGGTCGCATCTACTACCGCAACCCCGAGGACGAGAAGAAGGACGAATTTGACTTCTGACCATGTTGCAGCGCATTCAGACCCTTTACTTCCTGGCGGCTCTCGTGCTGACCATTGTCACGGCGTGTGTCAACGTGGGCCGCTTCCAGCTGTCCGACGGCTCCATCCTGCCGTGGGGCAACGCTGCGTGGTGGCCGCTGATGACCCTGCTCGTCGTCGTCGCCCTCGTGCTCGTCGCCGCCATCATGCTTTTCAAGCACCGTCTGCTTCAGGTGCGCTTCGGCACGTTCTCGGCCCTGCTCCTCGTGGGCTGGTACGCGCTCTTCCTCTGGCACGGCTATTTCACCCACTCGGTGCTCGACGCCACTGAGAACTACGTCGCCGACCTGCGCTTCGCCCCCGAGTGGACCGCCGCACTGCCCGCCGTGGCCGTGGTGATGGTCATCGCCGCCGTGCGCGCCGTCCTGCGCGACGAGATGCTGGTGCGCTCGCTCGACCGCCTGCGCTGAGCTTAGGTCTGCGGACAAAGCTCGCCGCAAACGCTGTCTTTTGGCAAATCGCCCATGCACGCATACAAAAAAGGAGGCTCGCGCTCGCGAGTCTCCTTTCTTTTTTTTTGCCCCGTGGCGGTCGGGCGACGGTCAGACGGCCTTGGCTATCTTCACGGCGTGGATGATGGCGCCGGCGATCATCAGCACAAAGGCGAGTCCGTCATACCAGTTCGTGTCCATCAACGAACCCTCGAAATAGCTCACTAAGAGCATGATGGCTCCCACAACGATGAGCAGGACACCAACGTAGCTTGAGAATTTTTCCATGTCTGTATCTTGTTTTTGTACTTTTCTTATGCAAAGTAAGCAAAAAAAGGTTAGACTGAAAAACTTTTCGGCGATTTTTTTTGCCCAAATCGCAAAAAGAGTGAAAAAAGTGGCTGCTAAGCACATTTCTTGCCCCCTTTTTGCTTGTATTTCGCAAATTTTTCGTACCTTTGCACCGCATTTTGCAAAACAAACAACAAAACCCTTTTATTAACGTATTATGAATCAATACGAAACCGTTTTCATTTTAACTCCCGTTTTGTCTG
>JABUTZ010000034.1:11654-13477 GCA_021443415.1 Bacteroidaceae bacterium | reverse complement strand
AAAAAGATGGCTTACGCTATTGACAAGAAGTCAACAGGTTTCTACAACCTGATCGAGTTCAAGGCAGACCCCACGGTCATTGCCAAACTCGAGGTAAACTATCGTCGTGATGAGAAAGTGTTGCGCTACATCACCGTCAAGCTTGACAAGTACGCAGCCGAGTATGCTGTAAAGCGTCGTAACAAATGGGCTGAGAAGGCCGCAAAAAAGGAGGACTAAACTATGGCACAGAATGGTGAAATTCGTTATTTGACTCCCCCCACGGTTGACGTCAAGAAGAAGAAATACTGCCGTTTCAAGAAGAGCGGCATCAAGTACATCGACTACAAGGACGCCGAGTTCCTCAAGAAGTTCCTCAACGAGCAGGGCAAGATTCTTCCCCGTCGCATCACTGGCACTTCGCTCAAGTATCAGCGCCGCGTGGCACAGGCGGTCAAGCGTGCTCGTCACCTCGCCCTGCTGCCCTTCGTAACCGATTTGATGAAATAACACTTAACCAAGGAGGACTAAGATATGGAAATTATTCTTAAGGAAGATATCATCGGCCTGGGTTACAAGAACGACATCGTAAACGTGAAGTCGGGCTATGGCCGCAACTACCTCATCCCTCAGGGTAAGGGTGTTATCGCATCTGAGAGCGCAAAGAAGGTACTCGCTGAGAACCTCAAGCAGCAGGCACAGAAACTGGCCAAGATCAAGGCCGACGCCGAGGCCAAGGCCGCCACGATGGAGGGCGCAAGCGTGACCATCGCCGCCAAGGTCGCCGCCAACGGCAAGACCATCTACGGCTCTGTCAACAACATCATGGTTGCCGCCGAGCTCGCCAAGAAGGGCATCGAGGTCGATCGTAAGATCATCGTGATGAAGGACATCAAGGAGGTCGGCACCTACAACGCCGTTGTCAAGCTCCACAAGGAGGTCTCTGTCACCATCCCCGTCACCGTCGTTGGTGAGGGCGAGCCCGCTCCCGCAGCCGAGGAGGCAGCTCCCGCTGTCGAGGCTCCCGCCGCAGAGGCTCCCGAGGCTCCCGCCGAGGCATAATCCAGTCCCGGCACCAGCCGAGACCACACCCCACAAAACTACAGACTACCAGGTCGCCGGGCATCCAGCCCATTCCGCCTCCCCGTAGTCTGTAGTTGTTTTTTATCACATCTTGCGTGCTAAGATTTCATTGGTTGGTCTGTACGCACATATCTTTGGCGCATGTTTGTCAATAAATGCAAGAATAAATCTCATTGTTGTTCTTTTTCGTTGTTTTAGAAGATATGGTTTACGATGATTCCTGTGAGAATTGCTATTGTAAAACTTGCAAAAGTACCAATCAGAACATACTCGGTAGTACGGATTTCCTTGGCCTTGTTTAGTTCTCCAAAGCGGAAAACAGACTTGGCCGCCAACAGAAAACCGACACCCTCGATGCTGCCGATGAGGACAAAAGTCAGAATTAATACTCTCTCAATGTACCCAATCCATTGCCCGGCATTCGGAAGGCTTTGGGTGTTCGGAGAGCTGGGTGTCCATTTGTTGAGAAACAGACTCAGGAATATGGACGATGGTCTGAACATCAGGATATAAGCCACGGCTGTAACCCATAATTGTGTGGAGTTAGCACATTCAATGCAAGACCATTCTATCTCTTGGCCAAACAGCGAAAACCACAGAACACAAATAACCAGGATATGGCATAGCTGGTCTGTGAGGAATGTGCAGAGGGAGTCTCTATGGATTTTACATTTCGCCAGGTCGATTATGAAATGACTGAAAAATATGACAGTGGGGATTTGCCAGCAACTCCACTCTGCCGCGAACAGATATGCCGTTAC
>JABUTZ010000034.1:0-11448 GCA_021443415.1 Bacteroidaceae bacterium | reverse complement strand
TGTCCCTTGGAAGTAAGCCAGTGGTAATTAAAGTTTTGCCTTGTCATACCCAACTCGTCGGCCATGTCTTTCTGTGATTTCGGGAATAGCAAAGAGTGATAGACAACCCTTGACTGCCTTGCTGTCCATGATGATACGAACTCGTCAGCGAATCGTGTGTTCAGTTCGATGGCATTGTCAATGTCAGTCCATGGTGTGGCTATGCAAAGTCTCTTCTTGCCCATGTTGTCAAAATTCCTTCCGGACAAACGGAACGCTTCCCCGTCGCTGGTTACGATATTGTCGCTTTCAAAGGATATATCGCCAATGCCTACGGAAACCCTTGCATCCCATGTGTCAGAATCCTCAGGGGTTGACGCCCTCAACTTTGCACGCAGACCAATGGCTGCAGCCAACGTTTGTTCTGGTTTGTCAACGACAACCTGAAAACTGTCGCCCCGGTACATTTCCATTCTCGCTGGAGCAAGACGGGCAAAGTCCGCAATACATGCATGCAACGCATCCACCACAGCCTGTCTCCACCCCGATGATATATTGGTGGAGTTAACCAAATCTCCAGTAATTACACCTTTTATCATATCTGTTGTGTGTTGATTGGTGCAAAGATAACACTTTTATTCTGAATTAGCAAAGCATTTACCTTGTTTTTCAAAAATCAAGGCAATACCTTTGCTGATTTCCTGATTGTTGACGGCTTGAACACATAGAATGATAACGGAATCGATTAGCAAAGGAAATTCCTTGATTTTACAAAAGCAAATGATTTACTTTGCATGTATGTGGCAGAACCATGTTTGTCTTGTGACAACTTTAGTTATCTACTTCCCATAGAAATGGCTTATGTCAAACCAACATTCTGTTTGATAGCTAAGTGCTTTTTCTTCAACTCGATTCTGGAAGTTCATCAACCCCTCAGGATCATCCTTGAAACCATTATGCTCCTTCCATTCGTTGTCGAATGCTCCAAGTTCAGTTGCAGGTACGGCTTTTACATTGTAACATAGCCCCTCACAAGGTTTGCCATTAACGAATTTCCTTACTTGTTTTACAAGCGAGCAATCAATATTGCCATAACGTTGGGGAGTATGACCGAAACCGTTGAGTTCTTTATATGCTCTAAACTGGATGAACCAATGTTCAAACTCGACGCCATCACGACTGTTATCAATAAGAATCTCTACTGCCGTGTTGGAAGAATATCCCCAACCACCTGCCAGAGGATATTCCTTGCCACTTTCAGTTAGTATAATCTCAGCAGGAGTTTTATCTGAAATTATTCTTGGAACTCCATCACTTTGAAATTCCACGTCGTTCGAGTCGCCATCAGGATAGTCAAGATTGTTATCTCTTATCACATCCAACGCTGGCTGCCAACCTTTGTCTGCGGCTTTGAAGAGATATTCTCTCATCAACTGAGCGTCTTTCTCAACTCCATATCCTTCATTGTAACATATTGCAAGATAGAACATAGAGTCAGGTTCGCCTTGCTCTGCAGCAGCCTTAAACCATTTAACAGCTTCTTCGTAATTTTGCTCAACGCCACGTCCCTGATAGTACATACTTGCCAAGCAGAACTGACCTTGTTCGTTGCCGGCTTCTGCTGACATAGTGTAGTACTTGCGTGCCTTTTCAAGGTCTTCTTCCACTCCAATAGCTTTGTCGTAAAGAATCCCAAGGTTACACATAGCACCGCTATGACCTTGCTCGATAGCCTTAAGATACCATTCAATAGCCTTATTGAAGTCTTGTTTTGTGCCTTCGCCTCGACGATAGCAAATACCTAAGTCGAACTGAGATTTAGCGTGTCCATGTTCTGCACCTATCTTATACAGATTGAATGCCATTGTCAGATTTCTTTCAGTTCCGATACCATCGCTGTAGCACTGAGCCAAATTGTTCAATGCCTCTATGTCGTTTTGCGCAGCCTTCTCATAGAGTTCGAAGGCTTCCTTTTCGTTCCTTCCGGTACCAAGGCCATATCTGTAACAATCAGCCAGTTCTTTATATGCTTCTTCAAAACCTCCATCTGCTGCTTTCTTAAGATATGCGAACCACATCTTAATATCACTATCTATGCCATCACCATTCTTTATATGCAGGGAAAGCAGGTATGTGCATTGAAGAACGCCTGCCTCATCTCCTTTTTGCAACCATTCAACAGCCTTCTGGTGATCGGGAGGTAGGCATACACCATCCATGTAATAAAGGTAAAGGTTCCAGTAAGCATGAGCCTTGTCGCCTGCGGTAATGGCCTGTTCGTAGCATTCCAAAGCCTTCTTTGGATCTGGATCTGTGCCTATACCCCTCTTGTAACATGTTGCAAGATTGTTATAACCAGCGCCATTGCCTAACTCTGCAGAACGCTTGTAAAGTTCGAAAGCACGCTTGTAATCGTGTGGGTATTCATCAGAAAGTTCAAGTATGGAACCAAGATTGTTCATGCAATCCGGATTATCATTTTCGACACCCTTCTCATAGTATGCTACGGCCAGGTTTATGTCTTTACTTTCTCCGCACTTACCATGTTCATACGTTATACCGAGGTTGAGGGCGGCATCTTTGTAACCTTTCTCTTCGGCTTTTTTCAATAGGCGAAGTCCTTCCTTTTCGTCTTTGTCAACGCTAATGCCCTGAAAGTAATAGTCACTTAGCAAGCCGAAAATCTCTGCATCGGCATCTTCTTTTTGTGCAATACGAGCTACAATAGGATATGCCTTTTCAGGAAAGAAGTTCGCATAAGCTATGACGGCAGGAGTGTATTCCTGTTCTGCGGCATTGGTTAGCATTCTAAATCCTTCACCCCTTTTGCCCTTAATTCGATTACCTCTCATGTAAACTATGCCAAGAGAGAAAAGCGCCGGGGCATAATTCTGGTCGGCGGATTGTTTCATCTGGGTTACAGCGCGATGAAACATGTAGTCATCTACATCATCAGACAGTTTGTCCTTGTTCTTTAGGTGTAGTGCCGCAGAATCACCTTTGTCCGCAGCTTGACCTATACTGCAAACTACTTTATAAACGGCATCTAATTCGCTTGACAATTTAATTGAACGTCCTTTGTCTGCAAAAGCATACTCTAAGGTGTCCTTGGCATGAACAAATCCTTTATCTGCTGCTTTTGACAGATAGCTATGGGCTAACGGAATGTCAGGCTTGACTCCGATTCCATATAGATAGTTGCATCCCAACAGGTACATTGCTTCCGCATTACCCATTGCTGCCTGTGCCTTAAGTTTTATTATTTCGAACTTAGTAGTCATGGATGTGTTTGATTTGATGTTGATGGTTGCAAGATTCCAACACGTCTCAAACGCAGCGTTGATAAACGCCTTCAGTATGTCCGGACTAAATCCCTCCCAATACCCGCTTCATGCCGTTCCGCCCCTAAGGTGTTGCCGCAATCAGCCTGGCGTGGGTCGCCTGCCGGATGCCATGCGGAAACTCGTTCCGCTACGCAGATTGGTTGAGGCACTATAGTCCGGGTGCAAAGTTAGCAATTGTTTTTGAAATATCATACGTTTTGCCACAAAAATCCGCCGTCTTTTTCAATTTATAACTCCAAAGCAACAAATTATCATTTTGTTCCCAATTTGCTTGCCTCATTCCCCGAAAAAGTTGTATATTTGCATATCATGACCACAGCATTACCTTTCCAGACTCAGCAGCCCATCTTCGGCAAGGTGGGCGGCATCGCCGAGCTCGTGCACATGAGCGAGGAGGATCGCTTGAAGTACAACATCAGCCTCGACACCTATCGTACCAACCTCTCGGTCATGAAGAATGAGCGAGCAGAAGGGCGGCAAGAGGGGCTCATCGAAGGTCGCAAGGCAGGTGTGGCAGAAGCCAATCGGTCATTTGCCACAAAGTTGAAATTGGATGGCTTCTCCACTGAAATGATTCAGAAATACACGGGTCTATCAGCCAAAGAAATTGAGAGGCTATAAGCTTGAAGTGAACACGAATACAAATTAGGGTTCTGCTTACTATCCAGCAGAACCCTGTTTGTTCAGAACTTTCATCCGACACAATACATATCAAAAAAAAATCGCGCCCCATTCGGGACGCGACATTTGTTTGTTTACTGTTCGTAACCAAACTTGGGTTCGCTTCGTGCCGCTGATTATTCAGCAACGGGAGCGGCAACCTCCTCAACGGCAGTTGTGTCAGCAGCGAGAGAGTCCTCAACTACCTCAACAACCTCCTCGACAACCTCCTCAACGAGAGTGCTGTCCTCGGCGGGAGCCTCAGTGTTGGCACTGTTGCCACCGCAAGCGGCGAAGGTCATAGCTGCTACGGCTACGAACAGGAAAGATACCTTTTTCATTTTCTTTGCTTTTTAATAGAGATTAAACAATCATTTTTTCAAAACCGATGCAAAATTACTACAATTACGCGTACGTTGTTACACAAATGGGCTGTTTTTTTTAATAAAAGTGAAAAAAAGTTCGTTTTTGCGCAAAAAGATGTAACTTTGTGCGTAAATATGGGAGAAACCGCCATACTGCATGGTTTGCGAGCCGCATTCTACACGCTGGGCTGCAAACTGAATTTCGCCGAGACGAGTTCCGTGGGACGCGCCTTGGCGGAGCGTGGTGTCATTCGCGCCGGACGTGGCGAGAGGGCTGACATAGTGATTGTCAACACGTGCAGCGTCACCGAGGTGGCCGACCACAAGGGACGGCAGGCTGTCTCGAAGATGTGCCGCCAGCACCCGGGGGCGCTCGTGGTGGTGACTGGTTGCTACGCCCAGCTCCAGCCCCAGCGCGTGGCTGCCATCGAGGGCGTTGACCTCGTCCTGGGCGCCGAGGAGAAGGCGCACATCATCGACTATATCGTCTCTGCCCTCGCCGAGCGCGAGGCGCAGAAGGTGGTCGCCACGACGCGCCTCCAGGACATACGCTCGTTCGCTCCCTCATGCTCGTGCGGTGACCGCACGCGCTATTTCCTTAAAGTTCAGGACGGTTGCGACTACTACTGCACCTACTGCACCATTCCCTTCGCCCGCGGACGCAGTCGCAACGGAAGCATCGAGTCGCTCGTCGCACAGGCGCGCCAGGTGGCGGAGCAGGGTGGCCGCGAGATTGTCATCACGGGCGTCAACATCGGCGACTTCGGCAAGACGACGGGCGAGTCGTTCCTCCAGCTCATCGAGGCTCTCGACCGCGTCGAGGGCATCGACCGCTACCGCATCTCGAGCATCGAGCCCAACTTGCTCACCGACGAGGTGCTCTCGTTCTGCGCCTCCAGCCGAGCGTTCATGCCCCATTTCCACATCCCGCTGCAGAGCGGCAGTGACGAGGTGCTGCGCCTCATGCACCGCCGCTACGACACGCGCCTCTTCGCCGACAAGGTCGAGCGGGTCCACGCTCTCATGCCCGACGCCTTCATCGGTGTCGATGTCATCGTGGGCACGCGCGGCGAGACGGCGGCGCTCTTCGACGAGGCGGAGGCGTTCGTCCGCGACCTCGACATCAGCCAGCTCCATGTCTTCAGCTACAGCGAGCGCTCGGGAACCAAGGCTCTCGACATCGCCCACACGGTCAGTCCGCAGGAGAAGCACGAGCGCAGCCAGCGCCTGCTCGCCATCAGCGACGAGAAGCTGCACGCTTTCTACCGCCGCTTTGTCGGTCGCTCGATGCCTGTGCTTTGGGAGCATGGCAGGGCGAACCTCTACCATGGCTTCACGCCCAACTACATACGCGTCGAGCAGCGCACGCGTGAGAATATCGACAACACCATCAGCCTCCTGACTCTCGATGAGACCAATCTCTGTTATAATACTTAACTGGAACGGTGCCGCCATGATGCGCCGCTTCCTGCCGTCGGTCGTCGCCCACAGCGAACCGCTGGCTGAGGTGGTGGTGGCTGACAACGCTTCCACCGACGACTCGCTTGCGATGCTTGCCGCCGAGTTCCCCTCGGTGCGCGTCATCCGCCTCGACCGCAACTATGGTTTCGCCGAGGGCTACAACCGCGCCCTTGAGCAAATCACCACTCCTTACGCGCTCCTTCTCAATAGCGATGTCGAGGTGACCGAGGGCTATCTCGCCCCGCTCCTTTCCTTTATGGAGGCGAACGGCGACGTGGCGGCCGTCCAACCCAAACTGCTTGCCGAGTGGCGGCGCACGCATTTCGAGTATGCCGGTGCGGCTGGCGGTTTCATCGACTCGCTTGGCTATCCTTTCTGCCGTGGACGTGTGTTCGCCTCGGTCGAGGCTGACGGCGGCCAGTACGACTCGGTCTCTGATGTCCACTGGACTTCGGGTGCCGCCATGCTCGTGCGCACGCGTATATATAAGGAGGTGGGCGGTCTCGACCATTCGTTCTTCGCCCACATGGAGGAGATCGACCTTTGCTGGCGCATGCGTCGTGCCGGTTGGCGCCTTTGCTGTCTTCCGTCGAGCGTGGTCTTTCATGTCGGGGGCGGCACGCTGCCCCAGGGCAGTCCGCGCAAGACGTTCCTCAACTTCCGCAACAACCTTCTGATGATTGCCAAAAATCATCCTGATGCCAATCGCATCCTGCGCACGCGCTGGTGGCTCGACGCGCTCGCCAGCCTCATGTTCCTCGCCAAGGGTTCGTGGGGTGAGTTCCGTGCCGTATGGCGTGCGTGGAGCGAGTTCCGCTGCATGCGCCGTGGTCTCTCGCAATCGGTTGTCGGCGAGGCTTCTAACGCTCCGTTCAGCATCCTTTGGCAGTATCATTTTCGTGGCAGGCGCACGTTCTCCGCCCTGCCTCCCGTTTCTCAAAATCCTTCCTGACCCATGGCTCTCTCCCCGGCTCTCTATCTCATTCCCGTCACTCTCGGCGGTGCGGACTGGCAGCGTGTGTTGCCGGCATACAACGTGACTATCATCAGCCAGTTGCGCCACTTCATCGTCGAGGACATCCGCTCGGCTCGCCGCTTCCTGCGCATGGTCGACCGCGAGTTTCCCATCGACGACAGTGTCTTCGTCGAGATGGGCAAGCACGCCGACGTGTCGCTCTTCAGCGCCGCTCTCCAACCGTTGCGCGAGGGTAGGGCAGTGGGTGTCATCAGCGAGGCTGGCTGTCCGGCGGTGGCTGATCCGGGTGCCGACATCGTGGCTATCGCCCAGCGCGAAGCTCTCACGGTGGTGCCTCTCGTGGGTCCCAACAGCATGATTATGGCTGTGATGGCGAGCGGTCTCAACGGTCAGGGCTTTGCTTTCAACGGCTATCTGCCTGTCGATGAGGGCGAGCGTGCCAAGCGCATCAAGGTCCTCGAGTCTCGCGCTCTCACCGAGCACCAGACGCAACTTTTCATCGAGACTCCCTATCGCAACGCCAAGATGTTCGCCGCTCTCACGCACACCCTGCGTCCCACCACGCGTCTCTGCATCGCGGCTGGCATCACCACCGAGGCGGAGTGGATACGCACGCTCACCGTGCGCCAATGGCAGTCGCACCAACTCCCCGACCTCTCCAAGACTCCCGCCATCTTCCTCATCGGCGAATAACTCCCCCCTCCCAATCTCTATACCCTCTATAAAATATATACCCTCTATAAAATCTATACCCTCTATAAAATCTATACCCTCTATACCATCTATATAATCTATAAAATCTAAAACCCCCATCTCTCTTATGACCACAAAATCATCTTCCATCATTGCCCTCGGCTTACTTGGCCTTGGTCTCGCCATCGGCATCTTTACTTACGTCGGTCTCTCGTCCGTAGCCAACCAGAAGCGCACCGTCGCCGTCCGCGGTCTCTCGGAGCGCGAGGTGGAGGCCAACATGGTGACCTGGCCTGTCGTCTATCGTGTCATCGGCAACGACATGCAGGAAATCTACAGCCAGATTGAGGCTGGCAACAAGACGGTCACCGACTATCTGACGCAGAACGGACTGACCGCCGACGACTTCACGGTCACCGCCCCCAATGTCATCGACAAGCAGGCTGACCGCTACATCTCCGACCGCGTAGCCAACCGCTACATGGCTACCTCGGGCATCATCGTCACCACGTCGAAGGTCGCCGTCGTGCGCCAGCTCATGCAGAACCAGGGCGAGCTGCTCAAGCGCGGCGTCGCCATCATGGTTGACAACTATGAGTATCGTACTATCTACGACTACACCGACCTCAACTCCATCAAGCCGGAGATGATTGCCGACGCTACCGTCAAGGCGCGCGAGGCGGCGGAGAAGTTCGCCGAGGACTCGGGCAGCAAGGTGGGCAAGATCATGTCTGCCACTCAGGGTCAGTTCACCATCGAGGACCGCGACCCTTACACGCCGTTCATCAAGCACATCCGCGTGGTCACCACCATGACCTACACCATCGAGTAGGCATGTCGCGCATCGCGGAGGAGAAACGTGTCGTCGAGGCGATGGTGCGCCTCTACTGCCGTCGCAAGGAGGGCAACCGCACACTGTGCCCACAGTGTGCCGAGTTGCTCTCCTACGCCCATGCGCGCCTCGACCACTGCCGATACGGCGACTCCAAACCTACCTGCCGCCGTTGCCCTCACCACTGCTACCGTCCCGACATGCGCGCCCGTGTCCGCACCGTCATGCGCTGGGCCGCTCCCCGCTGGCTCCTCTACGACCCCCTCGCCTTCCTCCGCCACTACTGGCGCGAGCTGCGGAGGGGGTGATGCCAATCGACCTCTATGCCAGTGTATTCCAACAATGTAATATATAACTCTAAACAGACACATGAAATGCTTACTACACAGCAACAAGAATGGTTTGACCAATTACATATAAGGAACAGTCAGGCTTCGGAAACTTTTAAATTGCCTGAATTTGCCAACGTGTTTAGAGGAGTGATTGACAAGTACAGCGACTCGGCTCATTTCGTATATGAGTTGTTGCAAAATGCTGATGATGCTGGAGCGACTGAGGTCGATATGCAACTTGATAGTGACAAATTCATTTTTACTCATAATGGTTCGGTTAGATTTACTGTGTCAAATCCTGAAAGGATAGAGGAAGATAGAGCATCTGGTCGTTTGGGACACATCAACTCGATATGTTATATCGGATTCTCTTCCAAGGATACAACAACCTTTGAAACGGGTGCCCAGAATAAGATTGGTAAGTTTGGTGTCGGCTTTAAGGCTGTATTCCAATATACCCGTACTCCAGAGGTATATGATGACCCATTCTGCTTCCGTATTGATGACTGGATTGTTCCGTCAATCATTGACGGTAGCAGTTGCCAGAGGAAGAATCATACAGTAATTGTCATTCCGTTCAATCGTCAGAGCGTTGCTCCAGAAAGGGCTTATGATGAGATTCTCCAAAAACTGAAAGAACTCAGTTTCCCTCAACTATTTCTAAATCATATCCAAAAGATTTCTTGGCACACACTGACAGAGTCCAATGACATAGTAAAGGAACTGGAATGTGAGGGTGAAAGTCACAATATCAGATATGGGTTGTACACTCTCCATAATTCCTTTGCCCATGAGAGAAGGAAAGTCCTTTTGCTTTCAAGGTCAGTCGCAATTCCAAACGTGGGTACTCACGATGTAACCATAGGCTACTATATGGAAAGAGGCAGGATTTTAACCAAAGACTCATACAACATCAATTGCTTCTTCCCTACAAACGAGAGTATCGGAACGTGTTATGTGATACATGCGCCTTTCGCCCTTGTGGACAACCGCCAGCAAATTAAACGATACAGTGATATCAACAATTTGCTTTTCCAATCAATTGCCGAATTGGCAGCAGATAGTCTCTTAGTGCTTCGCGATTGGAACGGACAGGATAAAATAAAGTTGCTCGGTGACAATATCGTGGATTTTGTAAGGTACAATACTCAGTCCTTTACCCTTCCATATACGAAGAATATCGGTGACAAATTTGCAGAAAACTATCAGCGTATATTTAACAACGAGGCAATCTTTTTAAGCCGTACGGGGCAATACCTCACCATTAGAGAATCTTTCTGGGCAGACAAAGATACGCGTGACATCCTGGACGACACTCAGTTGGAACGCTTGATGCAGTTGTCATACGGTGGCGCACGAACCTGTGGGTTTGTCCTTTGTTCGGTCAATCGCAGTGACCTTGAACGCAGTGGTATCTTATTAAGTAAGTTTGACGGAGATGAGTTTGCCAGACGCATAACATCCGATTTCATGAAGGAACAATCAAATGAGTGGTTGGCAAAGTTCTACACATTTGTTAAAGAAAATCGTCTCTCACGACATTACTATATTAACCGGGGACTCCTATCGACAGCTCCGATGCGTCGTGCAAAAATAGTCAAGGTTCAAACAGGGGAATTCGTTTCGGCCTATAATGAAGCAAATGAACTGGATGTGTACAATACTGAGGATGAGGCCGTGGATTCCAGTCAGCGCATTAATGCTTCCCTAATTTTAGGGTGCGCGCCATTCCGTGATATTATAAACGAACTTGGTGTCAAGTCGTTGAACCAATTCGATAGCCTGAGAATAAAACTGGCAAAGTATCAAGAACTGAGTAAGGAGGAAACGAATGAATTACTGGTTTCTGTTATAAGATACTATGACAGTTGTGACTCAAATGCTCAGGCTAAGATTATTCAAGTCACGAAGGAAAACTTTTGCTTTTTTGCTGACGAAATGAATTTTGATGAGCATCGGTGGTGGATACAACCTGAGAATGTGTATGGAGAAGAAGATTTGTTGAAGCAGTATTATATAGCATCAGGTCTGAGAGGTAAATTCTTCATTGCGAGTGATTATTATGCGGCCGTTATCGATGCAGTGGGTGAGGGAGTCTTTAACCATTTTGTTGTTAAGTTAGGCTTTAGAAACAAGCCACCTTATACTCGCAAAGAGGTTGCTTTGCAAGCGGACGAGTCATATCATCGCCAGCATAAGAAGATTAAAGAGAAAATGGTCAACATGATTGATGGTTTGGACTCTGTTCTAACAGAGACACTGAATGAGAGTGTCTCGGAAGAGTTGAGCCATTACATATGGAATCTAATAGTAGAATATAGTCGGGAAAACAATGATTTCTTTGCCAATGATATTTCAGAGTATTCTATATATCATACGAATTATAAGCAGGATTGGGGCGGAAGTTCTTTAATTGACGCCATACGTAGGTCGCAATGGTTCTACATAGATGGCGTACGTCGTTCGTTGGCTCAAGGCATATACAGGGAAGAGTTGGAGAAAAACGGACCTATGGGTCAAATTGCGTGGTGAAACATGGCGTAATCCCTTGCAGACACTGGGATTTTCAGCGGTTGAAAACTTTCAGCAGCAAAATAGAGGTTTTAAAACGCTCTATGGGTCAATTTGCGTGGTGGAATGTGGCGTAATCCCTTATAAACACTAACTTTGTTGGAGATTGAAAATCCCAAAACAGAGTTAGTATGAACAAGAGCAAATGCCCCGTATGCGGTTTAACGCACACGATAAAGTATGGAGTTCGCAATGGAATCCAGACTTACAAATGTGTTGATTGCGGTTGTCGCTT
>JABUTZ010000033.1:16680-17684 GCA_021443415.1 Bacteroidaceae bacterium | reverse complement strand
ATGACATTTCGCCAGTTGTTCATCTTGACGGCGTTCTTCATCTCCTCGCCCACCTCCAGATTCGGGATGAAGCACTCGTGGGTGTAGGCATCGTAGGCGAGGTAGCCCAAGTGAATGAGTACGGTCAGCACCTCGTCGCGGTCGCGCACGATGGCGGGGTCGTTGCCGAAACTGGTTGTCTCCACCTCGCACCGCCCACCTGCGAGCATGCAGGAAATATCTCCCTGCAGACCTTCGTAGTCCATCTGTATGTAGCGGGCCACGGCATCGAAAGAGCCTGTTGAAGCCCAGAAACTCTTGTAATACTTGGCCGCTATCGCCTCCATGACCGAGTTGGGGTTGAACATTGAGGGCTCGTTGCCGATGCTGTATCCGTCGTACCATTTCACCATGTCCTCGAACTCCATGCCGTGCCTCTCGCAGAGCATGCGCACCTCGTCTTTAGTGAATCCGAAATAGCGCGCCAGCCCCTTCGGGTCGATCATCGAGTATTCGCGGAAGTTGTTCAGGGCCGACTCCGTCCTGTACTTCTTGATGGGGAAGATGCCCGTCATGTAGACGCCGGCAAAGACGTCCAGGGCGGAGGAACTCTTGAACATGCGGCGAAGCAGGTTGACATACTCGCCCATGGTCTGCGAGTCGCCCTCGAATTCGCGGCAGATGGCATCCCACTCGTCGATGATAAGCACGAACCGCTCTCCGGCATGTTGGGCGATGCGCCTGAGATACTCCATCCAGTCGTCGTTCTCCCTGACCGCCACTTCCGTGTAGACGTCCGCAAGGTCGTCCATGAGCGTGCGCTGGATGGCATCCACGATCGACCTCTCTCCTCGGAACCTCGTGACAAAGTCGGTCATGTCGACGTAGATGACAGGGTATTTGTTGAGATGCTTCTCAAAACTTGGATGCTTCTCTATCTCCAGCCCTCGGAACAGGTCGCGCGAATCGCACGACTTGTCGTAGTAGGCGCACAGCATCTTCGCCGCCATCGACTTGCCGAAGCG
>JABUTZ010000033.1:4395-16509 GCA_021443415.1 Bacteroidaceae bacterium | reverse complement strand
CCGCACGCAAAGATACAAAAAATCAAGATACGACGCACTGCGCGCGGCGGATTATTTGCCGTTTCGCCCCCACTATGGCTCTTCCGCCCTCCGCAAGGCGGCAAAGGGATATGCGGCCACGAGAGACTCCTTTTGTCCGAAGGCGGCGGAGGGAGAGTAGAAACTTTCCGGCGCAAACGGAAGTTTGTGGGCGAAGAGGTTGGTGGGGTGTGGAGAAATTAGTAACTTTGCATTCGCATGGCTTACAAGATCGTCCTTTTCCTCGTCCGCGCCGTCGCGATGCTCCCCCTTTGGGTGCTCTATCGCCTGTCCGACCTGCTCTATTTCCTCGTCTATTACGTGGTAAGGTACAGGCGGAGGCTGGTGCGCCGCAACCTGACCGACTCGTTTCCCGAGCGGCCTGCGGAGGAGATTGTCGCCATCGAGAAGCGATTCTACGCATGGTTCTGCGACTATCTGGTCGAGACGCTCAAACTTTTTTCTATCTCGCCGGACGAGATGCGCCGCCGGATGCGGATTGAGGGCGTGGAGCAGGTCGACGCCGACGTGGCGGCGGGACGCAGCGTGACGTTCCTCCTCGGGCACTACTGCAACTGGGAGTGGTTCAGCAGCTACGGGCTGCACGACGGTTCGGGGGCGATGCTCGCCCAGCTCTACCACTCGCTCGAGAGCCCCGTCGCCGACCGCCTCTTCCTCTATGCGCGCGGCCGTGGCGGTGTGCAGTCGTTAGAGATGAAGGCGGCGTTCCAGATTCTTTTGGGTTGGAAACGCGCCGGCAAGCAGTCGGTCACGGGCTACATCATCGACCAGTCGCCCGGTTTCCACAGCATGCACTACTGGCCCATGTTCCTCAACCACGACACGCCCGCCTACACGGGAGCCGAGCGCATCGCCCGCGTGCTCGACACGACGGTCTACTACATCGACTTCACACGTCCGCGCCGCGGCTATTATGTGGGGTGCCTGGTCAGGATGTGCGACCGCACGGAGGACGTGCCCAAGTTCGGCATCACCGAGCAGTTCTACCGCCTCCTCGAGCGGAGCATCCACGCCCACCCCGAGTTCTGGCTCTGGAGCCACAACCGCTGGAAGCGCACCCGCGCCGACTTCAACGCCACGTTCGACGAGGCCGAGCGCAACCGCATTCTGAGCAAGCTGTGATGTGCCTGCGGCACGTTTCTACACTCTACACTCTACACTCTACACTCTGCCCTGTCATCGTGAAGTAGCGCATCATCGTCATCACGCCGATGAGGAACTCGCGGCGGGGGTTGAGGAACTGCGACACATAGTCGTTGGCGTGGGCCACTATCGCCTCCGCCTCCTCCACGTGGGCGTTGTAGTAGGCTATCTTCTCCTCCAGGTCGCTCAGGTCGGGCGCAACCTCGATGTAGTGGTAGCCGGGCACCAGCAGCGACTCCATGAACCAGCTCTCGCACGTCGGGCGGCACATCACGGCGGCGGACTTGCTCGACATCACCCACTTGAGGTTGCTCGCCACGTCGTTGCCCTCGAAGCAGGCGACGTACTTGTTCTCCAGGTGCTTGTAGAGCGAAATCTTCGGCTTGCGCCACTCGGGCAGGTTGTCGTCGTGGACGTCAGCCACCTCGCCGAGGTCGCACCACGGCATGTGGAAAAACTCGCGGAAGAGGCGCTTGCGCTGCGGCTGTCCGTTGATGCTGCAGCGGCAGATGAGCATGTCCTTCTTCTCGCGGAAGGGAATGGTGTCGTGGAGGAAGGTGAAATGGCGGTTCTTGTCGAGGTTGAGCACGACGGAGTTGCGCCTGTCGCAGGCGATCGGACGCGTCTTGACGACGGTGGGCACGTCCATCGCCCGCGTCACGTCGCCGAAGAGATGTATCCAGCGCAGGTGGTGCGGGAAATGGCGCAGGATCTCGTTGGAGTCGAAGAAATAGGTCTTCGCCAGCGACTCATCGGGATAGAAGCGCTGGGCGGCGCGCAGGGGCTTGCCGTAGCGGTACTCGCCTATCGTGTGCGCCTCGGTGGGCAGGGTGCACGGAACGTCAAGCTGGCAGTAGAACGCCGCCCTCGCCAGCATGTACTCGTAGTCGTCGCGGCTCGCCGCCTCCCTCAGCAGGGCCTCCACGTGCTCGGCGTCGGCACGCATGGGAGTGAGGTAGCGGCACATGCTCGCCACCCAGTAGGGCAACTGCCCGTTCTTGCCCCCGAAGAGCATCTTGTTGACAAACCACCTCATGGTACCAAACGTTTTTCCTTGTCTGCGCACACATAGTCGCGCGTCAGCATCTCATAGACGAGCTTGAGCCAGATGATGACTATGGGGAGCGCCTTGAGGGCGTAGGGCTGCACGATCTCGTGGCGCACGTAGGCGGGGAAGAGGTCGCTGGGCGACATGCTGGTGAGGATGAAGGCGAAGACCATCAGGGCGATGTCCCAGCGCGTGCGCCGCCAGGGCACGCAGCAGTACCAGATGCTGATGCCGACGAAGGGCGTGATGTAGCCGCTCGACTCCGAACCGGTGCTGAACAGCACGAGGAAGCAGAGGGCCGAGCAGAGGAACATGGCGCGGAAGTCCGCACTCGCCCACTGGCGGAAGCGCAGGTAGGGAAGGGCGAAGAGCAGGCAGCCGGGCGCGATAATCCACATGTCGGAATACGCCGACGCCATCTCGCGGCCGACCACGAGGGCGCCCACCTTGCGCACAAGTCCGAGGAGCGAGATGTTGGTGCCTCCGCTGAACATGTTGTCGGCGTTCTTCTCCGACAGGCTCTGGTACCAGCCGATGTATTGGTCCACGACATACTCGGGACTGCTGATCAGCATCGGCAGGGCGAAGAGCACCGCCGACCATGCGGCGAAGGTCCACACGAAGCGCCACTTGTGCTTGGAGAAGAGGAAGAACGCCAGCCCCACGATGCCGTAGAGCTTGACAAACGTGCCGATGAGGATGAGGAGCGTAGCCCAGTGGTCCTTCTCCTTCTCGACGCAGATGTAAGCGCCCACGACGAGGGCGCAGATGGCGATGTTGAACTGGCTCATGAACAGGGCGGTAAGCAGTTCGTGGGCGCAGAACCACAGCACGAAGACCTGCTTCGCCCAGTCGATGGGCATGCGTCGGATGGCAAGGTAGAGCAGCGCCGCCATGGCTACGTGCCAGCAGACGACGCCCAGCCAGACGGGCATGACGGCGAAGGGGGCGACGACGACGGAGAAGAGCGGTCCGTAGTGGTTGGTGTCGAAATACTCGTCCGGATAGGGCGCGTAGAGCGACACCCCCTGCCACGTGTGCCAGAACACGCCGCGGAAGATGAGGAAGTTGTTGCTCTTGATCTTGAGTATCGCACTGATGAGTCCGAGCAGGAGCCACAGTCCGCAGAGGACGTCGCGCCTCTGCAGCCACACTTTCATCTTAGCTGAATTCATTCCCATATTTTGTTTTCAATTCCTTGTTGGTTTTGCTTATGACATTAAACGGAAAATTCCATGCACTCAAATCGTTCATATCCGTTGTCCGTCCGACTGCCTCACCCTCGACTGTCGAAACGGCGGGAGCGGAAGACGAAGCGGACGAGGACGAACGTGGCGGGGACGACGATGAGCTGGATGGGGACATAGGCCCACACCTTGGGCACGCCCACCCAGAGGAAGAGGTCGAGGAGTCCCATCTCGGCGAGGTAGGACATGAGGTGGGCGAAGCCGAAGCCGAAAGCGCGGCGGGCGTTGGGCTTGGCGTGGAAGGTGTAGCGCGAGTTGAGGAAGAAGTTGACGAACCAGCCCAGTGCGTAGCCGATGGTGTAGGCGACGTGCACCTCGACGCCCATCCACAGCAAGAGGGCGTACCAGCCCCAGTGCATGACGACCGCCGAACCGCCCGAGAGGCAGTAGAACAACACTTCGCGCGCCTGCTTGTTCATCTCTTCTTATGCGTTAAATCCGACACTCTCGGCGATGTGGTAGAGCGGACGGCGCTTCACCTCGGTGTAGATCTTGCCGATATAGACTCCCACCATGCCCAACGAGAGCATGATGGCTCCGCCGATGATCCAGATGGACATCATGATGCTGGTCCAGCCCGTCGTCGTGTGGCCGCTGAAGAAGGAGCCGAGGATGTAGACGGCCATCAGCAGTCCGAAGAGCAGAAAGACGCCGCCCATCATGAGGATGAGCTGGATGGGGCGCGTCGAGAACGCCGTGATGCCGTTGGTGGCGAGCGTGAGCATGCGCACGAGGTTGTACTTGGACTCGCCCGCGGCGCGCTCGCTGATGACGTCGTCGACCGTCGTCTGGCGCAGGCCGAGCGTGGGCACGATGCCGCGCAGGTAGATGTTGCGCTCGGGATAGTCGGCGAGCATGTCGACGGCGCGACGGCTCATGAGGCGGAAGTCGGCGTGGTTGTAGACGGCGTTGACGCCCATGGCGCTCTGCATCTTGTAGAAAGACTGGGCGCTGAGGCGCTTGAGCAGGGGGTCCGCCTTGCGGCTCACCTTGACGCCATAGACGATGTCGCTCCCCTGCTTGAAATGCTCCACCATGGTCCGTATCGCCGCGAGGTCATCTTGCAAATCTGCGTCGATGGTGATGACGGCGTCGCACTCGTCGCGCACCGCCATCATGCCCGAGAGGATGGCGTTCTGGTGACCCGAGTTGCGGGCGAGGGAGATGCCACGGAAGCGGCGGTCGCGAGCCGCCTGCTCCCTGATGAGCTCCCAGGTGCGGTCGCCGCTGCCGTCGTTGACGAAGGTCATGAAACTATCCGCCGAGACGACCCCCTCGGCAGTGAGGGTGTCGAAGAGGGCGGTCAGACGCTCGAACGAGGTGGGCAGCACAGCCTCCTCGTTGTAGCAGGGCAGGACTAAGGCGAGACGCATTTTTTGGGGGGTTATTGGGTTTGAGGGTTGTGGGTTATTGGGTTAGGGTTCTTTTGTGGGAAGATTTCAACGCAGATGGACGCAGATGCTTGGTTTGGCTTCGTGGGGTGAAACAAAATTAACGCAGATATTTCAGGACACAGATTAACACAGATATTTTTTTTCTCGTTTTTTTCGGAATCTTCGTTGTGCGTCGATATAACGATATATCGATATGACGTTATGACGTTATGATGACGGAATTTTACTGGTTAGGAACTCACTGTAGGTCAGGAACTGCGCGCCCTCGGCCCTGAACATGTCGATGAGGGCGGCGAGGCGGCGGCACATGCCCTCGCCGGCGTTGTGGCGGATGATGTAGGGCATCCTGAGTTCGGGGTGGTCGCCGAGGGGATAGAACTCCCAAGGGTGGAAATAGGTGGTGAAGTAGCCGTCGTGACGCCAGGTGCGGCGGCAGAGGGCGTGGTAGAGCCATTGGGGGAAGTTGTGGGCGCTGAGCCAGAAGAGGGGGAGGCGCAGGAGGGGTGTCACGGAGGCGGGCACCTGATGGACCGCGCCCTTCATGAAGTGCGTGCGGGGAGTGGTGAGGTGCATGTAGCGGCCGGGAATGAAGCATGGGTTGAGGCTGCTGTTGAAGCGGAAGCCGAGCCGCTCGATCTCCTCGTCGCTGACAGGTGCCATGCGGGGCATACGAAATCCTGCCACTTCCTGCCCAGTTATCTCTCGCAGTCGCTGCCGGGCTCGTCCGAGGTCGCCCTCCTCGTAGGTCCAGTGGTTGTAGCTGTGGCAGCCCACCTCGTGCCCCTCAGCGACCATGCGGCGCATCACCTCGGGAGCGCGCTCGGCGAAGTTGGCGGTGGTGAACATGGTGGCGCGCACCTGCTTGTCGCGCAGTATGTCAAGGATGCGGTTGGCACCCTCGATGCTCACCTCCATCTGCTCGTCGATGGCGAACGGCACGTCATGCTCCAACGGCACGTCAAACTCCTCTATATCAAAACTGAGCAGTATCATTTCTCTTTTCTATTATCTTGCTTACGATGGCGAACTGGTAGATGGCCTCGTTGGTAGCCCAGATGAGGCCGGGGGTGCCGTCTCGGAAACCGCCCTTCATAATGTACGCCTTGAAGAAGCGCCAGAAGGGACGCCAGAGGAGGGCGCCGACACCATAGTTTTTGCCCTGCTTCTTCGCCACCTCGTTGTCGGTGTATTCGTTTGTCTTGGCGAGCCGCTGGCGGATGGTGTCGTTGGCGAGGTGGGTGAACGCCAGGTCCTTGCGCGAGCGGGGGACGCGCTCCTGCGCACCGCTCACCTCGGGGGCGGAGTGGATGATGGGGGGCCAGTGGGTGTCCGCCTTGCGCAGGAAGCGCGGTATGTAGTCGGGATAGGTGCAGTGCATGAACCGCCCGAGGAAGTAGTTCCTGCGCGGAATCCAGAGGCACGAGGGTGCGTCGGCACGCTCAGCCACCTCATACAGGTATACGCGGAGCTCGTCGCTCACCAACTCGTCGGCATCGACCACGAGCACCCACGGATGGGTCGCCGCCTCGATGGCGAACTGGCGCGCGGGCTCGACGATGGTCCAACTGCCCTTGGGGAAGGTGACGGTGCGGCAGCCGTTGCGGCGCGCGATGTCGAGGGTGTCGTCCGTGCTCTCCATGTCGCACACCAGCACCTCGTCGAACGCACGCACCGAGTCGATGACGCGCTGGAGGTGCAGCGAGGCGTTGTAGGTGTTGATGACCACTGATATCTTTGCCATGGGTCTGTGTTATTTCTTGCTGTCGAGGACGGTGTGGCTGCCCTGGAGCACAGCCTTGAGGCGGTGGAGGCGCAGGGTGTCGGTGTCCTCGGCGGTGTTGGTCTGCAGGTTGTAGATGGTGCGCCCGGCGGTGTCCTCGAGCACCACAAACTCGCTCGTGGCGCTGTACGCCCACTGGTTCACGTAGGCGCTGTCGAGGGCGTCGCGGCTGTAGGGATAGTCGCTGTGGTCGATGCCGAGGGCGCCGAGGAGTGTGGCGGGCATGTCGCTCTGGCTCATGAGCGCATCCTCCATGTGGGGACGGCCGACGGCTCCCCCCGTCCACACCATCGGGACGCGGAAGAAGCCGGGGTCGGTGCGCGCCATGTCGTTGTAGGCGTAGCCGTGGTCGGGCAGGATGACGACGAGGAGGTTGTCCCATACCTCGCGCCGTGCCTTGAGGCGGCGCATGAAGCGTCCGAGGCAGTGGTCGGTGTAGGACATGGCGTTGAGCACCTCGTCGGCGTACTTGCTGTATGGCACCTTGAAGGGTTCGTGACTGCTGAGCGTGAGCATGCCGCCGTGCCACGGACGGTCGCCATCGCTGCGGCTGACTACTTCGTCGTAGAGGCGCTCGAAGGTGATGCTGTCCGTCACGCCCCATTTCTCCGTGCGTCGCTCGGCGAGCGTGAAGTCCTTGTCGGAGATGAGCGTGTTGTAGCCGCCCGCCGTGAGGTAGCCCGAGGTGTGGGTGTAGCTGATGTCGCCGCCGTAGAGGAAGAACGTGTCGTAGCCCTCGCGGCTGAACGTGCGCCCGAGACAGGGCAGGCGATCGCAGATGACGGGCATGCGCATGAGGGTGAGCGAGGGATAGGCGAACCAGCCGCTCAGGGCAGACACCATGCCGCGGTCGGTGCGCCACGACGTGCAGCGCATGTTGTCGAAGAGCACTCCCTCGCACGACATCTCCTCGAGGTTGGGCATCACACCGAGCAGACCACCCATGGGGTGGAAGAACGAGGCTCCCCCACCCTCCCAGAGGATGACGAGGACGTTGGGGCGCTGGCGGCGGACCACCTGCGGGGCGCGGCGCGCGCCTTCCTTGGCGTAGAGCGAGTCGAATGTCTGGCGGCACTCACTCTCGGGCATCAGGCGGAACATCGAGCCCGTGGCGTCGGAGCGGTTCATCGAGGCGATGAAACTGAACAGGGGGTTGACCGCCACATGGTTCATGAACATGCGCTGGCTGTGGTAGCAGTTGCCCACGTTCATCGTGCCCTCGCCCACTCCGCCGCGGATGACGAGGAAGAAGAGGGCGATGACGAGGGGGGCGTGGAGGAGGTGGAAGGGACTGGTGCGCTGGAGGCGCGCCGGGGTGACGCTCCACAGGCGCCAGAGGGCGAGCGCAGCGATGACGACGAAGAGGAGCGTGCGCCAGACGACGAAGCCCGTCGACACGCTCGCCGCCGCCTCACCGGGCGACTCGACGTAGTTGAGGATGGTGGCGTTGAGCTTGAACTGCCAGAAGGGATATAGGGCGATGTCAAGGAGTACGGCGCCAGCGGAGAGGAGCACGCTCACGCAGTGCCACGGCATGAGGATGGCGCGCAGGGGCATCTTGCGCCAGACGGTGGAGGCGTAGAGCGCGAGCACGGGCACCGACAGGATGTAGCAGATGGTGGAGAGGTCGAGCGGCAGTCCGTGCCAAAGGGCGACGAATAGTTCGCCCCAGCCCGCCTCTCCGCAGGTGGCGGCGAAGAGCATCTTGCCGAGCAGGAAGAAGAGGAGCCAGAATATGAATAGGGATATGAACAGTCGTTTGCGCATTGTCTTAGTTGTCGGTTGTGAGGCGGTCGTCGTTCATGCGTTGCATGTAGTCCTGGATGATGGCCTTGAGGCGGCGCTCGAGGCGTGGCCGGTCGGGATGGTCCAGGAGGTTGTGTGTCTGCATCCAGTCGTGGCGGAAGTCGTAGACGGCCGTCGTGCGGTCGCCGTCGAACTGCAGGAGGAGCGAGTCCTCGACATACTGGTAGACGCCGCCGTAGTGGTTCACCGCCCACGACGCTGTGTCCGCGAGCAGGCTCTTGCCGAAGGCTACGTAGGGGCGCGTGGCTCCCACGTAGTCGAGTAGCGTGGGCATGATGTCGATGTGCTGGGCCACCTTGTGCATGCGTCCGCGGGGGAACCTGCCGCTGGGGTCGAAGAAGACGATGGGCGAGCAGAAGCCGCCGAGGTCGGTGGCGTAGGGGGCGTAGGTCGAGAGGTTGGTATGGTCGCTCGTGAGCACGAAGATGGTGTTCGCATACCACGGCTGGCGGCTCGCCGTCTCGAAGAAGCGCCGCAGGGCGTTGTCCACGTAGCGTATGCACTTGTGGTTGGCGTTGTCGTCCTCGTCGCGATAGATGTCCTTGTATTCGTCGGGTACGGCATAGGGGTGGTGGCTCGTGGCGGTGAACACTCCCGTGACGAAGGGCTGGCGGAAGCTGCCCATCGTGCGGGCATAGAACTGCAGGAAGGGTTCGTCCCAGATCGCCCACATGCCGTCGAAGTCGTCGTCGCCGCGGGTCGCGGGGTCGGCGTTGTACTCGGTGCGTCCGAAGTAGTCGCGGAAACCTACCGAGCGTGCGTATGCCTGGAAGCCCATCGAGCCGTTCTGCGCTCCGTGGAAGAAGGCGCTGTAGTAGCCCAGCGGCGCCAGCTCGGAGGCGATGCCCGTGCGGCGGTTCATCGACGCGGGCGTGAGTATGAAGGGCTCGACGAACATGGGTATCGAACTGAGTATCGAGGGCATGGCGTCGATGCTCTTGCGTCCGTTGCAGAACGAGTAGTCGAAGGTGAGGCTGACGCGGCAGAGCGAGTCGACGAAGGGGGTGAACGTGGGGAAGCGCTCGCCCGTGGCTGTCTCGTTGAGGGCGCCGATGTACTCGCGTCCGAAGCTCTCAAGGATGAGTATGACGATGTTGGGGCGCAGACTGTCGGTCGGGGCGACGCACTCATGCACAGGGCTGTAGATGGCCTCCACCTCTTCTGCGCTACCGAAGTATTCGGGAATGGGGAAGGCTGTCTTGCCTATGGTGCGTATGACGCTGAAGGGTGTGTTGAGCACCATCGCCGCCTCGGCGGGGCGGTTGACATACTGGGCGGCATTGCTGATGGTGATGGGGCGCACGGCGGCGGTCACTCCTCCGCGCATGCCGGCGATGCAGAGCAGGACGGTGAGCGTGAGGGCGACCAGATGGAGCGCATAGTAGAGCCAGAGCGGGCGCGGGTTGCGAGTGCGGGTGGAGGTATAGAGACGCCAGAGGCCGTAGATGACGGCGATGCCGGCGACGACGAGATACCAGTGGCGGAGCATCTCGATGCCGAACACGCCCGCGAGGTTGTCCTCGCCGGCAAACTCGCCCATGACGGTGGCGGTGGTGCGGCGGCCCGTGTATTGGAAATAGACGCTGTCAGTGAGGTTCATCACCACGCCCAGTCCGTTGAACGTCACAAATACGATGCGGGCGAAGGTGTGGTAGCCGTCGCACTCCTTCCAGTGGAGCGGCAGGAGGACGAGCAGGAGCCAGAAGGCGTTGAGGTAGCAGAAGGCGGAGGTGTCGAAGAGCATGCTGCCGCAGACGAGGTCCCAGAGCGAGAGGTCGCCCCACCCCATCGTCATCGCCGACCAGTTCTCCGCCACGAACAGCAGGCGGCAGACCATCAGTGCGGCGTATGCCAGCACGACGTTGGCGAGGACTTTTATGGGGAGGCGGAGCATTTTTTTTAACGCAGATGTCTGATTAATTTACGATTTGACAATTTACAATTTACAATTTATTTACAATTTTTCTTTATTTACGATTTTTCGAAATCTTCGCCGTACGTCGATATAACGTTATATCGACATTCGACAATTTCAAACCATCTCATCCAGCCCTTTTCGTGCGGAAGCCATAGACGGCGACGACGACGAAACAGAGCAAGGGGAGGACGAACGAGACGTTGGTGGCGGGCATTCCGAAGAGGGTCTCGCAGTCGATGATGGCGGCCTGGACGGGGGGCAGGACACTGCCTCCGAGGATGGCCATGATGAGTCCGGCGGCGCCGAACTTGGCGTCGTCGCCCAGACCCGTCAGCGCGATGCCGTAGATGGTGGGGAACATGAGCGACATGCAGGCGGACACGCCGACGAGGCAGTACATGCCGCGCACGTCCTGGAAGCCGATGACTCCGCAGGTGAGCATGGCTCCGAAGATGGCGAGGACGGTGAGCAGCACGCCCGAGCGCACATACTGGAGGAAGAAGGTGCAGACGAATCGGCTGACGCAGAAGATGACCATCGCCACGATGTTGTACTGCTGCGAGAGGACCTCGGCGTCGCGCTCCGCCATACCCTCGGCCATGAAGATGCGCGTGCCATACTGGATGATGAACGTCCAGCACATGATTTGCACGCCGACGTAGAAGAACTGCGCCACGACTCCCTCGCGGTAGAGGCGGTTGTGGGCGAGGCGCCGCATGGTGGGCGCGAAGTCTATCGAGTGGTTGTCGTCGGCATGGCGCGGCATGCCCGTAGCCCATACGAGCACGAAGACGCAGACGATGAACATGCCGATGATGAGGTAGGGGGCGATGAGGATGCCGAGGTCGCTGTCCCTGACGGCGGCGAACTGCGCATCATCGAGCAAGGCGCGCTCGGCGGTGTCCATGGGGTTGAGGCGGTTCTGGATAAAATTCATCGCCACCCACATGCCGAGCAACGAGCCCATCGGGTTGAACGACTGGGCGAGGTTGAGGCGTCGCGTGGCCGTGCGCGCCGAGCCCATGAAGAGGATATAGGGGTTGCACGAGGTCTCAAGGAACGAGAGTCCGCAGGTGAGCACGAAGTAGGCGAGCAGGAAGGGATAGAACGAGCCCGTGAAGCGCGCCGGCAGGAACATGAGCGCACCGACGGCGTAGAGCCCCAGCCCGACCATCACACCTGCCTTGTAGGAGTAGCGGCGGATGAACATGGCGGCGGGAAACGCCATGGCGAAATAGCCTCCGTAGAAGGCTACCTGGACGAGGCTCCCCTCGGTCACTGACATGCGGAAAATCTTGGAAAAAGCCTTGACCATGGGGTTGGTGATGTCGTTGGCAAACCCCCAGAGGGCAAAGCAGAATGTGATAAGGATGAAGGGCAGCACCATGCCTGCCCCCACCCATCGCTGGTCGTCTTTTCTCATTGATTACAGATTAGACAACAAAGGTACGCAAAAGAGCGCAGATATTAAAATATTTCGCCTACTTTTTGCGTAAGTTCCCACGAAACCGTCAAGAAACCGTGACAGGACGAATGGTGAAGCGTTGCAGTCAAAGGTGTGGTACCAAGGGGCGACAGCCTCACACGCGCTCGATGACGCAGGTGTGCTCCTTCGTTTCCTTGTCGTAATTCACTCCGCATAGTATCACCTCGCCCGTGTAGTTGCGCATCGACTCGGGATAGTGCCGCTCGCGGATCTGGTCAAGGGCGGTCTGGGCGGACTGCTTCCACTTGAGTTC
>JABUTZ010000033.1:3325-4338 GCA_021443415.1 Bacteroidaceae bacterium | reverse complement strand
CCGCGGCCGGTGGGCATCTCGCGGACGATGCGGTACTTGTTGCGGGCGGTGTAGAGGGCAAGGTTGATGACGCAGGCGAGAGCGTTCTCGTCGTTGTATTTCAGGATGCTCGCATTGCGCTCGTGAGCTGCATCGATGGCGGCTGCCACCTTCTCCGCCTCTCCGTCGAGGAGGTCGCGGAGCAAGTCGTCGGAGTCCTTGAGCGTGTCAATGACATGACTCCAGTTGTTCGCCGTTATGGCGTTCTTCATCTCCTCGCCCACCTCCATATTCGGAATGTAACACTCGTGGTTGGCAGCGTCGTAGGCAAGGTAGCCAAGGTGGATGAGGAGAGTCAGTACTTCGTCGCGATTGCGTACGATGGCAGGGTCGTTGCCGAAACTTGACGTTGCCACCTTGCAACGTCCACCTGCCAGCATGCTCGTGATATCGCCCTGCAAGCCTTCGTAGTCCATCTGGATGTAGCGCGTCACGGCATCGAAAGCGCCCGTAGTAGCCCAGAAGTTCAGGCAGTTTCTCTTGGCGAGCGCCTTGACCACCGAACTGGGGTTGAACATAGAGGGTTCGGTGCCGATGCGATAGCCGTCGTACCACTTCTCCAGTTCCTCGTATGGCATGCCGTGCCTCGCACAGAGCATTTTCACCTCTTCGCGTGTGAAGCCGAAGTAGCGGGACAGCGGCTCCGGGTCAATCATCGAGTATTCCCAGAAGTTGTTCAGGGCAGACTCGGTCTGATATTTCTTGATGGGCAGGATGCCAGTCATATAGACACAGGCAAAGACACGCGAAGCGGATGCACTCTTGAACATGCGACGCAAGAGATTGACATATTCTCCCATCGCCTCCTTGTTGTTCTCCAGTTCACGGCAGATGGCATCCCACTCGTCGATGATAAAGATGAACTGCTCGCCAGTGGCTTCTGCCACGCGCAGCAGATATTCCATCAGGTCATCCGTCTCTTCCACTGCCACGTCCTTATAGACCCCCGAAATATCCTTGATGAGCATCTGCTG
>JABUTZ010000033.1:0-2089 GCA_021443415.1 Bacteroidaceae bacterium | reverse complement strand
ACCCTGGCGATGAGTGTGTCGGCAAGGGCGGTGAGGTCAGCATCGGTCAGCTCGATGAGCGTCCATGACGAGGCTCCGCCGGTTGCGAAGCCGAGTATCGTGCCACTCACACCGGCGCCATCTTTGTGGCTACCTGCGTGCAGGTAGTGGTTGCCCTCGGTCGGGTTGGGACTCTGGATATAGCATTTGCCGAGCGCGAACCATGTCAGTACGGTGGCGTTTTCGGGGTCGGTCTCTGACATCACGTTCGTGTCGCCGTTGGCCACGTCGACATAGTTGTCGCCGCCGATGTTGCGCACGGAGTAGCCACCCTCCTTGGGTGTCCATGTCCATACCTGGTAGAAGTTGGTCTTGTCCTCGTTGCCCCACTTCATCGTGGTGCCGTCCTGGTAGATGTTCTTGTACTTGCTCTGCTTAGTGTAGAAGCCGGCGTATGCGTTCTGTATGTAGTAGAACTTGCCTGCCTCGGGCTGCTGGACGTTCTCCGTCTTCAGCTCAGCCAGCAGGGGCTGCATGATGCGCACCTGTGCCAGAACGTCTGTCAGTGCGGCAGACTCGTTGTCGTTAACCGCCTTGGCGGTGTCGCGTGCGGCAAGGATGGGGTCGATGACGGCTGCCTTGTAGTAGCCCACGCCCACCTTTGTCGTCTCTGCGAAGGCCGTGGTCACGGCGGTGTTCAGGGCCGCCTTGGCGTCGGCGAGCAGCTCGGCGCGGACGGTGGCGGCATAGTCGTCGCATTCACCCACCTCCTCGATGGCATACTGAGAGGCGGGAGAACTTGCATATTCCCAGTTGACCGTCGTCTTGCTGCCATCGACATGCATGTACGAATAGCCTGACGCGTAGTCGATGTTCCGGATGGCGAAATAGACCTTGCCTGACTCCTCGTCAGTGACCTTCGTCAGCGTGTTGTACACCAGCACGGCATCCTCGGTCGTCTGCCAAGAGCCGGCGCTGGTGGCGGCGGATGTGTTGGTGATGTATGTGCCGGTGCCTACGTTGCGCAGCACATAGTTGTCACCCTCCTTGACTATCTGCCAGTGGAAGACAGCGTTCGAAGGCGTCGTATTTTCCGCGAAAAGGAGTCTGCCGCCGGTCGTGTTGCCCTTCAGGTAACCGTCGTAATTGCGATTCTTGAAGACATACACCTTGGTGGTCACGAGCTGGCTCAGGTCGGTGATTGGCTCGGTCTGGATCGTCTCGCAGTTGGCAATCTTGGTCACCAGATCGGCGGGCATGGTGAAGTCGCCGGCCTCGTAGACATACCAGATGTCACCCGCGTCCTTGGTTGACCAGCCGTCGTTAATCACGAGCGCACCTGCACCGTTCATCTGGAGCAAGCACTTGGTGGCACTTGATTTGATCTTGAACTCCTTGGCGTTGCTGTCCCACTGCGACACCTCAAAGTATGTGGTCGGGTCGGCGGTCGAGCTGAGGTCGCTCGTGCCGAGGAACTTGCTGTTGGTCACATCGTAGAGGTAGTAGTGGTTGGTCTCAGCGTACTTGTACATCGCCACCTCGACAGACTGTGTGGTACTTCCGCTTGCCGTCGTCGCAGTGGCGTTGAGGAAACCGCGCGCGGTCTTGAGGATATATTTCTTGGCGTTGCTCAGCTCGCTGAAGTCTATGTTCGGCTTGAGGTTCACCATGATCCTCTTGTTGTCGGCGTCGATTGAGACGATTGTACCCGATTGGGAGCTCGTGAAGTCGGAGGCCTCAAGTGTGGAGCCCTTGGTGACAAACACATTGCCGCCCACGATCATCTCCTTGACACCCGTGTAGTCGCTCTTGTTGTAAGTGACGGTATCAGTGCCAGTCACTCCATCGCCCAGGGCTACCGTATAGATATCGTAGCCCGACATGTCGACGGGATAGAACTGGAAGCGCGAAGTGGTGACACCGCTGCCGGCGCCAAGTATCTTATAGGCGGTGTTGTTGACTGTCTTGTTGAAAATATACCAATAGTTCGTGCCGTGGCTGCCATCGTTGCGGAGCTGGATGCGCGACAGGTCAGCATCGGGCGTCCAGACGTTGATGTTGTTGATGGGAGTTTGAGCGCTGCTTGAGCAGCCCGTTCCCACATTGTGGC
>JABUTZ010000032.1:73830-80256 GCA_021443415.1 Bacteroidaceae bacterium | reverse complement strand
CTATTTATTTACGATTTCCTTTATTTACGTTCTCTTCGAAATCCTCCCCCTCCGTCATTATAACGATAAATCGATATAACGATAAATCGACAATAATATTTTTACTATTTTACTATTTACTATTTATTTACGATTTCCTTTATTTACGTTCTCTTCGAAATCCTCCCCCTCCGTCGTTATAACGATAAATCGATAGAACGATAAATCGACACCCCCCATATCAACTGCTCCCGTCACGTCTTCCCAATCGACCGTGTCCCGTTGCATTGCGGATAGTTGGTACAGCTCCAGAACTCGTTGCCTTGGTTGCGTCCACGCTTCGCCATTCGTCGCTGCATTGGACCGCCACAGACCGGACAGGGCGGCGCCCCTTCGTTAGAGGCTTTTGTCTTGATTGTCGTCAGTCGTTCCTCGGTGAGATTTTCGCTGAAGCCGCCGTTTTCCTTGAAGGCATCCAACTGTGTCGAGATAAGCTTGTTGAGCATATTGATGGCTCTGTTGCACAGCACCATCATGGCATTGACGCACACCGAGATGTCCTCATGCTGCACCCAAGGGTCAAATTTCGCTTTTTGCTGCATGATGTGCAACCACGCCTCACGTTGCCAGTCATCGGTATATTCCGGTCGGTCGAACCGCACGTCGGCGACTGTCACATACTCCCTGCTCTTGCATGACCACGGCTCGATACGGTTGGCCATCGAGATGAAGAAATAGTCGCCCAGCAGTTCCGAGAGACTGGCACGCGCCACATCGGTCAGCTTCATCTCCGTCTCTTTGGATGTCTGGCTCCGGCTGAGTCCCTCCGCAATGTTTGCGGGCACGGAGCGCGCCGCCATCGTCATCTGGTCGTGCAAACGACCGCACGGGTCGTTCGTGCGATTGAGGAACCGCCGGCAGAACTCCAGTGTTGAGAGTTGGATGATGTTTGCCAACACCCACACATCCAGGAAGTAGTACCCTTTGACTGATTTGATGACAACTGGCATTGTGGTGATTGTTATTTTGTTGTTATGATGTTGTCGCTTGCTTATGTCTGCTGTTGTTGCTTGCTCCCCCCGTCGTTATAACGATATATCGATATAACGTTATATCGACAAAAATCTATTGCACTGCCTCCTCCTCGTATGTCTCATACAAAAAGTCATTATACGGATATTTCTGCACATGTAGTTCCTTGACGCGCTTATATAGCTCGCGCTTAAACTCATCAGTCCCAGCCTTCGTGCGTGCCGAAACAAACATACAGTCACCTTCTAAACGGGCCATCCATGTGCGCTGCAGGTCGTCAAGGGAGATGTTCTCGCGCGTGGCGGGGGTGAGGTCGTCCTCGTCCTTCGGGGTCCACTCGTAGGCGTCCACCTTATTAAATAATATCATGCGCGGAGTGTCCGTGCAGCCGAGGTCGGCGAGCGTCTTGTCGACCACCGTGATTTGCTCCTCGAAGTCGGGGTGGCTGATGTCCACGACGTGGACGAGGAAGTCCGCCTCGCGCACCTCGTCGAGTGTGCTCTTGAACGAATCAACGAGGTCGGTGGGCAACTTGCGTATGAAGCCCACCGTGTCGCTGAGCAGGAACGGCAGGTTGTCGATGATTACCTTGCGCACCGTGGTGTCAAGTGTTGCGAAGAGCTTGTTCTCAGCAAACACTTCGCTCTTGGCGAGCAGGTTCATGAGCGTCGATTTGCCTACGTTGGTATATCCCACAAGTGCCACGCGTATCATGCGTCCGCGTCCTTGTCGCTGCGTCGTCTTCTGGCGGTCGATGTCTGCCAGTCGCTGCTTGAGGAGTGACATGCGGTTGAGGATGATGCGGCGGTCCATCTCGAGCTGTGTCTCACCCGGTCCGCGCAGTCCTACGCTGCCTTTGCCGCCTCCGCCGCCCGAGCCGCCGCCCTGGCGCTCGAGGTGCGTCCACAGCCGTTGCAGGCGGGGCAGCATGTAGCGGTACTGCGCCAGTTCGACCTGCGTCTTGGCGTTCGCCGTCTGCGCGCGCATGGCGAAGATGTCAAGGATAAGGCTTGTGCGGTCCAAAATCTTGACCTTGAGCACCTGCTCGATGTTGCGCAACTGCTTGGCGCTCAGCTCGTCGTCGAAGATGACCATCGAGATGTCGCGCTCCGCCTCCTCCTCCGCCTCTATGTAGGCGCGTATCTCCTGTAGCTTGCCCGACCCGATGTATGTCGTGCTTATCGCCGCCGGCAGACGCTGGGTGAACCGTTTCACGGTCACTGCCCCCGCCGTCTCGGCGAGAAACTCCAGTTCGTCGAGATATTCCTGTGTCTTGCGCTCGCTCTGCAGGTTGGTGGTCAGTCCCACCAGCACCGCTGTCTCGGGCGAGTCGTCCCACGCGCCCTCGCCCGAGGCGGTGCGCGTCAGCTTCAGTCCGTCGCCGTGCGAGAGCGTGTCGGGCGTGTTGTTGCGATTGGTGTATTTGCGGGTTCTCATTGTTGTTGACGGGAGTTAACAGGAGTTAATTCGCTTCGCTCATGGAGTTAACTCGCTTTCGCTCGTGGAGTTAGCGGGAGTATTCTTCCGTTAACTCCCTGCGCCGCAGGCGCATAACTTCCATTCATTAACTTCCAGCCTGCCGCAGGCAGGCATAACTCCTTCTTTACTTAACCTGAATGACCAGATAGCGTGTCAGGCTCCAGAAGTCCTTGGGGGCGATGACGTGCAGCACGTACTCGCCCTTGGCGTCCTTCTCGAGGGCGTAGCTGCCTGCGGGGTGCTTGGTCAGCATCTTGGCGTTCTTGCTGTAGAGCTTGATCTCCTTGGTGTTGCGGATGTCGATCTGCGTGAAGTAAGCCTTGTTGAAGTCGCCCTTGGTCATCACCTCGCCGTCGCTGATGATCTTCTGCGCCTTGAGCTCGCTCTTCGTGCCGAAGACGTACCACGCCTCGTTGAGCTGGCGCGTCTGCTCCTCTATTGTCTGCGCCTTGCTCTCGTTGTCCTGGTTGATGGTGTTGATGGTCTCGTCCTGCTGGGCGATGGTCTGTGTCTGCTCGGCGATGACGATGTCGCGCTCGGCGAGCTTCACCTGCAGCTCCTGCACGCGTGCCGTCTGCATGTCGAGCTGCTCCTTGAGGTTGACGATGGCCTGCTTCATCTTGTCCACGTTGAGCGTGCTGCTCTTCAGCTTCTCCTCGAGGGCGGCTATGCGCTCGCGCGTCTGCTTTGCCGCCTCGTTGAGGAACTGCATGTCCTCGCGTATCTGGTCCTTCTTGTTGATGCGCTCGGGGTTCGCCTCAGCCACGGTGACGCGTCCCTCCGCCTCGCTCATCTGGCGCAGGCCGTCCTGGATGTCGCTGAACACACCCATGAACTCGTTCAGCTCGTTGTCCTTCTCGGCTATGACTGCGCGCAGCGAGTCGCGCTCGTCCTGGATGTTCGTCTGATCTACCTTGTTGCCTGTGCAACCCACCATCGCCATGATGACGGCTGCCATAAGAATAACTTTTTTCATATTTTTCCGGGTTAATCGGGTTTGGGGGTTATGGGGTTTGGGGGTAATTGGGTAATTGATGTTTTGGGGTTATGGGGTTTGGGGGTAATTCGGTAATTCGGTTATTTTTGTTTTTGGGGGTGATTCGGTTACGAATCTTTGCCGGCGACTACGATGACGAACTCGCCGCGAGGGTCGTGCTCGGTGAAGTGGGCGATTAGCTCGGCGAGCGTGCCGCGCACCGTCTCCTCGTGCACCTTGCTTATCTCGCGGCTCACGCTCGCCCGGCGCTCGGGTGTGAACACCTCGGCGAACTGCGTCAGCGCTTTCACCACGCGGTGGGGCGACTCGTAGAAGACCATCGTGCGTGTCTCCTCGCGCAGGGCCTCGAGGCGTGTCTGCCGCCCCTTCTTCTGGGGCAGGAAACCCTCGAAGCAGAAGCGGTCGCAGGGCAGTCCGCTGCTCACAAGGGCCGGCACCATCGCCGTCGCCCCGGGCAGGGTGACCACCTCGACGCCGGCCTTGACCGCCTCGCGGGCCACGAGGAAGCCGGGGTCGCTGATGCCCGGGGTGCCCGCGTCGCTCACCACGGCTATCGTCTCGCCGGCGAGCAGACGGCGCACGACACCCTCCACCGTACCGTGCTCGTTGAACTTGTGGTACGACAGCATCGGACGGCGGATGTCGAAGTGGCGGAGCAGGTTGCCCGACGTGCGCGTGTCCTCCGCCAGTATCAGGTCCGCCTCGCGCAGCACGCGCAAGGCCCTCGCCGTGATGTCCTCAAGATTGCCCACGGGCGTGGGCACGAGATAGAGTGTTGACAAGCCGTTGTGTGTTTGTTTTGGTACAAAATTATAAATAAATGTTGAAAGATGGGGCAAATGTCGCGCCTTTTTTTTACTTTTGCAGTCAATTAGCAGCATAAACGCCATACAACAAGTGGAAACAAGAAGTTTTAACCAGACCGGGGAGATGATGCGACGCGGTCGCGTGGAGGTGATTTGCGGCTCGATGTTCTCGGGAAAGACGGAGGAGCTCATACGCCGCATGAAGCGCGCGCAGTTCGCCCACCAGAAGGTGGAGATATTCAAGCCCGCCATCGACACGCGCTACAGCGACGAGGAGGTGGTGAGCCACGAGGGCAACAGCATCATGTCCACGCCCGTCGACAACGCCGAGGCGATCCTCCTCCTCGCCGATGACATCGAGGTGGTGGGCATCGACGAGGCGCAGTTCTTCGGCGACAACATAGTGGAGGTGTGCAACGAGCTCGCCCGCCGCGGCGTGCGTGTCATCGTGGCGGGCCTCGACCTCGACTTCCGCGGCATTCCCTTCGGACCCATGCCCCGTCTGCTCGCCATCGCCGACGACGTGCGCAAGGTGCACGCCATCTGTCCGCGCTGCGGCGCCCTCGCCTATGTCAGCCACCGCCTCATCGCCGACGAGCGCCAGGTGGTCCTCGGCGAGAAGCAGGAGTACGAACCCCTCTGCCGCGTCTGCTACGAGAGGGCTTTATCAGGCGGGAGTTAACTCGCTGCGCTCGTGGAGTTAACTCGCTGCGCTCGTGGAGTTAACTCGCTGGCGCTCGTGGAGTTAACTCGCTGGCGCTTCGTGGAGTTAACTCGCTGGCGCTTCGTGGAGTTAACTCGCTGGCGCTCGTGGAGTTAATGGTAGGGAAGGGCGAAGAGATGTTCCGCTAACTCCCAGCGCCCGTAGGGCGCATAACTCCCATTCATTAACTTCCGCTAACTCCCAGCGCCCGCAGGGCGCATAACTCCCAGCCTGCCCCAGGCAGGCATAACTCCCAGCCTGCCCCAGGCAGGCATAACTCCCATTCATTAACTCCCAGCCTGCTGCAGGCAGGCATAACTCCCCTCACCACAATGAACATATCCTTCGACCGGTTTATACGCATAGCCCTCTGGGTGGGCGGCTTCGTGATCGGCGGGCTGCTGCTGCGCTCGCTCAGCGGTGTGCTCATCCCCTTCTTCGTGGCGTGGATCATCGCCTACATGATGTATCCGATGGTCTGCTTCTTCCAGTACCGCTGCCGCCTCCGCAGCCGCACGCTGAGCATCTTCGTCTGCGTGCTCATCATCCTCGCCGTCATCGCCGGCCTCCTCCTGCTCATCATCCCGCCCACCATCGCCGAGATGATGAAGCTCAAGGACGTGACGCTCATGTATGTCGGCTACATCACCAACAACGGCGAGCTCAGCCAGGCCGTCCAGACGTTCGTCAACCAGTACGTCGCCGAGAACCGCTGGATGACGCTCATGGAGAACAACAATGTCGTCGAGGGCGTGCGCGAGGCTCTGTCGCAACTCATCAACCTCATTTCCAGCACCGTGTCCCTGCTCATGGGACTCTTCACCATCTTCGCCACCTTGCTCTACCTCTTCTTCATCCTCCTCGACTACGAGAGCATCAACGAGGGCTGGATCGAGCTCATCCCCGCCCAGAATCGCGACTTCTGCCGTGGCATCGCCAAGGACGTGAAGAACGGCATGAGCGCCTACTTCCGCGGCCAGTCGCTCATCGCCCTCTGCGTCGGCATCCTCTTCAGCATCGGCTTCCTCATCATCGACTTCCCCATGGCCGTCTGTCTGGGCATGTTCATCGGACTGCTCAACATGGTGCCCTACCTCCAGCTCATCGGCTTCGTGCCCACCATCGCCCTCGCCCTGATCGAGAGCGCCGACGAGGGCCGCAGCTTCTGGGGGCTCCTGCTCGCCGCCTTCGCCGTCTTCTGCGTCGTCCAGGTCATCCAGGACATGATTCTCACGCCGCGCATCATGGGCAAGACGATGGGCCTCAACCCCGCCATCATCTTCCTCGCCCTCTCCGTCTGGGGCTCGCTCCTCGGCTTCATCGGCCTGGTCATCGCCCTGCCCCTGACCACCATCCTCTTCTCCTACTACTGCCGCATGCTGGAGAAATACAAGTGAGGGAGTTATGCGCCTGCGGCGCTGGGAGTTAAT
>JABUTZ010000032.1:59107-73780 GCA_021443415.1 Bacteroidaceae bacterium | reverse complement strand
GACACGAGGGACTTAAAATCCCTTGCCTATTGCTGGCGTGCGGGTTCGACCCCCGCTCGGGGTACAAGGCGCAAACTTATTGGCTGGATATCATCATTATATGGATTGCATCCGTCAACCATTGTCCAATTAACTGACTTTTTAGAGCAAAAATATATCCAAAAAAGTCAGTTAATTGGACATTTCCTTGTTTTCTCAAATAAAATAAACGAGCATTTTTTTATATTTTTCTTTGATTTATAATACAATGCCAATCAATCTCTGCTCATTGCTTGCAGAGATGGTTGACCGTCATGATTGTTCACTCCCCCCCCTCAAGCAACGAAAATAGCGCATTTTCTCCCTTCCCTCTTTTTTTTCTCGCCAAAAAACCTTATCTTTGTGGCAAAGAAAAACTATAAACACAAGGATAAGATGAAAAAAACTGTTCTTTTTATGCTCGCACTGGCTCTCACACAGACCATTGCGGCACAGTCTCTCTCCGACGATGTGATGGGCGAGCTGCGCTCGTCGTGGAAGGCGACCGACAGCGATGTCGCCATCCAAAACATCGTGACAGCCAATGCGTTCAACCTCCTCGTCACCAACCACGCCAACAAGGGCGAGGCGAACATGACCTTCACCTACGAGGTGCCCACCCACGGCATCAGCAACCAGAAATCGTCGGGCCGCTGCTGGCTCTTCTCGGGCATGAACGTGCTCCAGAACCTCGCCATCGAGAAGAACAAGGACGGTGTGAAGGACATCAACTTCTCCCACGTCTACCTCTCTTTCTACGACCAGCTTGAGAAGGCTAACCTCTTCCTCCAGACCATCATCGACACGCGCAAGACCGATGTCAGCGATCGCCGCCTCGAATACATCCTGCGCCACCCGATTGGCGACGGAGGTACGTTCACGGGTGTCGCCGACCTCGTGGAGAAATATGGTCTCGTGCCCGCCGACGTGATGCCCGAGACTTACCAGAGCGAGAACACATCCGCTATGCAGAAGCACATCACCACCGTCCTGCGCCGCGCCGTACCCACCCTGCGCCAGGACCCCTCGAAGAAGGTCGAGGTGCTCAAGGACGTCTATCGCATCCTCGTGCTCTGCTGCGGACAGCCGCCCAAGGAGTTCACGTGGAAGGGCAAGACTTACACGCCACAGTCGTTCCGCGACGAGGTGTGCCCCGCCGCCGGCGAACTGCGCGACTACGTGATGATCGCCAACGACCCCCTGCGCCCCTACTACAAGATGTACGACATCGACCTCGCCCGTCACATGTACGACGGTCACAACTGGTGCCACCTCAACCTCCCGTGGCGCGAGATGGCTGACATCGCCATCCGCTGCCTCAAGGACTCGACGGCGATGTATTTCTCGTGCGACGTCGCAAAGTTCATGGACCGCAACGGCGGCCGTCTCGACCTTGCCAACACCAATGTGCCCGCCCTCCTCGGTGTCAGGATGGACATGCCCAAGGCGGAGGCGATGATGACCTACGAGAGTGGTTCGTCACACGCCATGACGCTCGTCGGCGTCGCTCTCGAGGGCGACCGCCCCGTGCGCTGGAAGATTGAGAACTCGTGGGGACAGACCGGTGCCAAGGGCTTCCTCGTCGCCACCGACGACTGGATGGACCTCTACGCCTACCGCCTCGTGGTCAACAAGAAATACCTCGACGAGAAGACCCTCCGCCTCTCCGGGCAGAAGCCCGTCCAGCTGCCCGCCTGGGACTATCTGAACTAAGTCCCTCCCAAACCCTCCCCGAAATGGGGAGGGCTTTCGAAATCCTCGAAATCCTCGAAATCCTCGCCGTGCGTCGTTATAACGTTATATCGATATATCGTTATATCGACCCCTCGAAATCTCGAAAAAATCCGTGTTAATCTGTGACCCAATCCGTGTTAATCTGTGGCTAAAAATATCTGCGTCCATTTGAATCACCGGCAACGAACTACAAGCACATCTGCGTCCATCTGCGTTAAAAAAAGTCCCACCGCAAATGAACACACACCGCAAATGGACACACACTGCAAATGGATACACGCCACAAAAGTAACCCTTTATTCTTTATTCTCTATTCTTTATTCTTTAAGCCATGAAGCATCTTCTCTATATTTTCCTCCTCCTCAGTTCCCTCTCTCTCAGTGCCCAGAAGACCATCATCAGCAAGCTGGTCAACCAGGGCCGTGCGGTGACAATGGGAGCGACCATCACCGTCGCCGAGGACAAAGGCACTGACACACAACTCTTCACGAAGATGGAGCAGGCAGGCTCGCTGCGCTTCGTCTGCACGAAAAACAACAAGGCCCTGCGCGCCAACAACGGACGCGTGGAGGCGGGCGACAACAACGGTTCCGACGAGGCCCAACTCTGGATCACCCGCAAGGCAAAGGGTGGGGTGGTGCTCGTGCCCACCAACGCCCAGACGCTCGCCATGGCTGTCAACGACCGCGGCGAACTGGTGCTCATCCCCGTCGCCCAGGCCACGCCCGACAACTACGCCGCCACGTTCCTCATCGTCGATGTGAGCGTCACCGAGGACAAGCAGGAGGCCATCGCCGAGCAACCCATCTGGGAGAACGAAACCGTCTTCGCCATCAACAAGGAGCCGGGCGCTGCCACGCTCATGCCCTACGCCAACACCGACGAGATGACAGCGGACAAGGAGTTCTTCGCCAAGCCGTGGACCACGCCCCACAGCAGTCGCCACCTCTCGCTCAACGGCACGTGGAAGTTCAACCTCGTGAGCGAACCCTCGCAGCGTCCCACCGACTTCATGAACGAGGACTTCGACGACTCGCGCTGGGACGACATTCCCGTGCCGAGCAACTGGGAGATGCTGGGCTACGACCGCCCCATCTACTGCAACGTCGAATATCCCCACAGCAACACACCTCCTTATATACGCGCACGCAAAGGCTACAACGACGGGGGTGCCAACTACGGCATCAACCCCGTGGGCAGCTACACGCGCACCTTCGAGGTGGCTGACGACTGGCATGCGCGCCGCACGTTCATCCACTTCGGCGGCATCTACTCCTGCGCCCAGGTGTGGCTCAACGGCGAGTTCGTCGGCTACACGCAGGGCGCCAACAACGTGGCTGAGTTCGAGCTGACCAAGCACCTGCGCCGCGGCAAGAACCGCCTTGCCGTGCAGGTGATGCGCTGGTGCGACGGCTCCTACCTAGAGTGCCAGGACATGTTCCGCATGAGCGGCATCTTCCGCGACGTCAGCCTCTTCAGCGTGCCGCAGACGAGCGTGCGCGACCATGTGGTCACCACGACCTTCAACAAGGACTACACCGAGGCCACCGTCCGCGTGCGCCTCTCGATGCGCGGCGACGACACCAAGCGCGTCGAGGTGCGCCTGCTCGATGCCAAGGGACTATCGTGGGGCACGGAGATCATCTCCGCCCAGGGCGACAGCGAGGTGTCGTTCACGGTGCGCAACCCCCAGCTCTGGAGCGACGAGTCGCCCTACCTCTACACCCTCTGCGTGGCGCAACTGGGCGAGAACACGTCCAAGCCCGGCGCCAAGAAGGCCAAGGCCAAGGAGGAGATGGCTTTCTCCACCAAGGTCGGTCTGCGCGAGGTGAAAATCCAAAATTCGCTCCTCTACGTCAACGGCAAGCGTGTCTTCCTCAAGGGTGTCAACCGCCACGACACATCGCCCGTCAACGGACGTGCGGTGACTGTCGACGAGATGCTGCGCGACGTGCTTCTGTTCAAGCAAAACAATATCAACTGCGTGCGCACGAGCCACTATCCCAACGACGCGCGCATGATGGCGATGCTCGACCACTACGGTGTCTATTGCTGCGACGAGGCTGACCTCGAGGACCACGCCAACCAGTCCATCTCGGACAAGAAGTCGTGGATTCCCGCCTTCGTGGACCGCATCGACCGCCTCGTGACGCGCGACCGCAACCACCCCTGCGTCGTCATGTGGAGCCTTGGCAACGAGGCGGGCAACGGCGAGAACTTCGCCGCCTGCTACGATGCCGCCCACCGGCTGAGCGACCTGCCCGTCCACTACGAGGGTACGCGCATGGGCGGTGACTTCGGCGGCAAGAAGTTCTCGGACTTCTATTCGAAGATGTACCCCGGACAGGCGTGGATGCGCGCCAACACGAGCGGCAAGGACAAGCCGATGTTCCTCTGCGAGTACGCCCACGCCATGGGCAACGCCATCGGCAACCTGACCGAATATTGGGAGTGCATCGAGTCGTCCACGTCAACCATCGGCGGCTGCATCTGGGACTGGGTGGACCAGGGCATCTACGAACCCCTCGAACTGAAGCAAGGCATCCGCCACATGCGCACGGGCTACGACTTCCCAGGTCCCCATCAGGGCAATTTCTGCTGCAACGGCATCCTCGGACCCGAGCGCGAGCCCTCGCCCAAGCTCGCCGAGGTGAAGGCCGCCCACCAGTGGGTGAAGATGAACGTGAAGGCTGTCGACAAGGCGACCAACACTGTGACGCTGACCGTCCGCAACACCTACGCCTTCCAGTCGCTCGACCGCATGGCCCTCGTCATCGAGGAGATGGAGGCGGGCAATGTGGTCAAGACCAAGCGCCTCAGCCTCAAGGGTATCGCCCCGGGCGAGAGCCGCGACTTCGCTTATAAGATGAAACCCTCGCTCTCCGTGGGCGACGACGTGATGCTCACCGCCCGCGTGGTGACCGCGAAGGACGAGACATGGACGGCGAAGGGACATGAGGTGGCGGTGCGCCAGTTCGCCCTCACCGCCCCGAAGGGGCTCACCGCCGTGCGCGACGCCGACAACGGCAGTGGCCTGCTCTGCACCGACGGCGGTGGCAGGTACATGCTCCAGAACAACAACCTCGCCATGACCTTCGACGAGCACACGGGACGGCTCGTGCGCCTCGCCCTGCGCGACCGCGAGGTGATAGCCGAGGGCGAGGGCTTCCTCTTCGACAACCACCGCTGGATTGAGAACGACCGCTTTGGCAACACGGCCAACGGACTCGACGAGACGGGCACCATGAAGGTGTCGCCCATAGGCACCGACGGAGCCGTCATCGTGGAGACCGAGCGCACCGGCAAGCTCGCCGACCAGAAGATTGACTACATCGTCTATCCCAACGGTGTGATCGACGTGCGCGTGACCATCACGCCCAAGACAGCCGACCTGCGCCGCGCCGGTGTCGTCGTGGGCTTCGCCAAGGAACTCTCCGCCATCGACTACTACGCCTACGGCCCCTGGGAGAACTCCAACGACCGCAAGGACGGCTGTGTGGTCGGCAGGTATAAGACCACGGTCGCCGGCATGCTCGTGCCCTACGTCAAGCCCCAGACCTGCGGCGGACGCGAGGGACTGCGCGAGCTCGTCCTCACCGCCCCCGACGGCTTCGGCATCAGGGTGCAGGCCGAGGGCAACATCTCGTTCCAGGCTCTCGAATACACCGACGCCGACCTGATGAACACCAACCACATCTGGCAGCTCAAGCCGCGACCCTACAACGTCGTCCACTTCGACGCCGTCGTCCGCGGCATCGGCAACGCCTCCTGCGGTCACGACGTAGGCACCCTCCCGCAGTACTGCGTCCCACAGCAGCCCGTAACATACACACTGCGCCTCAGCGCAAAATAAACGAAAGGAGGCATCCCACAAGCGGATGCCTCCTTTTTGCTTTTAATCGAAATCCTCGAGCTCTCGAGGAGGGGGGGGCTTACTTCACCCTTCCCTGGTAGCTGCCGTCGCGGGTGTCGACCTCGATGGTCTCGCCCTCCTCGATGAAGAGGGGCACGCGCACCTCGGCGCCGGTCTCAACAGTTGCAGGCTTAAGGGTGTTGGTGGCCGTGTCGCCCTTCAGACCCGGCTCGGTGTAGGTCACCTTGAGGGTCACCTTCACGGGCATGTCGGCGTAGAGGACGGTCTCGGTCGAGGCGTCGGTGACCACCTCCACGTTCTCGCCCTCCTTCATGAAGTCGACGCCGTTAATGAGGTCGTGGCCGATGGGGATCTGCTCGAAGGTCTCGTTGTTCATGAAGATGTAGTCCTCGCCCTCCTTATAGAGGAACTGGTAGGGGCGACGCTCCACGCGCACGTCCTCGAGCTTCTCGCCGATGTTGAAGCGGCGCTCCAACACGTTGCCGCTGACCACGTCCTTGAGGGTCACGCGCATGATGGTGTTGCCCTTGCCGGGCTTCACGTGCAGGAAATCGATGCAAAAATACAGCTTGCCGTCCATGCGGATGCAAGTACCTTTCTTGATGTCTTGTGAATTGATCATTGGAGTAAAAAGTTATATTTATACAGTTTTTCGGGTGCAAAGTTAAGAATAAATAAGGAGAAAACAGACAAAAAGAGGGGAAAATTCCAAATTATTCGTTGCTTTGTGCCTGTTATTCGCCAAAAATATGTAACTTTGCAACCCGAAAGTAAAAATCAAAACACTTAGATAGCAATGAAACGTACATTCCAACCCCACAACCGCAGAAGGAACAATAAGCATGGTTTCCGTCAGAGAATGGCTACCGCCAACGGTCGCCGCGTATTGGCTTCGCGCCGCGCAAAGGGTCGCAAGAAGCTGACCGTGTCTGACGAGGTGCACGGAAAGTAAGGCTTGGCGGTCGGTGATTGGCGGTGAGGCACGCGCTGTCCGCTCCGCCGAAAGCTAAGGACTCAGAAGCCACCCTCCTTGCATGAAAAAGAAGAATTCCAACAAGCAGTCTTTCTTGCAGAAATGTGTTTCGCCCATGGTCCTCTGGAACGTGGGCGGAATGATTGTTTTTGTCATCGCGGTGCTCGTGGGCGTCAGTCTGTGGATGGACGACTACACGCGTCACGGTGACAATGTCGCCGTGCCCGATGTCGTGGGCACCGCCTCGCACTACGCCCTCGACCGCCTGTCGCAGGACAACCTCGTGGGCATCGTTGTCGACTCCATCTACGACGACAAGGTCGCTCCGGGCGAGGTCACCGACCAGTTTCCCAAGGCGGGAAGCAACGTCAAGGCGGGACGCGAGATCCATCTCACCATCAACAGCCTCTCGGCGCCCTCGCTCCCCATGCCCGACCTCGCCGACAACAGCAGCCGCAACCAGGCGGAGATGAAGCTCCGCGCCATGGGATTCAAGGACGTGCGCGTGGAGAAGACCACCGGCGACCTCGACTGGGTTTATGCAGTCAAGTCGCGTGGCGCCTCGCTCCTCGTCGGCCAGCGCGTGCGCGTCGACGAGCCCGTCACCCTCGTCGTGGGCGACGGCAGCACGAGCGGCGAGTACGCCGACAGCACAGCCACCGACTCCGACAGCGGCATCAGCGACGAGACCGTCGATGCCATCATCAACGACCTCTTCTGATGGGTATTGTTGACTCTTTAGATTATATAGGTTCTATAGACTCTATAGATTCCATGGACTCTATGGAGATAGAAGAGGACGAAGCCTCCCTTTACGAGCATTACCGCATCGTGGCCGACCGCGGCCAGACGCTGATGCGCGTGGACAAGTTCCTGATGGAGCACATGCCGGGAACCTCGCGCAACCGCATCCAGAAGGCGGCGGACGCAGGTGCCATCCAGGCCAACGGCAAGCCCGTCAAGAGCAACTACCGCGTCAAACCCTTCGACGTGGTCACGCTCATGCTCGACCGTCCGCGCCACGAGACGACCATCGAACCCGAGGAGCTGCCCCTTGAGGTGGTGTATGAGGACGGCGACGTGATGGTGGTCAACAAGCCCGCGGGCATGGTCGTCCACCCCGGGTGCGGCAACTACCACGGCACCCTCGTCCACGCCATCGCCTGGCACCTCAAGGACGACCCGCGCTTCGACCCCAACGACCCCAACGTGGGGCTCTGCCACCGCATCGACAAGGACACGAGCGGACTGCTCGTCGTGGCGAAGACAGCCGAGGCGAAGACGCACCTCTGCCAACAGTTCTTCAACAAGACGACACGGCGCGAGTACAACGCCCTCGTGTGGGGACCCTTCGCCGACGACGAGGGCACCATCACGGGAGCCATCGCCCGCAATCCCGCCGACCGCCTGCAGATGTGCGTCGTCGCCGACGACAACCCCACGGGCAAGCATGCCGTCACCCACTACCGCGTCCTCGAGCGTCTCGGCTATGTCACGTGGGTGGCGTGCCGCCTCGAGACGGGGCGCACCCACCAGATCCGCGTCCACATGAAGAAGGTGGGCCACACGCTCTTCGCCGACACCGTCTATGGCGGCGACGAGATACTCCGCGGCGAGCGCACGGCCCGTTACAAGCAGTTCATAGCCAACTGCCTCGCCCTCTGTCCGCGCCAGGCTCTCCACGCCCGCACCCTCGGCTTCGTCCACCCCCGCACCCTGAAGCAGATGGACTTCTCCTGCCCCCTGCCCGCCGACATGGAAGCCCTCCTCGACAAGTGGCGCACCTACGCCGCCGCCATGTCGTAAGTGGGGGGGGGATGGTCTGTAGTCTGCGGTCTGCGGTCTGTAGTTTCGGCTGTAAGCCGAACTTTTTTTCAAATAAATAAGGTATAATTGTAGCGCAAAAAAGTTTTTTTGCGTAACTTTGTAGTGCCAATAACCAACAGAGCAAGACAATGAAGCGAAAAATAGCCATTATCGCAGGCGGCGACTCGTCGGAGCATGACGTGTCGCTGCGCAGTGCCTCGGGCATAGAGTCGTTTCTCGACCACGACCGCTACGACGTGTGGACGGTGGTCATCGAGGGCGCCGACTGGCACATGATCCCCGATGGCCCCGACGACTACCTCGCCTCCCTCGGGGACAAGCACGAGATACGCCGCGTGACGGTCGACAAGAACGACTTCTCGTGGGAGGAGGACGGCGAGCGCGTGCGTCCCGACTTCTGCTACATCACCATCCACGGCACCCCCGGCGAGGACGGCGTGCTGCAGGGTTATCTCGACATGATACGCATGCCCTACAATACGAGCGGTGTGCTGGTCGAGGCACTGACGTTCAATAAGTTCACCTGCAACCAGTACATGAAGTCATACGGCGTGAGCGTGAGCGAGAGCATGGTCGTGAGGCGCGGCTTCGAGGACCTTGTCACCGACCAGGAGATTGTCGGGCGCATCGGACTGCCCTGCTTCGTCAAGCCCAACTGCGGCGGCAGCAGTTTCTGCACCACAAAGGTGAAGACCATCGAGGAGTTGCAGCCCGCCCTGCGCCTCGCCCTCACCGAGTGCGAGGAGGCGATGGTCGAGGCGTTCATGGCCGGCACCGAGGTGACCTGCGGTTGCTACAAGACCAGGAAGGAGGCTGTCGTGCTGCCCCTCACCGAGGTGGTGGTCAAGGACGAGTTCTTCGACTACGACGCCAAGTACAACGGACGTAGCGACGAGATCACCCCGGCGCGCATTCCCGAGGATACGGCCGAGCGCATACGCTTGATTACGAGTATGATATACGACATCCTCAACTGCCGTGGCATCATACGCGTCGATTACATCATCACTCGTGTGACGGGTGCCGACGGCAAGGAGCACGACCATGTCAACATGCTCGAGATCAACACCACGCCCGGCATGACCGTTGCCAGCTTCATCCCCCAGCAGGTGCGCGCCGCCGGCCGCGACATCAAGGAAGTGTTGACCGACCTGATCGAGGACCATTTCGACTGAAATCGAAGTTTCGACTCTTCGGGCTTTCGAGAACTCGAGATTTCGAATTTTCGACTCTTCGGGCTTTCGAGAACTCGAGATTTCGAATTTTCGAGATTTCGAAAACAAACGCAATCAAAATCCACAACAATATGGAAGACTATTCCGATATCCGCCCCTACCTGCCCGAGGAACTCCCGCAGGTGTATGAGCAACTGCTGGCAGACCCCGAGTTCGAGGTTGCGGTCAAGCACGTGATGCCCGACATGGACATGGGCGAGCTGGCGCAGGCGCTGGGCCAGTGCCGCACCAACCTCGAGGTGCAGAAGACCCTCTTCTATCCCCTCGTGCAGATGATCATGATGCGCTTCGCCAACGGAGCCGACATGGACGCGTCGGCGGTTCCCGACCGCGAGCACGGACGCTACACCTTCGTGAGCAACCACCGCGACATCGTCCTCGACCCTGCCTTCCTCTCGTTCCTGCTCGTCGAGAATGGTTTTCCGACCACCGTCGAGATAGCCATCGGCGACAACCTCCTCATCCGCCCGTGGATCAAGCACCTCGTGCGCGTGAGCAAGTGTTTCATCGTCCAGCGCAGCCTCTCGATGCGCCAGATGCTGCTGGCGAGCGCCAAGATGAGCCGCTACATGCACTACGCCGTCAACGAGAAGGGCGAGAACGTGTGGATAGCCCAGCGCGAGGGACGGGCCAAGGACAGCGACGACCGCACCCAGGACAGCATCCTCAAGATGATGGCGATGGGAGGCGAGGGCAGTGTCATCGACCGCCTCAAGGACCTCCACATCGTGCCCATGGCGCTCAGCTACGAGTACGACCCGTGCGACTACCTCAAGGCATGCGAGTTCCAGCTCAAGCGCGACATCGAGGGATGGAAGAAGAGCCAGCAGGACGACCTCAAGAACATGCAGACGGGCATCTTCGGACGCAAGGGACACGTGCATTTCCACATGGCTCCATGCATCGACCAGTGGCTTGACACCCTGCCCGCCGACACACCCAAGACGGAGGTCTTCACCCTCATCGCCCGCCACATCGACGAGCAGATACACGCCTCCTACCGCCTCTATCCCTGCAACCTCATCGCCATGGACCGCCTCCGCGGCACCCACACCGAGGGCTACACGGAAGCCGACGTGCAGGCGTTCGATGTCTACATCGACGCGCAGTTGGAGAAGGTGAAGGCGGAGCCCTGCGTCACCTCGGGCGAGATAGTGCCCGACTGGGCATTCATGCGCGAGCGCATGCTCACCATGTACGCCAACCCCGCAATCAATCATTTCAAGGCTATAAACCAATAATTTCGCAAGCCCGGCTTGCGAACGCTACATACAACGATGAAGAAACTCTTATTCCTCCTGCCCCTCGTCATGATGGCGATGGCGGCTTGCGACGACAAGGACTCGTACAGCGTCAACATCACCCAGGACCTCTGCATGTTCACATGGCATGGCATAGGCAAGGGCGCCACGTTCACGACCGATGCGGGCAAGACCTACCGCATGGCGAACGGCGGCAGCTACGCCCAGCTGAAGACGGACAGTGCCTACCGCATGATGGTCTATTACACACCCGTCGACACCGTCTCGGCGGATATCCAGGCCCTCGCCTACGTACCCGTCCTGCGCGACTCGTCGAGCGTGGTTGTCGCGAAGCCCGACACCGTCTACAACGTCACCAAGGCATGGGCTGGCGGCGGCTACATCAACACGAACGTGGTGGTCAAGACGGGCACCGCCGACGTGCGCTCCACCTTCGGCTACCGCATCGACTCGACGCATGTGGCGGGAGGCGACCGCAAGGCCGCGCGCCGCTATGTCTCGCTCTTCTACCGCAAGAACGACCCGCTCGACTACTACTCGCAGACCATCTGCTTCAGCATCGACCCCAGGGACTTCGGCGTGCAGGCGGGCGACACGGTGTCGTTCAACACCCTCTCGCAGGTGAACAAGTCATACGTATATAACTTTGTGATGAAATGAAACAAACCCTTCTTTCCATCGTGGCCTGCGCCACGCTTCTCTGCGGTTGCTCGCTCGAGAGCGACACACCGCGTGCCGCCGAGCACGTCAAGTACTGCGTCATGGTCTATACCGCCGAGGGCGACCTCGAGCATGCCGCCGGCGAGGCGGAAATCGTCAACGCCATCACCTATGCCACCAAGGGACTGGACGTCGTTGCCACCCACGAGGGCAAGCCTTGGAAGGGGGGCGGGGACACCGTCCACCGCGCGTTCATAGCCGACGGTGTACGGACCATCGACGAGAGCTGGTCATGCCCCAAGAGCGAATTCGCTATCGATGACCCCAAAAACCTCACCGACTTCATCAAGTGGTCGGCGAAGAAATACCCTGGTCGCCGCTACCTCCTGGTAATCATCGGCCATGGTTCGTTCTGGGACGCCGAAGACGCTGTCACCACGCGTCTTGTCCTCAGCGATGACAACACGGGTCGGGCGATGCGCATCCCCGACCTCGCCCGAGGCATCGAGGACTCGGGTGTCGCTGTCGACGCCCTGATTTCCGGCTGCTGCCTGACGGGCAGCATCGAGAGCATCGCCGAACTCACTCCCGTGGTGCCCTATATCTGTGCCTCCGAGAGTGTCATGCCCGATGTGGCGGGAGTCTTCCCGTGGCTCGTCAAGCGCCTTGACTCCACGAAGTTCGCCAACGGCAGCCTGAAGAAACTCCTCGCCCAGTATGTCGAGGTCACGGGCGAGTTCAACAGGGTCTATCACACCGCGCCGGGCGTAGATATCCTGCTCATGCAGGGTGCCTACGACTCTGCCTGCATGGACGATGTCAACAAGCAGCTCGCCGACATCTTCGCCTACATGAAAGCGTCGTTGGACAAGACCACGACGACCACTGACCTGCCTGTCATCTTCGGCGAGAAGTATGCCTCGGCCTACAAGCGCGCCATCAACGCCTCCAGCCTCAATCCATTTGCCGAGGATACGGGCGGACGCGACCTCCTCGATGTGCTCTACCAGTGTGCCACCCACACGGGCGACATCGTGCTCATGGACAAGCTTGTCGACCTCATGGAGACGCTCGACAAGTTCATCATTGCCCAGAGCGCGTCGACCAACCTCGGTGACACGCGCCAGTCCATCGGCATCAACACCAAACCCGGGAAGTTCCTCGAAGACACCTTCTACAAAGCCTACCGCACGACGCGCTTCGACAAGGCGACCTCCTACTCCGACTTCATGCGCGAACTCGCCATGCATTGAGCCTCGCGGCGTATGCATAAAAAGCGTGGTGCACTTTGGTGCACCACGCTTTTTATATCTGCTCTCACTCAGAGCGTCATCGCATCGGTCCTCTCTCTTAGAGCACCACCTTCTTGCTCTCGCGTATCACCACGCCCTGGCGTTGTGTCGTGCGGCGGCCTCCGAGGTCGTAGGTGGCGTCGCCCGTCTTCGTGCCCTTGGTGCTGTGGATGGCGTCGATGAGTTTCTTGTAGGTGACGGTGATGTCGAGGTTGGCCTTCACGCGGGCGATGCCCTCGGCACCCTCGACCGTGGGAGCCTCGTAGCCCTCCTTGATGGTTGCCTCCACGAGGCCTGACGCATCGTCGCCGCCCTTGACGAGGGTCGAGACGGTCGTCTTGCTCTCCTCCGTCTCGCCGTTGAGCATGACGGTCGTCACGGTGACGTAGAAATAGGGGTGGCCGTAGAGGCTGTAGAACTCATACGGATGGCCGTTGTCCCAACCCGTGAATCCGCCGCCCGCATTGGCGTTCCAGTAGTAGTTCGAGTCCTTGACATAGAACGTGCCGTCGGCGTTCTTCGTGGTGGAGAACATCGCGCCGCTCGTCATCGTGGTCACCGCCGTCATGTTCTTGCCGCGCTGCATGGCGCCAATCCACATCGACATCTCGTTGACGAACTTCACGCCCGTGCCATACGAGTTGACCGTCCACACATACGAGGGGTCGCCGCTCTCGATGCCGCGCACCAGCCAGAGAGCCTTGTCCGCCTGCGCGTGCAGGTAGCCCGTGCGTGTAGCGTCCGTGGGCATGGCATTATATATAAGGTATGCCATGTTCTTCTCCACCTTGTCGACGCGTGTGCCCACAGCCTCGAAGCCCATCAGGCCGTCAGCCATGTAGACAGCCGTCAGCGTCATGTCGTCGGTGGGCGTGATGACGGTGCCTTCAGCCACCTCGGAGTTGTAGAAGATGCCGTACTCGTATTCGGGCCAGGCGACCGTATATGTCTCGCCGGCAGCCACGTTCACCGTCTTCTCGATGAGTATGATGCCTCGGCCGTCCAAGCCGCGCAGGGTGATGTCGTACGCCGTGCGCTCGTAGGTGGCGGTAAGCACGTTGCCTTCGGTGGTCACGCTCAGCAACTTGTGGTTGGGAATCTCGGGCACGAGGTCCTCGGCCTTCTCGTCGGCGGCTATCGAGCTGTCGAACGAGGCGATTGCCGTGCCGTCGGCAGTCACGCAGTTGATGGTGACGGCGCTCACCTCGGTCATCAGCCAAGCCGCTCCCTGTGGATAGACACCGTCGTTGGCGGCGCAACCGGGGTTCTGGAAGAAGTCCTCGCCGATGGGGCATATCTTCGAGATGTTCCAGCACTGGTTCTTCTCGTCCCACGTCAGCGTGAGGTCTGAGGCGGCTGTCTTGCCCGTCGTCACGGGAGTGGCGGCGATGCTGCTGATATACTTGCCCGTAGCCACGTTCTTCAGTGTCACGGGACGGCTGATGTCAGAGGTCTTCTCGCCCAGTTTCTCCACCACCCAGGCGTTGGCGGTGAGAGGGTTGGCGGCTGTCTTCAGCCGGTCGGTGGCGTCGGCGTACATGACCACGCCTGCTTTCACGTTGTTGGTCAGGCGCACCGTGCTGCCCTCCGCGGGCCAGTCCACTACGACAGGCTCGGGCTCCACGCTCTCGGCGGGCACGAACTCCCAGATGCCGCCGTTGCCGTCGGCGGGGTCGCTCCACTGGTTGACCGAGTACTGCTGACCGCCTCCCGCGGCGTTCATGAACATGTTGTCGGGCTGGCCCGACGAGTGGATGGAGTAGGTGTAGTTGCCGTTGTCCTTCTTGCCGTACGACTT
>JABUTZ010000032.1:52519-59080 GCA_021443415.1 Bacteroidaceae bacterium | reverse complement strand
GTCTTGTCGTAGTCCCAGCGACCCGTGTTCGAGGTCGTCGTGGGGGTCGGCTTCACGCTGCCGTCGGGCCATGCCTTACATACCATAGCATACAAGCCCGACCCGTTGGGGTCGAGCTCGAATGTAAACCACTGGTAGTTGTACTCACTGCTGCTCTCGTCTGTCACCTGCGGCATCTGCCATAGTCGGAAGGCTTGAGCGTTGCCTGTGCCTATCTTGCTGCTCCCCTCCGGCAGGAGTTCGATGCAGTTGCCGGCTCGGGCGGCGTCGGTGGCGGTGGTCACTACCCGGTAGTAGGCCCCGTCCTTGGGCATTACCTTGCTATTACTGGACTCGAGGAAGTGCTTGCCGTAGTAGTAGCCGTTGTAGTCGAGTATCTTGTAGTCCTCGTTCCAGCGCTTCTTGAAGTCGTTCCAGTCCTTCTTCTCCTGCGGTGTCCAACCTGCCTCCGCCACGCAGATGAGGCGCGGCAGGGCGAGGTACTCGAGCAGGTAGCGGCTGCCGACATGCTCGCACCAGAAGGTGCCCTGCACGCCGATGTAGAGCGGGCGCAGGTTGTCGGGTACGTTGTCGGGTACGGGTTTCTCGTTGTAGGTGCGCTCGGCCGTGTCGCTGCCGTCGCCGGCTCCCACGGGCTCACCCGGGTCCTTGCTCTGCACGCGGTTGATGTAGTAGGGGCCCCATGGGGTGATGATGCACTTGAGTCCGCGCTGGGTGGCTGTCGAGGCCGCTGCGTAGGGACCCGTCCAGCACATGATCGTCGCGTCTGTGTTCTGGATGATGGTCTGGTCGGCTCCGGCGGCGCTGATGCTCTCGTTCCACATGAAGAGGTGCTTGCCGAGGCTCTTGGCGTGCTCGTCCATCTGCTTGATGAAGTGGCTCTGGAGGGCGCGGTAGCTGGTCAGTCCCAATTCTTTATACAATGCCTGACACTCGGCGTTGCCTTCCCATGCGCTCGTCGGGCACTCGTCGCCTCCGATGTGGAAGTGGCGAGAGGGGAAGATGGCGGCGAGCTCGCTCATGATGTCCTTGGTGAACTGCACTGCCTTGGGGTTGGCTACGTTGAGCACGTCAGACGAGATGCCGCCGTTGGTCCACACGCTGTGGGCACCGTTGGGCGTGCAGCTGAACTCGGGATAGGCGGTCATCGCCGCCACGAAGTGTCCGGGCATGTCCACCTCGGGGATAACCTCGATGTGGAGCTTGGCGGCGTACTCGACCACCTCCTTGGCCTCCTCCTGGGTGTAGAAGTAGGGCCCGTAGGGCTCGTAGGTGTAGTAGCCTCCGTAGACGGGGTCCACCTCCCACGACTTGTCGCGCGTGGCGCCCACGGTGCAGAGCTTCGGGTACTTCTTGATCTCGATGCGCCAGCCCTGATCGTCGGTCAGGTGCCAGTGGAACTTGTTGAGCTTGTAGTAGGCCATCACGTCGAGCATGCGCTTCACCTGAGCCACGTCGAAGAAGTGGCGGCTCACGTCGAGCATGAAGCCGCGGTACTCGAAGCGGGGCTCGTCGGTGATGGTGCAGACGGGCGCCGTGTAGGCGGTCACCTTCTCGTCATAGACACCTGCCATCACGTTGGCGGGCATGATCTTCTTGATGGTCTGGAAGGCGTAGAAGAAGCCTGCCGCCGTGCTCGCCTCGGCGGTGATGCCAGTGGCGGTCACCGTCACCTTGTATCCCTCGGGGTTGGCGATGGCCGTGTTCGTCTTCATCACGATGTCGGCTGTCGTGGTGGCGCTCACGGTCACCTCGCGGCCCGTGGCGGTGCGCAGGGTGGCGGCGAACTTCTCCGCCTCCGCCGCAAACTCCTCGGCCAGCTGGCCCGTGCCTACGCTCACGCTTGCGGGCAGCGTGTAGACACCCGTCCCGACGGTGATGCTCTTCGGACGCGGAGTCAAGTTCACAAACTGGTCTGCCGCCATCACGCCCATGGCCATGATGACACCCAGAAGGGTAAATAGGACTCTTTTCATTTGGATGTGTTTTGGTTTTTGGTTAGTATTTTGATACAAATATACGCTTTTCTTTCCAATTTCCCTGCCTTTTACCTTAATTATTTATAGTAAATGCGTTCTTTTGGCATTTTTTGTGATAATTATGGTTAAAAAGTTTTGCAGTCCCGAAATAAAAACATACCTTTGCCGTGCCTTATACCATTTCGCATGGAAAGGGGCGCACAACCAAAAACTAACCAACAAACCACTTATAATGAAATTCAATCACATCCTGACGGCGGCGGCTCTGCTCTTTACGGTCAGCGCCAGCGCTCAGAACCTGACGGCGGAAGACATCATTCTGCCCAGTTCGTCAAATGTCGACCTTCGCTATTCGGGCGAGGACAAGATGATTTTTGTCAAGGCGGACAAGGAGTTTACGGTCAGCACCACCGAGGCCAACTGGCTGACGGTCAAGTGCGACGCCAACGAGCCCCGAATCCTGAAAATCTCGGCCATGCCCAATATCACCAACGAGCCCCGCACCTCGGAGGTGACGCTCTCGAACGGAGCATGCACTCGTAAGATAACCATCACCCAGGAGCAGGACCAGTCGATTGAGACGGCTCCCGTCGACGAGCGTCTGCGCGAGCTCACCAAGAAGTCGTCGCCCACCAACTACTACGGCTCCAACGACCTGAAGTATGCTTTCGACGGCAACGAGAGCACCTTCTGGCACTCGGGCACACAGAACACCTCATATACCGTCGAGGTGACTCTCTCTTCCGACCAGGGCGACGCCGACTACTTCCAGTACACTTCGCGCCAGGACGGCAACTCGAACGGCAACTGGAACGAGTTTGAGCTGTTCGTGCGTTGCGGCAACGAGGAGGGCTATCACTCGCTTGGCACCTACAACGCCAACGGCGGCAGCATGATGGTGACCTTCGCGGAGCCCCTCAAGGACGTCAAGGCGTACAAGGTTGTCATCAAGCCCGGCGTGGCTGGCTGGATCAGCGCCGCCGAGATAGGCATGTACCAGGCCGCTGACATCGAGACGCTGAGCGGCGGCGTATTCGCCGACGACATGCTGCTCGCCCTCAAGCCGGGCGTGACCAAGGAGCAGGTAGACGCCATCCCCAACGAGTTCTTCCGCTACCAGGCTCTGCGCCTCCTCCAGGGCGACTACGACCTCCAGTACCGCTACGGCACCTACGAGTGCTACAAGTCGGTCGGCGTGCTCTCGTCTGAGTGGTGCGCTCCCGGCAAGCTCTACGACCAGATCCCCGGCGTGACGGGCATCAACTTCATCCCGGGCAAGAACGCCGTCATCGTGCGCGGCATACCCACGGGACAGTCAGTCAAGCTCAAGGTCGTGGCCTGGTGGAACGGCTGGGAGGGTGGCAACTTCGACGGTTGCAACCCCATCACCAAGGAGTTCACCCTGCACAACGGCCTTAACACCATCGACTACCACTGCCAGAACAGCTACGGCGACTGGGCGGGTCTCGCCTACATAGCCTATTTCGCCGACGACGTGGACTACATGCAGCCCATCTCGCAGCAGAAGGCCGCCCACCCCGACATCGAGGTGCACTTCGTCAACGGACAGCAGAACGGCTACCTCAGCCTCGACAAGACCAACGAGGAGATGTACGAACTCACGGGCAAGGCCAAGAACCGCTGCATGGACCTCGTGGGCGACCGCGTACACCAGATCTGGACTGCCCAGGGTCTGCACGACTACTGCCGCGCCACCAACGGCTCGTACGGCTACCTGCAGTTCATCAACACCATCGACTCGCTCATCTACTGGCAGCACCGCTCGCTCGGCTTCGAGAAGTACAAGCGCGTGCCCCGCAACCGCACCATGGCTTACGTCAACTTCACCTACTACATGTTCCAGGGTGGCTTCGGCGTGTCGTTCCACCGCAACCAGGAGAGCCGCGTGCTCAACTGCAAGAACCTCATCTACACCGACCAGGACGCCATCTGGGGCCTCTCGCACGAGTGGGGACACCAGCACCAGATGAACCCCTACTACTGCTGGAGCGGCATGGGAGAGGTGTCGAACAACATCCAGTCGTACTACAACATCATGAAGATGGGCTACGGCTCGGAGGGCACGCAGGAGGGCATACGCTACTGGAAGCAGGAGCGCCCGGGCGTCGACGAGTTTGACAATGCCTACAACAATTACGTCGTAAGCAAGACCTGGAAGCCCGCCGAGACCAGCGAGCGCCGCCAGGAGGCATTCGACATGTATCAGGACAAGAGCAAGAACGCCGGCCTGAACAACTCGACCGACTACATGAACTTCATCAAGTCGCTCAACAAGGACGTCAAGTACTACACCAAGACGGAGAACGAACTCAAGGCCCAGCAGATTGACGAGGGCAACGCGCTCATCCCGATGCTCAAGCTGATGATCTACTTCTTCCAGAACCCCACGAGCGAGCTCGGACAGAGTCCCACCAAGGAGTACGCCGACTTCTCGGCTGACTGGTACGAGGCTCTGCGCCAGAACGACTACAACACCGGTTCGCAGGTGGAGAAGACGAGCGACAAGCGCGACAAGTACGAGCTCATCGCCGGCGTGCAGAACGCCAACCAGAACGGTGCGTGGGCGGAACTCAAGAGCCGCTTCCCCGAGAGCGTGTGGGTCAAGAAGGACTACCTCGCCGACGGCCTGCGCAACTCCAACTCCAACTCGCTGCCCTTCATCATGAACTGGTGCCGCAAGTGCTCGCGCCTGACCGGCTACAACCTCTACAAGTACTTCTACGAGTGGGGCTACTTCCGCACCATCGCCATCCACATCGGCGACTATGCCGAGCGCTGGTACATCTGCACGCCCGAGCAGCTCGAGGAGTTCAAGGCCGACATGGACGCCCTCGAGACCGCAGGCGAGGTGAAGGCCCTGCCCGACGAGATCCTCAGCGCCATCTGCTCTTGTCCCCACTGGGCAAGCCCGAAGCCCATCATCAAGAACTCGCACGAGGCGAACTAAACACCGACGTGACGTGCGCATAGCATCGTTTTTCCTTATAGCATTGCTCGCAAGCTGTGGCAGGACATACCCCCCGGCAAGCGAGCAATCGCTGTCTCTGCCCCCCATCGCTCCCGACTACTGCGACGTGGTCATGCCCCGCAACATGGCGCTGCCCAGCTTCACCGTAGAGGGAACCACCCACCTGCGCGCCGAGATTGACTGCGAGGGCGAGCAGGTCACGCTCGAGGGCGAGGAGATAGCGCTCGAGGAACTGCGGGGTGTTGTTGATAGGAATCTTAGGCATCCTAAGGCTCCTAAGACTCCTAAGGTTCCTAAGACTCCTGCAGAGTCCGCCGCCACGCTCACAGTCACCCTCTCCGCCTGGTCGCCCTCGCACCCCGATGGCATCCGCTACGCACCGTTCACCGTCACCCTCTCGCCCGACACCATCGACCGCTTCCTCACCTACCGCCTCATTCCCCCCGGCTACGAGGGCTGGCACTCGATGGGCATCTACCGCCGCGACCTCACCTCGTTCGAGGAGACGCCGCTGGTCACCATCTCCAACTCGCAGGACGGTTGCGTCAACTGCCACACCTCCTGCTGGGGCGACGCCCGCCGCTACCTCTACCACCGAAGAGGGGAGGGTGGAGGCACCGTCTTCTCGGTCGATGGCGTGGAGCGCATGGTCAATCTCAAGGCACTCGGACTCCAGGGCAGTTATCCCGCCTGGCACCCCTCGGGACGCTATGTGGCGTTCGCCAGCACCGACACCCACCAGGGGTTCTACCACAGCAGCCGCGACAAGATAGAGGTCTACGACCTCGGCGGCAAGATGTTCGTCTACGACCTCGAACGGGGCGAGGAAATCCTCGACACCCGCTTCCGCGACTCCACGCTCTGGCACACCTTCCCCGCCTTCAGCCCCGACGGACGCACCCTCTACTACTGCCGCGCCCGCGCCGTCATCATGCCCCACCAGGCCGACAGCCTCCACTACGAACTCATCGCCGCCGACTTCGACCCCCAAACCGCCCAATTAGGAGAGGAACGAATAATCCCCATTCCCCAATCAGAGGAAAAGCAATCCCAATCCCTCCCCCCAGCAGAGAGCCACCAATCCCAATCCCTCCCCCCAATCGGGGGGAGCCGAAGGGGGGTAGTAGGGGACCGGAGCATCTCCTTCCCCCGCGTCAGCCCTGACGGCCGCTACCTCATGGTCACCGTCGCCGACTGCGGCACCTTCCCCATCTGGCACAAGGAGGCTGACCTCGCCATGATTGACCTCGCGACGGGCACTGCCGTCGACCTCTCCGCCGTCAACAGCGACGACGTGGAGAGTTTCCACTCATGGAGCCGCAACAGCCGCTGGGTGGTCTTCAGCAGCCGCCGCAGCGACGGCCGCTATACTCGTCTCTTCTTCAGCCATATCGATGCCGAGGGCAATGCATCGAAGCCATTCCTCCTCCCTCAGTCATCGCCAAGTCACAACATAATGCGCTTAGACTCATATAATGTCCCCATCCTGGAGGAATAAAACTCAACTAATCTCACCCCGTCGTTATAACGTCATAACGATATATCGATATATCGACTCATCGAAATTTCGAAATTTCGAATTAGAATCAGCCA
>JABUTZ010000032.1:46837-52505 GCA_021443415.1 Bacteroidaceae bacterium | reverse complement strand
CAAATCGTAAATATCATACGTCTGCGTTGAAAATCACCCTCGCCATCAGCATCACAGCCGTCGCTTTGCTGACATGGTTCGCCTACGCCTGGCGCGCCACCCTCGTCAATGCCTACGAGGACTCGTGGCTCGTGACCGACGGTGAGCGACCCGTCCATGTCGCCTGGCCCGAGTTCAGCCGCAGTCGCGACGCCCTCTATGCGATGGAACAGATGGCAGAGAGGCGCGAGTGGCGCGAACTCAAGGACTTCGCCCGAGGGCAGATGACCGCCGGAATGCGCAGTGACGACGACGACGAACGCAACGTCGCCTCCCTCGCCATGCGCTACGCCCTCCTCGCCGAGTCCTGCCTCGGCAGCCTCCCCTATAACATCACCCTCTATCCCGTACGCTCGCCCGAGGACTTCGTCATGTTTCGCAACCGCGGCCGCGATGTCTGCCTCTTCAACATGTTCTTCTTCCGCGAGCTCGGACTCCCAGATGAGGTGTTTCATCAAGCGATGGAATACCCACTACAGTTCGCCGACCAGACGCACCGCTCAATACGATTTATGACAGAGGCCGCACATCTCTCTGGTGACGAGGCGGTGGCAAGAAAACTCGAGCAGGTGGCAGGCGAGGATTATAGGCATCCTATGCCACCTAAGACTCCTACGCCTCCTTCTCAGCCCACCGCCACCCAGCCCACCGCTACTGAGCCCACCGCCACCGCCGCCCAGCCGCTGCGCAGCAACATCTTTGTCTTCGGCGACCCCATGCTTACCCTTTTTGTGCGCATGCTCGCCGCCGACCCCGCCAACCGCCGCCTCGCCGACTATGCCGCCCTCTCGTTTGTGCTCACAGGAAATAAGGCAAAGTGTCAGCAACTCCTCCGTATGTGTCCAGTCTATGGAGAGCAAACACTGCCCCCAATCTACCGTTGAGAGAGTGTGTCGCCAGGAGACTTCGTGCGACGATTTCATGCTATTTTGTTAGGTTTTCGCGCATTATCGCATTATTATTGCGCCCAAGGAAATAAAAATGGCGTTTTGTGGGCTTTGTTTCACAAAAAAATGCTAATTTTGCGCTATCTATACCCATACATAAGCATACAGGAGGCACGCAATGCTCACATATTGGAACACACAAAACGGACTGACGAGGCTCGAGGAGTGGCAGCCCAACTGCTGGGTGCAGGTGACCTGCCCCTCGCAGGAGGACATCGCCTACCTTAACGACACGCTCAACATACCCGACTACTTCCTCAGCGACATCGCCGATACCGACGAGAGAGCGCGCTACGAATACGAGGACGGCTGGATAATGATCATCTTGCGTATTCCCTATTTCCACGAACAGGGCGACAAGTCGCGCACACCCTTCGTGACGGTGCCTCTGGGTATCATCATGAAGAAGGAGGTGGTCATCACCGTGTGCAACTTCGAGACGAACATGATGATCGACTTCGTGAGCTACCAGCAGAAGCGCGGACTGGGCTTCACCGACTCGGTCGACATGACCTTCCGCCTCTTCCTCAGCAGCGCCGTCTGGTACCTGAAGCGCATCAAGCAGATCGGACTCATGATCGACCGCGCCAAGCAGCACCTCCACCGCCAGGTGAACAACGAGGACCTGCTCAACCTCAGCCGCATCCAGGACAGCATGACATACTTCATGACCTCGCTCCGAGGCAACGAGACCCTCTTGTCGAAACTGAAGTTCAAGCTCCCCGTCGACGAGCTCGACGCCGACATGATCGAGGACGTAAACATCGAGATGTCGCAGGCTCGCGAGATGACGCAGATCTACAACTCCATCCTCGACAGCACGATGCAGACCTACGCCAACGTGATCAACAACAACATGGCGAGCGTCATGAAGACACTCACCAGCGTGTCCATCATACTCATGTTCCCCACTCTCATCGCCAGCCTCTTCGGCATGAACCTCGTCAACGGCATGGAGACGGTGTGGTGGGGCTTCCCCCTCGCCATGGTCATCAGCTTCGGCATCTCCGGCCTCCTCTGGTGGTTCTTCCGCGGGAGAAAGCTGATTTAGAGTGTAAAGTGTAGAGTGTAGAGTGTAAAAAATATCTGCGTTAATTTGTTTTCATCCAGAGAATAACAAGAGCATCTGCGTTAATCTGCGTTAAAAAAATCCGAAAAAAAATATCTGCGTTAATTTGTTTCATCCAGAGAATAACAAGAGCATCTGCGTTAATCTGCGTTAAATAAATACCCCAACGAACCAACAATAACATTCCAAACAATAAATCAAAATGACTGATCCCGAGAAGCAGGCAATCGAACAGCCTGTAGAGACAACAGCCGGAACAGAGGCACAGGAAGAGCAGCAGGTGGCTGCAAGCGTGGACAACGTGGCGGAGGAGCCCGTGGCCAACGACGAAGAGGTGTGCTCTGCCGAGGAAGAACGTGTGACGTACACAAGTAAGGAACAAATCATGGAGCGCATGCGCGAGCTCGCGGAGAGCGACGCCCTCGCCGAGCGCACCGAGCTCGACACCCTCAAGCAGGTCTATTACCGCCTCCAGAAGGCGGTGATGATGGACGCTTACAGGGAGCACATCGACGGAGGAGGCGAACCCGAGACGTTCGTGCAGCCCGCCGACGAGACCGAGGGCGAGTTCAAGGCGCTGATGACGCAGCTGCGCGCCCGTCGCGCCGAGGCCGCCGCCGAGCAGGAGCGCATCAAGGCCGAGAACCTCAGCGCCAAGCTCCGAATCATCGAGCGCATAAAGGAGCTCGCCGCCTCGCCCGAGCAGGCGAACGGAGCTTTCGACGAGTTCCGCACCCTCCAGGCCACCTGGAAGGAGACGGGAGCCGTGCCCGCCGAGCAGGCGACGACGATATGGAAGACCTACCAGCTCTACGTCGAGCAGTTCTACGACCAGCTCAAGATGAACAACGAGCTGCGCGAATATGACTTCAGGAAGAACCTCGAGGTCAAGACACGCCTCTGCGAGCAGGCGGAGGCCCTCGCCGCTGAGGACAACGTCATCAGCGCCTTCCAGCAGCTGCAGACGCTCCACCAGGAGTGGAAGGAGACGGGCCCCGTGGCGCGCGAGCTCCGCGAGGAAATCTGGAACCGCTTCAAGGAGGCGAGCACCGTCATCAACAAGCGCCACCAGGACCACTTCGAGGCCCTCAAGGCCGCCGAGGAGGAAAACCTCGCCAAGAAGGAGGAACTCTGCGTCTTCGTCGAGGAGATCAAGCCCGAGGAGCTGACCACCTTCGCCCAGTGGGAGGACAAGACCAAGGAGGTGCTGGCATACCAGGCCAAGTGGCGCACCATCGGCTTCGCCACGCCCAAGATGCATAACGCCGTATTCACGCGCTTCCGCGAGGCGTGCGACAAGTTCTTCTCCGCCAAGAGCGAGTTCTTCAAGGGTCGCCGCGCCGCCGAGCAGGCTAACGTGGAGGCTAAGACACGCCTCTGCGAGCAGGCCGAGGCTCTGAAGGACAGCACCGAATGGCGCGCGACGGCGGAGAAGCTCCAGGCCCTCCAGCAGGAGTGGAAGCAGACGGGCCCCGTGCCCCGCAAGCTGAGCGACGAACTCTGGAAGCGTTTCCGCGGAGCCTGCGACGCCTTCTTCTCGGCAAAGGCCGAGGCGGACAAGGGGACGCGCGGAGCCGAGCAGGAGAACCTCGCCGCCAAGCGTTCGCTCATCGACGAACTCAAGGCTCTCGCCGAGCAGGCCGAGGGCGACGTGATAGCCAAGGTAAAGGAACTCCAGGCCCGCTGGAACGAGATTGGACATGTGCCCTTCCGCGAGAAGGACAAGGTGTTCGGCGAGTACCGCGCCATCTGCGACAAACTCTACGACGAGTTCGGCCGCCAGAAGATGGGCCGCCGCATGGAGGGCTTCCGCCGCAACCTTGAGACAACAGCCCAGCAGGGTGGCGATGCCCTCGCCCGCGAGCGCGACCGTCTGCTCCGCATACGTGACAACATGCGCCAGGAGATAGCCACCTACGAGAACAACCTCGGTTTCCTCACCGCCAGCAGCAAGTCAGGCAACAGCCTCGTCGACCAGATGCGCCGCAAGGCGGAGAAGCTGCGCGAGGAACTCGCCCTCCTCGTCGAGAAGATCAAGACCATCGAGAAAGAGATGTGATAAGGCGCGCTCCGCCCTCCGCTCCCGGAGGGCGGAGGCACCCGCCCTCTCGGACTGGCACCCGCGCAGAGCCCCCGTGCCTCCCAATCGAAATCCTCGAAATCCTCGAAATCCTCGAAATCCTCGAAATCCTCGCAATCCTCGAATTCTCGAAACCTCGAAATCTCGAAAATTCGAAAATTCGAAACCTCGAAATCTCGAAAACAAAAGCCCCCACCATCAATGAACAGAATCCTCTTTTCCCTCCTTACCCTCTTCCTCTTCGCCACCGCCGCCCTCGCGCAGGACGGCACGATCCGCGGCCGCGTGATCGACGAACAGGGAGAGTCGCTGCCGGGAGCCAATGTGGTCATCCTCGGGTCCAAGTTCGCCACGGTGTCCGACCTCTCGGGCGAGTTCACCCTCCGCGTGGGCACCCGGGGCAGTGTCGACGGCAAGATGCTTCAGGTGTCGTTCATCGGCATGGAGACCAAGCGCGTGAAGATAGCCGTCAAGGACACCAAGCCCATCGTCATCATCATGCACGAGGACAAGAACGAGATGAGCGAGGTGACGGTGGTCAGCGACGGCTACATGAAGCTGCCGCGGCGCGACATGGTGGGAGCCTACACGACCATCAAGGCGGAGGACATCATGATGCCCTCGATGCAGAGCATCGACCAGATGCTTCAGGGCAAGGTGGCGGGCATGGTGGTCACCAACCCCTCGGCGCGCATCGGCGCACAGCCCGACATACGCATCCGAGGCACCTCGACTTTCCTCGGCAACACGGCCCCCCTCTGGGTGGTCGACGGCATCATCCAGGACGACCCGCTGCCCATCGACGGCAGTTCGTCGATCACCAACAACATGGCGGAGCTCATCGGTAACCAGGTGTCGTGGCTCAACCCCCAGGACATAGAGACCATCACGGTGCTCAAGGACGCCTCGGCGACAGCCATCTATGGTTCGAAGGCGTCGAACGGCGTCATCGTCATCACCACGAAGCAGGGCAGCGCCGACCGCACCAGCGTGCGCTACTCGGGCAACCTCTCCGTGCGCGAGCGTTCGAGCTACGACATGTTTGACCTGATGAACTCCAAGGAGCGCATCCAGTTCAGCAAGGAGGCCTACGACGCGGGGGCGCGCTACCAGCAGAGCCCGCTGCCCCAGCCCTACACCTACGAGGGACTGATGGCGATGTTCAACAACCGACAGATCTCGGAGGCTGACTTCGCCAGCCAGATGCAGTTCCTCGAGACGGGCAACACCGATTGGCTGCGACTGCTCACGCGCAACTCCATCAGCCACACTCACAACCTGAGCGTCTCGGGCGGCACGCAAAAGGTGACCTACAACGCCTCCGTGGGCTTCATGAAGGGAAGCGGCACGGAGATAGGCGACGACAAGGACCAGATCACGGCGCGACTCAACGTGCGCACCAACTTCAACAAGCGCCTCTCGGTCAACTTCAACCTGAGTGGTAACTACACCAACGCCAAGGGATACGGCTCGGGCGTGAGCCCCGAGAACTACGCCCTGCGCACGGCCCGCTCGGTGCCCGCCTACGACCAG
>JABUTZ010000032.1:36172-46800 GCA_021443415.1 Bacteroidaceae bacterium | reverse complement strand
AACTCGCGCGACGCGGGACTGCTCCAGAGCGGCTACAACATCTTCAACGAGATGGACAACAGCTACTCGCAGAACAAGGGCAAGACCATCTCCGCCTCGGTCAACATCTCGTTCAAGATCACCGACTGGCTGACCTGGGAGGTCGTGGGCGGACTGTCGTCGTCATCGAACGCCTCGCAGAGCTACAACGGCGAGAAGACATCGACCATCGAACAGCTCTACCGCGGCTATCCCGCCGGCACCGAGAAGGTGGGCTCGGAGAAGTACAACGCCGCCATGCTGCCCTTCGGCGGCATGATGAACACGTATGACGCCAACAGCTACGGCTACGACGTGCAGAACAAGTTCAACTTCTCGCACACGTTCAAGGAGAAGCACCGCATCAACGCCATGCTCGCCATGCAGCTGCGCTCGACGACGAGCGAGACGCTCTACAACACCGTCTGGGGCTACGTCCCCGAGCGCGGCGAGTCGCTCGTGTCGCCCAACACGCCAGCCACCGTCGTGCCCATCGGTTCGTCGCAGGCCATCGAGTGGGCGGCCCTCGACCCCCTCTACAACGGGGCGGCATGGAAGAAGCGCCGCCAGGTGAGCAACTTCCTCTCCTTCTTCGGCATCCTCGCCTACTCGTACAACAACCGCTACGTCTTCAACGTCAACATGCGCACCGACGCCTCCAACCGCTTCGGACAGGATGCCAACAACCAGTTCAACCCGACCTACTCGTTCGGCTTCTCGTGGCGCATGGCCGAGGAGGGCTTCATCAAGGACAACGTGTCGTGGATCGACCAGATGAACCTGCGTGCCACCTATGGCGTCCAGGGCAACGTGGTCAACTCCGTCAGCCCCGAACTCATCCTCTCCTACGGCGGTATGCTCTCGGGCTACGGCGAGTATTACAACACCATCTCCTCGCTGCCCAACCCCCTGCTCAAGTGGGAGAGCACGCAGAGCTTCAACCTCGGTCTCGACCTTATGCTATTCAACTGCCTGAACGTCAACTTTGAATACTACCGCCGCTCGTCCAACGCCATCCTCAACCAGGAGATAGCCCAGGAGTACGGCATGAGCCGCATGAAGCTGATGGGAGGCAAGATCTCGAACAACGGTGTCGAGTTGACCATCAACTACACGCCTTTCCGCACCAAGGACCTCGCGTGGACAGTTGGTCTCAACCTCTCGAAGAACTGGAACGAGAGCGGCAGCGAGGACGTGACCGCCAACCAGGCCAACAAGAACGCCAAGTCGCAGTACCTCTCGGGCAGCAGCAGCAGTCCGCTCAAGAAGGGCTACCCGATAGACGCCTTCTGGTCGTACAGCTTCGCCGGCCTCGACCCCACGAACGGCTATCCGACGTTCAACCTCATACAGTTCACCGAGGCTGACAACAACATCGACCCCACCACCTTCCTTGTCTATTCGGGACAGTCAACGCCTTATTTCACAGGTGGTTTCAATACACGCCTCCGCTACAAGGACTTCACCCTCGGCATCGACTTCGCCGCCATCGTGGGAGCCCAGAAGCGCCTGCCCAACCCCTACCAGAGTTTCAGCCAGGGCAAGATACCCAGTCCCTTCGACAACCTCTCGCGCCAGCTCAACGACCGCTGGAAACAGCCGGGCGACGAGATGCACACCATCATACCCGCCCTCTACACGTCCGTCTTCGACGAGTACAACCTGCCGCTCCCCGACGGCACGACCGCCAACTCGCGCTACGATATGTGGGCGATGTCCGACGCCATGGTCGCCGACGCCTCGTTCCTGCGATGCTCGCAGATCACGCTGTCCTACAACATGCCCCAGCGTCTGCTCAAGCGCCTCCGCATAGGCCTGCAGTCGCTCAGCTTCTCCGCCACGATGAACAATGTCTTCGTCATCGCCAGCAGCCGCTGGCGTGGCTTCGACCCCGAGTTCGGCGGCAACAGCGTACAGCCCCGCATCTACTCCTTCGGACTGAGCGTGGGATTCTGAGTGTAGAGTGTAGAGTGCAGAGTGCAGAGTGTAGAGTGCAGAGTGTAGAGTGTAGAGTGTAGAGTGTAGAGAGTAGAGTGTAGAGTGTAGAGTGTAGAGAGTAAAAAATCTGCGTTAATTTGAATACAAGCTACGAACTACAAGAGCATCTGCGTTAATCTGCGTTAAAAACCCGCCACGAAAAATTGTAAATGAGTCAAATCGTAAATAAATTGTAAATAGTAAATTGTCAAATTGTACATGAAACATAGTTCTCCTCTCTTCATTCTCCTCTGCTCTGTCATCATGTGCGGTTGCAAGGAGTTCCTCGAGCCGCAGTCGCCGAGCGAGTTCGTGCCCAAGGACGCGAACGCCCTCAACGAGATGCTCCTCGGCGAGGCCTATCCGCGTGCCACGATCGGGGGCATCAACACCTTCATGGGACTCCTCGACGACGACGTGGCGGCGGCTCCCTACCAGGAACCCAACTCGACCATCGACGCCAACCGCTATTTCGCGCCCTTCACGTGGCAGAGCGATGTCTATGTGCGCATGGAGGCGGCCGGCATCCAGGAGACGAACACCAACATGTACGCCCAGTACTACCGCTTCATCAAGGGTTGCAACGCCGCCCTCGACTATGTCGGCGACATGAGCGACACGGAGGAGAACAAGAACACCGTGCGCGCCCAGGCGCATGCCCTCCGCGCCTTCTTCAACCTCCAGCTCGTCAACATGTACGCCTTGCCCTACAACCACAACCCGCAGGGCCTGGGCATACCCATCAAGCGCACGAGCATGATCGAGAGCACGGACATCAAGCGCAACACCATAGCCGAGGTCTATGAGTTCATCCTCGAAGACCTCCTCGAGGCTGAGCGCCTCTACCTCTCGCTGCCCGACGACCGCCAGTGGGCGACGGACTTCCGCACCAACCTGCCGATGGTGCAGTTGCTCCTATCACGCGCGTATTTATATATGGAGAACTGGGCGAAGGCGTCGGAGTATGCCGCCAAGGTGATGGCTAACAGCCACCTCCGCCTGCTCGACCTCAACACCGTGCCGACCACGGGCGACGCCCAGGGAGTCAGCGACGCCCGCATCTTCATGAACTACCACTCGTTCGACACCTCGCCCGAGACCATCTGGCTCTACGGCAAGGTGACGGACATGACGATGCTCCTGAGCGACAACTCGGTAGATGCCGACGGACGTGCCATCCACACCTTCTTCCGCGCCTCCGACGCTCTCTTGCGCACCTTCGACGCCAAGGACCTGCGCCGCGACCGCTACGTGACCGTGAGCTGGTTCAAGACGCAGACAGAGGGCGGTGCGCTCGACTACATGCCCCAGGCTTTCGGCAAGGTGAACGTGGTGAACAGCCTGACCACCTCCTACGACATCCACGTGCAGTTCTGGGCCTCGGACGGCACGAATACCACCTTCGGGCGCAGCCTGCGCCTTTCGGAGGCTTACCTTAACTACGTCGAGGCTGAGGTGCAACTGGCTATCGCCGAGGGCGGCGCCCACCAGACAAACGCCCTCGCGCGCCTCAACGAGTTGCGCGCCAAGCGTTTCGCCCCCGCCGACTACAGTCCCGTGACCATCACCGACAACGCCCAGCTCCTGCAGTTCGTCAAGGACGAGCGCCGCCGCGAGCTCTGCTTCGAGGGTCACCGCTGGAACGACCTCCGCCGCTGGGGAATGCCCGAGATCAAGCATGTGTGGTACGAGAGTGCCACCCGCGAGCGCGAATACACCCTGCGCCAAGGCGACCCCTTCTACGCCCTGCCCATACCCAACCAGGCCCTCGACCTCAACCCCAGCCTCGAACAGAATACGTTGGCGGTGAGGGAGTAAGAGATTAGAGTGTAGAGTGTAGAGATTAGAGTGTAGAGTGTAAAAATTTAGAGTAAATGATCTGTGTTAATCTGTGTTAGGTTCTGTGTTAATCTGTGTCAAAAAATATCTGCGTTAATTTGATAACACGCCACGAGTTACAAGAGCATCTGCGTTAATCTGCGTTAAAAATCCCGCCACGAAAAATTGTAAATAAGCCAAATAGTAAATAAATTGTAAATAGTAAATTGTCAAATAGTAAATGAAAAAGGCCATATCTTTATTCTTTATTCTTTATTCTTTATTCTTTGCAGTCACCGCCTGCAAGGAAGACCCGATCGAGCCGTCGGGCAACTACTCGGTGCTACGACTGACCTTCCCGCAGGGCGACAGCGACTATGACAAGGAACTCAAGGAGATACACGACACATACGACACCTATGTCCTCTACCGTGGCATCACGCTACCCGACCTCAACCGCGAGTGGACATCGGTGGGCACGGGAGGCACCTACTATGGCGACGACGTGCCCGAGAAATACCGCCGCTTCTACGTCGATTTCATCAAGCACCATGTGCTCGACAACGTGAGCGTGGAGATAGCCAAGAACGCCCTGCCCGTCAAGGTATACCTGCTCCACAACCTGCGTTGCATCCCTTCGGGTGAACCCGACAAACCCTATGACCCCGAGGAGTATGCCAAGGACCCCGAGACGGCGGTCAGCCCCTATTTCCAGTCCAACCGCCTCGATGGTTTCGACTACTGGGCCATCAGCTTCCGTCCGAAGGAGATAGCAGACAACGACCGCCAGGCCCTGCGCATGCGCCGCTGCGCCCTCGTCTATCAGTTCATCCTCAAGGCGTGGAAGCAGGGCAAGATTGTCCAGCCCGAGGGCATGATGGACGGCCTCGACCTCGAGACGGCGTTCAGCTACGACCACCAGAACCCCGAGATGAACACGGGCAGCAAGAACCACCCGTGGAAGCGCGGCTTCGTGTGGTACATCTACCCCGAGTTCGACCCCGACCTCAACCGCGGGCAGTTTGAGAACACATCGACCTACATCAGCTACTACGACGGCAACGGACGCACGAAACTCGACCGCGAGGACAACGTCTATTTCCTCAACTACGTCCGTGCGGCGATGTACTACACGCGCACCGAGTTCTTCGCCAAGTACTCGGAGACGAAGTTCCCCATCATCAAGGAGAAGTACGAACTCGTGGTCAAGTACATGAAGGAGAAGTACGCGATCGACCTTGAGGGAATCGCAAACGGCCCTGCGGATAAAGAATAGAGTGTAGAGTGTAAAAATTTTAGAGNATAAAGAATAAAGAATAGAGAATAAAGAATAAAGGTATAGTTTTGCTAATTGAAATAATATTATGAAGAGGATATTTTTCTTTTGTGTGTTTGTGGTTAGTGCATTGATGGTCAATGCGCAATATACCAAGGAGGAGTTGAACCAGGTGCTGCTGATGACCACTACGACGCCGCTGAAGAAGCCGGACGCTGACGATGTGGCGAAGCTCAAGGTCATTTTCACCAAGGAGAACGCGCCGCTCCACCGCATCACGCTTGAGAAACTGAAGTTCTGCATCGAGACCTTCGGCCTCCAGGCCAACCTCCTTCCTCTTCGCCGCCTCATCTCCGAGAACGTGGCGGAGATGAACGAGAAGCACGACGTGATGCGCATGTTCGACGAGTTCATGTCGCTCATGCCGGGCACGATGGCCCCGCCGTTCACCGCCAAGGACGCTGACGGCAAGGAGTATGCCCTCTCCGACTTCCAGGGCAAGGTGGTGGTCATCGACGTGTGGGCGACCTGGTGTCACAGCTGTCTCGAGGGTCTGCCTGAGTTCGCCAAGATACGCAACGAGTATATCGAGCGCGACGACATCCGCTTCCTCACCATCTCCATCGACCGCAACGCCAAGCACGCCCAGTGGCGCGAGAAGCTCAACAGCCTCGGACTGGACAACCTGCTCAACCTCAACACCTACACCGATGGCACGTCGGAGTTCGAACTCCTCTATCAGGTGCAGAACATTCCGCGCTACATCATCGTGGGCAAGGACGGCAACCTCGTGACCGCATACGCCGAGCACCCCGACAAGTCGCTCCGCGCCCAGATTGACAAGGCTCTGAAGAGCACGGGCGACGGCATCCAGTTCCACAACATCTCTTTGGAGGAAGCCAAGCGCATGGCGGCGGAGTCGGGCAAAATGGTGTTCGTCGACTGCTATACAAAGACCTGTGTGCCATGCAAGTACATGGCTCGCAACATCTTCCCGCTCAAGGCGTGCGGCGACTATTTCAACCCGCGCTACATCAGCATCATGAAGGATGTCGACGAGGACGACGGCCCCGAGATTGCCAAGCGCTACGAGGTGCAGATGTATCCGACTTACCTTGTCATCGCCTCCGACGGCTCGCTCCTCGTGCGCGCCATGGGTTCGACCAAGGATCCTGGGGCGTTCATCGACCGCATCCAGGGCGCCCTCGACCTCTCCTACATGCACACGGAGTTTGAGCAGGGACGTTGCGACGACGCCTTCCTCGCCAAGTACCTTGAGATGCTCCACATCCACGAACCCCAGAAGGTGCTGCCCGTCCTCGACAAGACAATGGGCACGTGGCCCGTGCAGAAAATCTGCCAGAAGTCATACTGGGACATGATCACCTCCGAGGTGAACACCCCCGACGCCGCCATGTTCCGCCGCCTGCTCATGGACCGCGACTCGTGCGCCCGCCTCAAGGGTGAGGATGTCGTGGCGCGCTACATCATGAATGTCTACAAGAACAACTACCGCATCTTCAAGAACATGGGTATGGACTACGAGACGCGCATCGCCGACCTGCGCCTCTTAGAGAAAAACCCCGCCTACGACGGTGCCTGCCAGCTGCGCCTCCAGATGCAGCTGCGCCTCATCAACACCAAGAAACTCACCGACCGCATCGACGAGGTGGCGTCCGTCCTCGACGAGGCGTCGGCGAAAATCCCCGACGAGAGCCAGCGCATGCTCGTGGTCGCCGAACTCAACGGCTTCAACAAGGCTGTCCTCGACTCCGCCCAGAAGCACCAGCTCGTCTCCGCCCTCGAGCGCTTCGCCACTCACCTCAGCGACGAGAAGGCACCTGTCATCAAGGCGGTGATGAGGAAGTATGAGTAGCAAGAACATCTGCGTTAATCTGCGTTAAATAAAAAATCAACCGCTTATGAAGAAACTTTATTCTCTTTTCGTTGCTCTTTGCACGTTAGCCACTCTCAGCTTGTCGGCACAGACGATTGCGCCCCGGCAGGCGCTGGAGCGCGCCGCTACGATGGCGAAGACGAGTGTTATGAAGTCGCAGGCGATGGCCGACTACCGGCTCGCCAAGACCATCGAGGTGGCTGGCGAACCAGCCATGTACCTCTACCTGCCCGCTTCCGGCGAGGGCTTCCTGCTCGTAGCCGCCGAGGAGGGTGCGCGCGCCGTGCTCGGTGTCTCGGACAAGGGTCGCATCGACGTCGCCAACCTGCCCGCTCCGCTCCAGTCATGGATCGATGTCTATGCCCGCGAGATTGCCGCCAAGCGTGCGGCCGGTGCCAACGGTGTCATCCGTCACGAGTCGCGCGCCACGATAGCCCCCATCTGCAAGACACAGTGGGGCATGGACGAGCCGTTCAACTATTCGTGCCCGACCACCAACATCGCCAACGTGCCGTCGCTCGTCGTGGCCGCCGCCCAGGTGATGAAGGTGCATGAGTGGCCCGTGACCGCCTCCGGCTCCGCCTCCTACGACCTCAACACCAAGGCTACCGGTTGGGAGACTGTCAGCATCGAGCAGGACTTCTCTACTTATAGCATCGCGTGGGCGGACATGAAGGACGTCTATACGGGCAAGGAGAGCGACAAGGAGAACTACGCCGTGAGCGACCTCATGGCGGCTCTCGGTGTGGCCATGCACGCTCGCTACGACACCTCGAGCAGCGGCAGTTCGGCGGCCAACAACATGGCTGCCTACGCCCTCATCAAGAACTTCGGTTACGACCGCGCCGCCCACCTCGCCAACCGTGCCTACTACACCGCCGCCGAGTGGGAGCAGCTCGTCTATGGTCAGCTCGCCGCCGGTCAGCCGGTCATCTACGGCGGCTACACCACGCCCGCCTCGTCGCGCACCCATGCCATGGTCTGCGACGGCTATGAGAACGGCCTCTACCACTTCAACTGCGGCTGGGAGGGACTTGGCGACGCCTACTTCCCCCTCAACGCCGTCATGCCCGAGGAGGGCGAGACGGAGTGGCGCGTCGAGGGCTTCACCTACGACCAGTACATGGTCTACAACATCAAGCCCGACCGCGAGGGCACATCGACAGCCTTCACCCAGCAGTTCACCACCACCTCGTTCGCCCTCGTAGCCGAGGGAACAAGCATGAAGGTGGTCGGCTCGTTCCGCAACAACTCGCTCTCACCCGTTGCCGCCACCCTCGGACTGGGTCTCTATGCCAATGGCGCCGACGAGGCTGCCGACTATCGCGAGGGTCTCGTACTGAGCGAGGAGGAGGCTGACAGCACCGTCAACGAATACGCCGTTTCGCTCAAGGGCGTCGCCGACGGCACCTACGAGGTGCGTCCCGTCATTCGCTACGGCGAGCAGTGGGAGCGTGTGCGTGTCAACGCCAAGTCCGACGCCTTCCTCACCGTACGCATCGAGGGCGGTGCCATCACCGTCGAGGAACCTGTCACACTCAACCCCATCGGTGCCGTGCTGAGTTGCAAGAACGCTCTGTTCTGCGGCAATGTCGAGGCCAACGTGCTGAAGATCCGCGTCTATAACCCCTCTGCCTCAAAGGAGTATTCGGGCTATGTGGCCGGCTACTTCGTCGAGGACGACGGCGAGACCGTCTATGCCTCTCCCTCGGGTAACATCGAGGTGCGTGTGGGCATCCAGGAGGCTCGCGAACTGACCTACTACGAGAAGTTCATCATCGCCGGCGGCGAGGGTGGCGAGAGCACCGGTGGCGACACGAAGGTAGACGGACGCAACTGCAAGTTCCGCCTCGCCACCTGCACGAAGTTCTACGAGCGTCTCGACTGGATCTCCGAGCCCATCACCCTCTGGATTGGCAACGAGGGCGACCCCACGGCTCCCGAAGGTCTCTATGACGGCATCGTAACTGTCAACGGCAATGCCCGCACCTCGCGCTGGTTCGACATCCAGGGCCGTCAGGTCTCACAGCCTGCTGCCGGACTCTACATCAACGCCGAGGGCCGCAAGGTGGTTATCAAGTAAGGTGTTCGCAAGCGTCTCGCTTGCGAACACCCCCCAAACAAGCTACAGACTACAGACTCCAAATGAGAAGTCTGTAGTCTGTAGTCTGTAGTCTGTAGTCTGTAGTCTGTAGTCTGTAGTCTGTAGTCTCGGCGGCACGCCGAACATCAGTACCTCACCTCCACAGCCGCTGGCATCATGCGCAGCGGGTCGCCCCAGATGTTGAGGCTGCGCTGCAGGTGGCGGCGGTTGAGCCTGAGCTTGCCGGCGAACGCCTCCTTGCCGTTCACCACGACCCGTACATTGGCGTTGAGGTCAACGAGGTGTTCGTCAAGGAAGAGAGTGAACGCACCGCCCGTAGCCATCTCATAGCGGCGGTCGAAGCGCATCTCGATACCCCAGCGCGGGTCGGTCTCCGTGGTTGTGTAGATGACGTTGCGCACATCGACCGAGACGACCGACGAGCCGTCCGCCTCCTTGACCACGCGCACATCGTAGCGCGTGCGCAGGCTGTCGCAGGGGCGCTTGTCGACGGCGAGGTAGTAGAAACCGTCGCGGTGGCGACCGTCCATCTCAAAGTCCTCCCACATCCACTCTCTGGGCAGCGGGTTGCGCGCATGACGGCGCAGGAACTCGGGTGTCGGGTTGTAGTCGATGGAGTGGCCGCGCCCGGGTATGAGTTCCACCCAATGGCGGAAGAGGGTGGGGTGGAGCCTTTCGAGCGAGTCAAGCGAGGCGGCTGTGTAGCCAGTCAGGCGGTCGCGGTAGAAACCGTAGTCGAGAGCACCCGTGCGTAGCGAGAAGACGGTGTTGCTGAGGTTCTCGGTGGGCGCGTTCTTGAGCGGTTCGCCCCCAGCCATCGGACCTGCCGCGGCGAGGTAGTCGGCGTAGAATGAGGCGAGACGCTGCGACCCGTAGCCTCCCTCCGAGATGCCGAAGAGATAGAGGCGCGCGGGGTCGATGTCCTCACGCACAAGCAGTTGGCGCCACATCTTCTCGTATGCCCACTGCTTACTCTTCTGATACCAGCGATACCACTCGCCCTCCTGCGGAATCTGCGGAATGACATATACCGACGGTGTGTCGGCGAAGCGTTGGCAGATGCGCAGGCCTGTCGCCCACTCGGCTATCCTCGGCCCCGAGCCGTGCAGGTATAGGAACGCGGCTGACGGCTTCGCGGCTGTCGGGTGCCCGCCCTTGTAGCCGTAGTAGTAGTTCATCTCCACCGCATTGCCGTTGCGGTCGCTCTCGAGGTCGTTGGGCAGCCGCAGGCTCCTGTGCTTGCCGTCGGCGAGGGCGGGCAGGGTGTCGCCGAACAGTCCGTCGGCTTCCTTCACCGCCTGCGCATACTGCTTCCAGCACTCACGGCGCACCTTGTCCAGCTTCTTCAACTTTATCGTCTGCGCGCCGCCGGCCATCGGCAGGCAGAGGGCGAGGAGAAAGAGGATCTTTTTCATTATTGCTGATTGTTGGTTGTTGCTAACGCAAAGACGAGCGAAAGCGTTGCTCTCACTCGTCTCCTTGTTGGGCTACCCGGACTCGAACCAGGAAAGGCAGGACCAGAATCTGCAGTGTTACCA
>JABUTZ010000032.1:12069-36029 GCA_021443415.1 Bacteroidaceae bacterium | reverse complement strand
TCGAACCAGGAAAGGCAGGACCAGAATCTGCAGTGTTACCATTACACCATAGCCCAAACATGTCTTGCAAGCGGCCATGCTCGTCATGGCTCCCGTTTGCGAGTGCAAAGTTACTGCCTTTTGCGCAAACCACCAAATCTTTTGCAAAAAAAATGCGATTTTTTTTTAATTCGCCGCGATTTGTTTGGCGTTCCGCCGAGACTACCGACCACAAACGCCCAATGCCATAACTATCCCTTTATTCTTTATTCTTTATTCTTTATTCTTTAATAACTCAGGAATTTTTCGTAACTTTGCGCCCACTATGGAACTATTGGAAAGAAAAATCATCGAAGGCATCCAGAACAAGAAGGGCCACCGCATCGTGGTGGTCGATATGGGTGGCATGCAAGACACTATCACTAAGAAGTTTATAATCTGTCAGGGCGGTTCGCCGTCGCAGGTTCAGGCCATCGTCGAGAGCATCGGCGAGGAGTGCCGCAAGGTGAAGGCGAAACCCATCGCCGTCGACGGCCTGCGCAACTCCGTGTGGGTGGCGATGGACTACATCGACATCATCGTGCACGTCTTCCTGCCCGAGGAGCGCGAGTACTACGACCTCGAGCACCTCTGGGCGGACGCCAATGTGACCGAAATCCCCGACCTGGACTAAACCGACGAGCGAAGTGGACAACGAAGGAAAGCGACCGCGCAACCCGTTCGACATGAGCGGGGGCGGCAACAAAGGCAACCAGAACAAGCCTGGCAAGGGCGGGGGCGACAAGCAACCGCCACGCATCAGCATGACTTGGCTATACATCATCATAGCCTGCGTCCTCGGCTATATGTTCATGACCAGCGACGGCATGGGCGGCGACTCGTCCAAGTCGGTGACCTACACCGAGTTCAAGGAGTATGTCGAACTCGGCTACGCCAAGAAGATCGTCGCCAACAAGTCGGCGGGCACCCTTGAGATGACCATCAAGGCGGAGCATGTGCGCGATGTCTTCCGCACCGACTCGGCACAGGCGGGCAAGTCGCCCACGGTGGTGGTCGAATACCCCTCCAACGACAAGCTCGAGGAGTTTCTCTCAGCGCAGAGCGACGCCGGTCACTTCACTGGCAAGGTGCAGTACAAGGGCGAGTCGGGCTGGGTGAACACCCTCATCAACGTGCTCCCCCTCATCCTCTTCATCGCCATCTGGATCATCATCATGCGCCGCATGGGCGGCGGCGGTGGTGGCATGGGCATCTTCAACGTGGGCAAGAGCAAGGCCAAGCTTGTCGAGAAGAGCGACGACGCCGCCAAGGTGACGTTCAAGGACGTTGCCGGACAGGCAGGGGCTAAGGTCGAGGTGCAGGAGATAGTCGAGTTTCTGAAAAACCCGAAGAAGTTCACCGACCTCGGTGGCAAGATACCCAAGGGAGCGCTCCTCGTAGGCCCTCCGGGCACGGGTAAGACACTGCTTGCCAAGGCGGTGGCGGGCGAGGCAGACGTACCCTTCTTCACCATGTCCGGCTCCGACTTCGTAGAGATGTTCGTGGGTGTGGGCGCCAGCCGTGTGCGCGACCTCTTCGACCGCGCCAAGGCCAAGAGTCCCTGCATCATCTTCATCGACGAGATCGACGCCGTGGGCCGCGCCCGCGGACAGCGTGCCGCGATGGGGGGCAACGACGAGCGCGAGAGCACGCTCAACCAGTTGCTCACCGAGATGGATGGCTTCGGCACCAACAGCGGTGTCATCATCCTCGCCGCCACCAACCGCGCCGACATCCTCGACAGCGCCCTGCTCCGTGCCGGACGTTTCGACCGCCAGATACATGTTGATCTTCCCGACCTCACCGAGCGCCGCGAGGTGTTCCAGGTCCATCTGCGTCCCCTCAAGACGGAGGAGAACCTCGACATCGACTTCCTCGCCCGCCAGACACCGGGCTTCAGCGGTGCCGACATCGCCAATGTCTGCAACGAGGCGGCGCTCATCGCCGCGCGCGCCGACAAGAAGGCGGTCACCAAGGAGGACTTCATGGCCGCCGTCGACCGCATCATCGGCGGTCTGGAGAAGAAGACCAAGGTGATGACCCAGGACGAGAAGCGCACCATCGCCCTCCACGAGGCGGGACACGCCACCATCTCGTGGAACCTCCAGTATGCCAACCCCTTGGTCAAGGTGACCATCGTGCCGCGCGGACGCGCTCTCGGAGCGGCGTGGTACATGCCCGAGGAGCGCCAGATCACGACGCGCGAGCAGATGCTCGACGAGATGTGCGCCACACTGGGCGGACGCGCCGCCGAGGAGGTGTTCACGGGACATATCAGCAGCGGGGCGATGAACGACCTCGAGCGCGTCACCAAGCAGGCGTACTCGATGATTGCCTACATGGGCATGAGCGAAAAGCTGCCCAACCTCTGCTACTACAACAACGAGGAGTACAACTTCACCAAACCCTACAGCGAGGACACGGCGCGCGAGATAGACGCCGAGGTGCGACGCATGATCGACGAGCAGTACGAGCGCGCCAAGTCGCTCCTGCGCCAGCATGCCGACGGCCACGGCGCACTCACCCAGCTGCTCGTCGACCGCGAGGTGATCATGGCCGAGGACGTGGAGAAGATCTTCGGCCCACGCCCCTGGGTGAGCCGCACAGAGGAACTGATGAAGGAAAGCGAGGGCTCGGAATTAGAGAACAAAGAATAAAGTATTACTTTTGTGAGGTTATTCGAAACTTCGAGATTTCGAGACTTCGAAAAATCGAAAATTAAAGCAAAAAAAGCATGAAAAACCTTGTGATAAGAGCTGTGACGGGAGCGCTGTTTGTGGCGGTGCTCGTGGGCAGCATATTGTATTCGCCGCTGACGTTCGGACTGCTGTTCGCGTTCATCTCGGGACTCTCGGCATGGGAGTTCGCCACCATCGTCAACCGACGAGCGGGGGTGCGCATCAACCGCCCCATCTGCAGCATGGCTGCCACCTACCTCTTCGTGGCGGCTTTCTTCTCGGTCATCTACGCCGACGCACTCCTCTTCGTGCCATACTTCCTCGTGATGCTCTACCTCGTCATCGAGGAACTCTACAAGAAGAGCGAGACTGCCATCGGCAACCTCGCCTTCACGATGATGTCGCAGATGTATGTCGCCCTGCCCTTCGCCCTGCTCAACATCCTTGAGTTCGAGGGCTTGCACCCCGGCATCTACGTCCTCACGCTCTTCATCTTCCTCTGGTGCAGCGACACGGGGGCTTACCTGACGGGTTCGCTCATCGGTCGCCACAAACTCTTTCCCAGCGTGTCGCCGGGCAAGACGTGGGAGGGAAGCATAGGCGGCGGCGTGCTGGCTGTCGCCATGTCCGTTCTCGTGTGCATCTACTTGGAGGTGGGCTACACCTTCGCCGACGTCCTTTTCTGGGCAGGCATGGCGCTCACCGTCGTCATCTTCGGCACGTGGGGCGACCTCATCGAGAGCCTCATCAAGCGCCGCCTTGGCATCAAGGACAGCGGACATGCCCTCCCCGGCCATGGCGGGTGGCTTGACCGCTTCGACAGCACTCTGCTCGCCACCCCCGCCGTGATTGTCTATCTCCAGCTCTGGGAGTCGTTCTCGAGGGAGATTTTCTGATTGTTGCGCCTATGGCGCAGACTACAGACTACAGACTACAGACTACAGACTACAGACTTTTACGATGAGAGTCTGTAGTCTGTAGTCTCGGCGGAACGCCGAACCTATTCAACCAGGCAGACAGCGTAGGCTGAGATGCCCTCCTCGCGCCCGGTGAAGCCGAGGCGCTCGGTCGTGGTCGCCTTGATGCTCACCTGGTCGGGTCCGATGCCCATCACTTCGGCGAGACAAGCCTGCATGCGCTCGATGTGAGGGTTGATCTTCGGACGCTCGGCGCAGATGGTGGCGTCGATGTTGCCGATGGAGTAGCCCTTGCCCTTGATGAGGGCGACTACCTCGCGCAGCAGGACCTTGCTGTCCGCCCCCTTGAAGCGAGGGTCGGTGTCGGGGAAGTGGTAGCCGATGTCGCGCATGTTGGCGGCACCGAGCAGGGCGTCGCAGATGGCGTGGATAAGCACGTCGGCGTCGCTGTGGCCGAGCAGGCCGAGGCAGTGGTCGATCTTGATGCCGCCGAGCCACAGGTCGCGGCCCTCCACGAGGCGGTGCACGTCAAATCCGAATCCTATGCGCATGGTCGTTCAGCGGCGTTTGGTTGAGAACAGGTCCTTGATGCCATCGAGGTCGAAGCCCAAGGTGAAGCGCATCGTCTGGTCGAGCGGGTTGCTCGGTGTGGTGGCGATGACATAGCTGGCGTCGATGGCGAAGATGCTCATGCGGAAACCGGCACCCACGCTGAAGTATTTGCGGTTGCCCTTGACCGCCGACTCGTCGTGGTAACCGCCGCGTACGAGGAAGCGGTCGTTGTAGTTGTACTCGAGGCCGATAGCCCAGTTGATCTCCTTCAGTTCCTCCTTGAAGCCGCCCGGCGCGTCGCTGAACGACTTGAAGATACCGTTGATGGGGCTCACGTCGTAGTAGTCCTTGCGCAGGCGCTCCTGGTAATCCTGGTCGGTCTCGTCCTCGCGCTGGATGGGCATGGTGGGGATGAGGAACTTGTTGGCGTCGGCATAGATGCTCAGGCGGTTGTACTCGTCGAAAGGAATCTGGAAACCGATGCCCAAGCGCAGGTTGGTGGGCAGGAACTGGCTGTAGTCCGAACCGCCGTAGTTGACCTTCGAACCGATGTTGCTCAGGTTGATGCCCCATGAGAAGGCGCACTCGCGCGAGCCTGCCATGAAGTAGCCGATGCGGTAGAGGGCGATGTCGGCGGCGAACGACTTGGCGGCCTTCGACTCCGCCTCGCGGTCCCACGACAGGTCGCTGTAGATGAAGCGCAGGGCAACTGCCGCACTGAAGTTCTGCGTCAGCATGCGCGAGTAGGCGACGTCGATCGAGAACTCCTTCGGGCGCAGCGAGTACGACTCGTCGATCTGTCCCGAGCTGTTGCCGTAGAACACCTCGCCGAGCGAGAAGTAGGTCAGCGAGGCGGACAGGGCGTTGTAGTCGCCGATGCGGTAGAAACCGCTCACGTACGCCAGGTCGATGTCGTTGACCAGCTGGCGCAACCACGGCGTGTAGCTGACGTTGACACCGGCGCGGGCTATGTTGAACGGATACTTGGCGGGGTTCCAGTACTGCGACATGCCGTCCGCCTCGGTGGCGGCGCCGATGTCACCCATACCGCCGCCGCGTGCGTCGGGGGCGATGGCGAGTGAGGTTATGGCGTACTGGACAGGATTGAAGATCTCCTTCGAGTCCTGTCCGTATGCCGTCAATGAGGCGAGCGCGCAGATTATGACCGGAATTTTTCTCATAGTCAAAGCCTTATAAGTTGAGAATTACTTTGTTGATCTCGCTCTGATAGGTCTTGTCACCCTGTTGCATGGTCACCTGCAGGAAGTAGATGCCTGCGTTGAGGCCCATCGAGGCGAGTTGCAGATATGTCGTCGAGCCGGCTACTATGCCGGTGAGGTCCTTCGAGTAGATGAGGTGTCCGCTTGCGTCGTAGAGGTGCACCTGTGCGTCGCAGGCGTCGGAACCCGTCAGGCGGTTGACGATGGTGATGGTGGCTGTCTTCTCCACCGACGAGACGAAGGCGCTCACGGGAGCCGTGTCGCTCGTGCCGTTCACCTTGAAGGTTATCGTCGCCGTGTTGGTGTTGTTCACCACGTCCCATGCGCGCAGGCGGAGGTAGTGGTTGCCCTTGCTCAGCACGGGCAGCTGGAAGGCGAGCGAACCGCGCTTGGCGGAGCCCGACTCGAAGGCGAACGCACTCGTCACGTCGAAAATCCACGACGGGTTGTCGTCGATGTTCACCTCGATGCAGTGGCCCACGCCCGCCGACTCGCCGCTGATGCCGCTCGCGTCCTCGAGGGTGGCGTAGACGATGGGGGCGGCGCTCACCAAGGCTCCGTTCACGAACGAGCGGCTGTCGAGCCACACGTCAATGGCGGGGCCCACCGTGTCGCGCCCTATCTCCTCGCTCGTGCCGCCGACCGTGTAGCGCGTCGTCGAGCCGTTGGCCTTCACCGCCGACTTGTCCTGGCGGCTGCCGACGGCGAAGAACGTGGCGCGTCCGTTGCTGTTGGCGTAGTTGATGTCGATGGGCACCACGAAGGGGATGGTGAACTCGCCGTTAGTCACCTCGTTGGTCCCCTCAAAGAGCACACGGCGGTGGGCGGTGTAGCGGAACGGTTCGTCGGCGCCCGCCTGGTTGAGGCAGGTCACGGTGTCCTTGGTGTCCATGATGCGTGCGCTGACATAGCCGTTGAAGTCGGTCATGCGGTTGCCGCGGGCGTCCTCGATATGTCCGCGCATGCTGCTCTGTCCGCCTGCCTTCAGGCGGGGCGTCTCGCTACCTTTCACCGAGATGCCGCCGATGCTGTCCACCACCACGTGCTGGAGTGGCTGTCCGAACACGAGGGCGGGGTCGCCAAGGAGGGCGTAGTGGAGCTTGTTGACCGTCGAACCGCTCTCCGTCATCTTGTTCTTGGCCAGGCGCAGGGCGTCGCCGATCGAGTTGCGGCGGCCAGTCTTGGTGTCCGTGGCGAAGATATGGCGGTTGAACTCGCGGTTGAGGTTGAGGTTGAGGTTGGCGTAGACGGTGCGTGTCGTGCCTATGAAGCAGCGCGCTCCGCCGCGGGCGTTGAGCACCGCCGCCTCGCCGATGTTGTCCACCTGTCCGTCGAAGGGCGCTATGTCGCAGGCGGCTGTGTACCAGAAGCCCTGGCGCACGTTGTCGTAGGTGTGGAAGTCGGCTATCGTGAGCACGCTCTCGTGCGAGAGCAGGTAGGTGGCTCCGTGGCCGATGTAGTTGAAGAGGACGGCACCGCTGTTCACCGTGTTGTTGATGAACTTGGTCAGCGAGGGGAACGTGTTGCCCGTCGTCGTCGAGACGCGCTTGTACGAGTCCCACATCACCTTGCGCACGTCCATGCCAGGGGCGTTCGTCTGCATCACGTCCGCCAGTTCGTCGGCGTACTTCATGTGCTCGTTGTTGTCACCGTCGTCGCCAAGCACCATGGCGAGGTTCTGCCACTTGCCCGGGTCCTGGTCGGTGAGCTGTGCCTCCACCTTGTCCACCATCGCGCGACCTTCGTCGGCTGTGCGCACGGGGAAGCGTCCCACGCCGAGATCTGTCTTGTCCGACGAGAGGCGTGCGCCCTCGCCGTCGTCGAGCAGTCCGTAGTAGTCCTCCATGACGTAGCACTGGATGTCCGAGAGCGAGTTGTCGCTCTCGTAGCAGAGCAGGAAGTCGTCGGGGCGGTAGTTGCGCCATGCGTCGGTCACCATGCGGTTGTCCCACGCGCCGTCGCCGAAGAGGAGCAGGTAGCGGGGGGCCGCCTTGCCTTCGGCCTGGGCGCGGTCGTAGAGCATCTTGATGTAGCGGCGGTAGGCGGTGGCGTCGGGAGTGCCCGACGAGAACTCGTTGTATATGCGGTCAGCGCGCACCACGCGGCAGCTCAGGCTGTCATACTTCGTGTGGAGGTCGGCGAGCCGCTGCGCCTCGCGGTCCTGGATGCCGCTCGTGGGTGTGATGATGACCATCTCCACGGGTTCGTCGGCGTGCAGGTTCTGGTTCGCCACCTTGCCCACATAGCGGGGACCGGGGAACGCGCCTGCGTTCAGGTCCACTGCCACATATTCGCCCGCCGGCTCGCTGGGCGCGTAATAGCCGTCGGCGCGCTTGGCGATGAGGGTGGCGGGGTTGTTGCGCGTGCCGATGCGCATGAGGGCCACGTTCTTGTCCGCCGTCGCCTCGATCTGGAAGCGCACGGGGGTCTTGTCCTGGAGGGCGAAGTGGAGCGACGAGCCTGTCATGCGGCAGGCGCGCTGGTAGAGCACTTCGATATAGTCGAGCAGGATCTGGTCGTTGGGAGCCTTGATGGTCAGTTGGTTGATGCCGTCCTTGAGGTTGTCGACGGAGAAACTCTGTGTCGCCGACCCGGCCTTCTCGTAGTCGCCCGCTTTGGGTACGTTCATCTCGGCGAGGGCCTTGCCGTTGAGGCTCAGCTGCACTGCCTCGCGCGACGCGCCGCCGTTTGAGAGGGCGATGCGCAGGGTGGCCGTGCCGGTCATGTAGTTGGGCGTGGAGATCTCGAACGAGCGTCCGCCCGTGCCGTTCAGGGTCTTGTTCTCCCAGAAGCGTCTGCCGCCGCTGAACCATGCCACCTCGTCGATGTTGCGTATGCCGTAGCCCGGGAACGAGATGAGCGCGGTGCCGCCAGTCTCGCTTGACTCCTCGGTCTCCATCTGTGCCGGTGTGCCGTCGGTGGTGATGAAGTAACAGCCTTCGTTCGCGTAGGTGTTCTGCACGTGGTGCTGGCTCGAGGTCGAGGTCACCGTCCAGTCCCAGTGCTGCACGCCGTTGGCCCAGAAGAGCGGGCTTCCGCACTTGGCGTTGCGTATGAGCGGGATTTCCTCGAGGTCGTCGAAGTCGGTGTCGGCGTTGAGTGCCTCGCGCTGCATGTGGCCTCCGTATCCGAACACGCGCACGCGGCTCGCGTCCGTAATGCCCATCTTGGCGAGCAGGTCGGGGTTGAGGGCGTAGATGCCGTCGCCCTCGACGGCTATCTTGTACCATGTGCCGCTTGCCAGCTTCGAGGTGCGTGCCCATCGCTCTCCCTTGTTAGCCGCCGCCGCACGCTTGGCGCCCAAGGGCTTGGGTGTGGCGAGAATGGTGATCTTGCACTGCAGCAGCTTGCGCATCGTCTCGCTCTTGCGGTCGTAGACGACGGGTATGAAGTCAATGTCGAGCGTTCCCTCGCCGCGGCTCTGGCCCACGTACGACATCACCTGGAGCGTGTCGGCGAGTTCGTCCATGTGGCGGCGCGCCACCAATTCCTCGGCGGCGGTCAGCGCACCCCATGAGGCGTACTCGACGCGCACCGCGAAGTCATAGTTGCGGAAGTCGCTGGCGAGCGGCACCACCTCGCTGTAGTGGGGCAGCACGGAGTCGATGCGAAGCTCGTCCCAGTCGAGCGTCGTAATGTTCTGGGCACTGACAGTCAGCGTACTGACCACCAGGGCGACAAATATGGAAACAAGTCTCATTGCTTATTTAACGTTGAACTCTAATAATTTATTGTTTTCGAGATAACCTTCTATGTGCTGATTTATGCTCACGGGCCCCACGCCGGCGGGTGTGCCGGTGAAAATCAGGTCGCCCTGGCGCAGCATGCAGAACTGGCTCACGTAGGCGATGATCTCATCGACCGACCACAGCATGTCGCCCGTCCAGCCGCGCTGCACCGTGCGTCCGTCGATGTCGAGGTGGAAGTTGAGGTTCTGCATGTTGGCGTACTCCGTGGGCACCCAGCTGCCGATCACGGCACTGTTGTCGAAACCCTTCGAGAGGTCCCAGGGCAGTCCCTTGCGCCGCGCCTCACGCTGGAGGTCGCGGGCCGTGAAGTCGATGCCCACGGTCATCGCGTCGTAGTAGCGGTGGGCGAAGCGGGGCGCTATCTCCTTGCCCATGCGGCAGATGTGGATGACCAGCTCCGCCTCGTACTCGCACTCCTGGGTGAAGTCGGGGATGAAAAACGGCTTGCCGTCCTTGAGCAGCGCCGAGTCGCACTTGGTGAATATGACGGGATGCTCGGGACGCTCATTGCCGTGCTCGGCGCAATGCTCCGCGTAGTTCATCCCAACAGCGAGGATTTTCATTTTTTGGGGGTTGGGGGGTTATGGGGTTATGGGTTTGGGGGTTAGGTTACTTTTGTGGGGTGTTGATTTTTAACGCAGATGGACGTTTGATTTACGATTTGACGATTTACGATTTACAATTTATTTACGATTTAGTTCATTTACGATTTTTCATTTCTGGGTTTTTAACGCAGATGGACGCAGATTTTTTTTTCGATATTTCGAAAATTTCGAAAATTCGAGATTTCGACGGTCGTTATAACGATGTATCGCTATAACGTTATATCGACGATTTTAATAGCCCTCCCCAGTTGGGGAGGGTTGGGAGGGGCCCGGGGCTTCTCATTCCCTGAAGTAAATCCTCTGCACCCTATTGCTTACGCTGGTGAGGATCTCGTAGGGGATGGTGCCGATGGTGTCGCTCAGGACGGTGACGGGGAGGCGGTCGGAGCCGAAGATGATGGCGCGGTCGCCCTCCTTGCATGCGATGTCGGTCACGTCGATCATCGCCACGTCCATGCAGATGTTGCCCACGTACTCCGCCTTGCGGCCGTTCACGAGGCAGTAGCCGGCGCGGTTGCCGAGGCGGCGGTTGAGGCCGTCGGCATAGCCGATGGGAATGGCGGCGATGCGGCTGCGGCGCGCGAGTGTCGTGTGGCGGCCGTAGCCGATCGTCTCGCCCGCCTCAAGCTCGTGGATCTGGAGTATCGTCGTGGTGAGCTGGCTTACGGGGTGGATCGTGCGGTTGTTGCGCGGGGCGATGCCGTAGAGACCGAGTCCGAGGCGCACCATATCCATCTGGTAATCAGGGAAATGCTCCGTCGCCGCCGAGTTGCACACATGGCGCAGGATGTGGTGGTGGAAAGCCTTCTGGAGGGTGTCCGCGCCACGGCTGAAGAGATCCGCCTGACGCTCCGTGAACGCGTCGAACGAGGTCTCGTCGGCACCCACGAAATGGCTGAACACGGAGATGGGCAGCAGCGACTTCTGCTCCTTGAGGCTGCGCACCAGTTCGTCGATGTCGCGCACGGGGTCGAAGCCGAGGCGGTGCATGCCCGTGTCAAGCTTGATGTGGATGGGGAAGTTGGTCACACCCTCGCCGCGAGCCTCGTGCACGAGAGCGTCGAGCAGGCGGAACGAATAGACCTCGGGTTGCAGGTTGTAGGCGAAGAGCGTCCCGAGGGCGTGCATCTCGGGGTTCATGACGATGATGGGCTTCGTGATGCCCGCCTTGCGCAGTTCCACGCCCTCGTCCGCCACAGCCACGGCGAGGTAGTCGGCACCCGCCACCTGCAGTTGTTTCGATACCATCACAGCCCCCGCTCCGTAGGCGTCCGCCTTGACCATGCAGATGGTCTGCACGCCCGGGCGCAGCATGCGGCGGTAGTGGTTGAAGTTGGCGGTGACCGCCTGGAGGTCGACGTTGAGTATCGTCTCGTGCACGTTGCGTTCCAATGCCTTGGTTATCTGGGCGAAGCGAGCGTCCGAAGGACCCTTGAGCAGTACGACGCAGTCCTTGAGGTGCGACTTGTCGTCGGCGAGGAAAGCCTCGACCGTCTGCCATGCCGTGTCGGGATAGACCGTGCACCATCCGCGTCCGATGTAGTATGGAGTCACGTTGCGTCCGCGCAGGAGGTTGTCCACCTTGTCGCGCAGTTGCTGCTGGGTGAGTCCCGTCTGCTGCATGTCGCCGAGCACGAGCAGGTGGCGGCGCCCCTCCGCCTCGGGCATGCGCTGCATGAAGTCGAGGGCGATGTCGAGGCTCTCGTAGTCGTTGTTGGCGTAGTCGTTGATGATGGTCACGTTGTTGCGTCCCTGTTTCACCTCCATGCGCATCGCCACGGGTTCGAGCAGGGCCATGCGCTGGGCTATCGTGTCGGGCGAGAGACCCAGTTGCAGGCAGACGGCGGCGCAGGTGGCGGCGTTGCTCACGCTCGCCTCGTCGGCAAAGGGCATCACGAACGACGAACCCTTGATGGTGCACGTTGGCAGTCCGCCCTCCTTGTTCTCCTCGACGAAAACCTCCGCCTCGCGGTTGACGCGGCTCCAGGTGACCACTCGTCCGCGGAACTCGCTCAGGGCCAGCGAGCGGCGCACGAGCAGGTCGTCGGTGTTGACGATCAGCGTGTCCGTGTCCTTGAACAGCATCATCTTCTCCACCGCCTTCTGCTGCGGCCCCTCGAAGTTCTCCTGGTGGGCGGGGCCGAGGTTGGTGAACACGCCGATGGTGGGCTGGATGATGGCCTGCAGGCGGCTCATCTCGTCGGGCATCGAGATACCCGCCTCGAAGATGCCGAGCGTCGTCTCCTCGTCCATGCCCCAGACGCTGAGCGGCACACCGATCTGGCTGTTGTAGGAGCGGGGCGAGCGCGTGATGTTGTGGTCCGCCATCAGCATGCGGTAGAGCCACTCCTTGACAATCGTCTTGCCGTTCGAGCCCGTGATGCCGATGACGGGGCAGGCGAAGCGTTCGCGGTGGCGCTCGGCGAGCCGCTGGAGGGCGGTCAGGGCGCAGGGCGTTACGAGGTAGTTGGCATCGCGCTTCATCTCCACCTTGTCGGCGTCCGCCTCACAGAGGACAAACTGGCGCACACCGCGCTCGTAGAGTCCGTCGATATAGCTGATGGCGAGGGTGTTGAGAGCAAAGAAGATGCTCTCGTCGGGGAAGCAGAGCGAGCGGCTGTCCGTGATGATCCAGCGCACGCTTGTCGTGGCGTTTCCGATGCGGCGCGCACCGATGATGGTGGCTATTTGGGAGATGTTGTATAACATTTTGTTTAGAGATTAGAGTGTAGAGTGTAGAGTGTAGAGTGTAGAGTGTAGAGTGTAGAGTGTANTAGAGTGTATAGTGTAGAGTGTAGAGTGTAGAGTGTAGAGTGTAGAGTGTAGAAATTAGAGTGTAAAAATATCTGCGTTAATTTGTTTTCATTCAACGTCAAAATGAGCATCTGCGTTCATCTGCGTTAAAAATGAGTAAATTTCTCGATGACTGCTTGTTCTTTCCTTTTCGCCTCCTCGACAAACCGCTTGTATTCGTCGCTGTCGGGGTCGAAAGGCTTGTGGGCGAGGGCTTTGCGTATGGGTTCCATCTCGCGGAGGAAGTCCTGGCAGCGGGGGCTGAGGAGCGTCTCGGCGAAGCGCTCCCAGATGTAGTCGACCGCCTGCTGGTTGGGGTGGAGCATGTCGGCGTCGTAGAAGCGGTAGTCGCGCAGTTCGTCGAGCACGATCTCGTAGGCGGGGAAGTAGGTGGAGTAGGGCAGTCGCCGTGTCAGTTCATCGACCGCCATGAGCAGTCGCGCCTTGGACAGCTGGCTGCCGTGGAAGCCGTACTTGGCGTAGCGGTAGGGGCTGACCGTGAGCACGGCGCGCAGGCGAGGGTTGCGGCTGCGCAGACGCTCGAGGACTGAGGCGAGCGTCTCCACCACCTCGTCCGTTGTCAGCTCGCGCTCCGTGAACAGGCTCGCGGGCAGTTTCTGGCAGTTCGCCACCACCCGTCCGTCGCGCTCGTAGACGTGCGTCGTGCCGAGAGTCACGATGACAATGTCGGGCGACAACTCGCTGTCGTCCAACGCTATCGCTATGCTCGCCGGGTTGTAGAGCGTACCCCAGGGGTTCACGTCCACACGCATGCGGCGCACGGCCATAGCGTCCCCTATGCGCTGGGCAAAGCAAGAGCCGACGCACAGGATGGAGTCCGCAGGGTCAATCCTCCACTCGGGAGGCACAATCTCGACAATTGTTCGGAATTTCACTCCACTTTTTCGTTTTAACACTACAAAAGTACAAAAAAAGTTAATAATCGTTGTACTTATTTAAAAAGTTTTTACTAAATTTGCGTACGATATGCTATGCATAAGCGTGCATATATACGCCAAAACCAACCTAAACCAATCTATACCAACATGAAAGGCAAATCGTTAGTCCTCGCCTGTGCTTTTGTCGCATCTGTGGCAAACGCCCAGCTGCCGGCGCACAACAAGGTCGTGGAGCGTTATCCCGACGGAAAGGGTTTCTACCAAGTGTTCACCGAGTGGGACGCCACAAATCCGAAGATTACCGACGACGACAATTTCTATATCTCGCGTGTGCGCCCCGCCCAGCGCTTTGCCGACGCGCAGTCGCAGTACAACCCCTCGGCGACCACCGACCGCAAGCTCCTGTGGTGGTGCCCCGCCGGCGTGGCTGACACGTACTGGAGCTCGCTGCCCCGCTACACGTTCAACGCCGATGCCTTCTCGGCATGGTCGATGGTGGATATCCACGGCAATTGGGCTGATGGCGTAGGCCGTGTGCCGGGAGCCTTCTCCGACGCCGCCCATCGCAACGGCGTGCAGAATGGTTGCATCTTCTTCTTCGATAGCACGGGTGGCGGTGCCGGCTTCGGCGGTTCAGACACCCAGAAGTTCTTCTCCGACCTCGCCAAGACCGACGCCACGGGCGACTACTACAACTGCCGCAAGTTCATCCGCTTCATCAAATACTACGGCATCGACGGCATCGGCATCAACCCCGAGGCTGGTGTCGGCTCCTATGCCAACAGTTTCAAGACCGTTTTAGAAAAACTGCACGAGATAGCTCCTCAGGAGGGTTGGCACTTCCGCGTCGACTGGTATGACGCGCAGACAAACGGCGGCGCCGTTTCGTGGGCGAACGCACTGACCACGGGCAACAGCGAATGGTTCCAGCGCTCAACGAGCGAGTGGCCCGTCAGCGATGCCTACTTCCTCAATTACAACTGGTATCAGAACCAGCTTCGCACCTCGACCACCACCGCCACGAACCTCGGTCGCTCGACATACGATGTGTATACGGGCTTCGACATCCAGGGTCGTGGTCTTTCGTCTGTGAACGGCGGCAGCGCCGGCTACGGATGGGAGCTCCTGCCCAACTACAACTTCTCGATTGGCATCTGGGGCGCCCACGGCAAGAACATCATCTACGAGAACTCGAACGAGTACGGCAGCGATGCCATGTCCATCCAGACTCTCTACCAGAAAAAGCAGGAGCAATTCTTCTGGTCGGGCACGCGCAACATCGTGAACGCACCCGCCGTCACCAACACCGTCACCTCGCTCTCTTCATCGGCGATGAAGACCTTCCACGGCATGTCGCGCTTCCTCGAGGCCCGCTCGGTGCTGAGCGCCCTGCCCTTTGTCACCTATTTTAATATAGGTAACGGCCAGCGCCTCTACAACGAGGGCAAGGTGGCTTTCGACCAGGAGTGGTACAACCTCGGTGTGCAGGACATTCTGCCCACATGGCGCTGGTGGATAGCCGACGACGCAGGCAAGGTGCCTGCCAAGGCCATCGAAGCTGAGTTGACCTACAAGGACTCTTGGAAGGGCGGTTCGGCTCTGCGTTTCAGTGGTGAGACAGCCAAGTCGAACGTGCGCCTGTTCAAGACGCAGTTCAACGTGAGCGCCGCCGACCGCGTCACTGTGCGCTACAAGCGTATGGGTGGCGAGGGCAAGATGTCGCTCCTCTGGAGTGCTGACGGCTCGACCATGAAGACCAGCGAGTTGCCCGCCAGCACCAAGGGTGAGTGGACGGAGTTCGCCGTCAATGCCAGTGAGATAGGCATGGCGGGTGCAGTCAAGATGCTCGGCCTCACGTTTGAGGGTACCTCAGCCGACTACGCGGTCGAGATTGGCGAGATGGCTATCCGCAACGCCGCCACCTACGCTCCCGCCACGCCCGTCATCACACGTGCCGAACTCTGTGGCGAGCGCTACAACGCTGTCGACATCAAGATGATATGGAAGTCGAAGGACGGGGGCACCAACGCCTGGGAGCCCGTCTATAACGACGAGGTGGACACATGGTACTTTGAGGTTTATGCCCAGGTGGAGGGTAGCGAGCCCTTCCTCGCCACCACCTGCTCGTCGTGGGCGGCATACGTGGTCAACATACCCATGCCCCTTGACCTCGCCACACGCGTTCGCTACGGAGTCTGCGCAGTCGCTCCCGACGGCTTGACACGCAGCGAGATAGCCTGGACCGGCTATGAGGCCCGCGACGAGTCGCAGCTTGAGGTTTCGGATGCCGTGACCGTCGACAAGGCTGTCATCAAGCCCAACGAGACCTTCACCGTCGGCTTCGAGGACCCCTTCCATGCCGTCGCCGACTTCAAGATTGTGAACGCCGCCTCGGGAGCTGTCCTCTTCGAGCAGAAGGGCGTGAAGTCAGTCACCACCTCGCTCGCCGACCTCGGCACCTACGACGTGGTGGCAGGCAAGACCACCTATCCCGGTCTCATCTCCATCTCTCCCCTCTCGACAGGTGCGCTGCCCATCATCGGCGACCTGACGGTGGACAAGGGCGAGGCGGCAGTCGATGAAGAGGTGACAGCCACCCTGACCATCGAGCGTCTCGGCGAGGGCAAGGTGAGCCGCGGCCTCGTCGTCGAGGACCCCGTCATGCTGCGCTTCTCGCCCGAGATGTGCGCAAGCCCCGACTTCACCGTCGCTTTCTGGATCAAGCCCACCGCCTTCGCCCACGGCAAGTACGGCACCAACCTCTTCAACAAGCGCGACTGGAGCGGCTCATGGCCCCACAACAACTGGGGAACCATCTGGATGCACATCTGGCCCGACGTGGAGGTGTATAGCGGTGTGAACCCCAACATCATCTCGTTCACGCAATACGGCAACAACAAGAATCCCTATTCGCCCGTCGGCAGCTATCCCAACGGCAACCCCCACGAGAGTCCCAACATGACCTGCGCGGGCAATGACCTTAGTCTTGCCGTCGGCAACTGGTACCACGTGGCATTCTCCGTCTCGAACAGCCGCCAGTGCCTCTTCCTCAACGGCAAGCGCGTGGCGATGCAGACGGTGACCTGGGGCGGACTGAACACCCAGAACGGATGCACGAGCCCGCAGTATTGCTACATCGGCGGCACGAACACCTACCACGGCGGTTTCATCGGCGTGGTCGACGACGTGCAGTACTGGGACGTATATACGAGCGACGCCAACGAGTTCCTCATCGACGCCATGCAGGGCTTCGACGGACGCGAGATTCCCGAGCACCTGAAGGGCTACTGGGACTTCGAGGACGCACCGACCGAAGGTTCGTCGTATGTCGAGGAGGGCACGAGCCACACCGCCAAGTCGCTCTTCAAGAACAAGGGCCGCAACACAGCCCTCGAGGCAGAGACCATGTACCTTGAGGGAGCCAGTGGCGAGAACCCCACAGGCTACGCCAAGACAGTCGACGGCGAGAACAACGTCGGTGGCAACCCCAACCTGCCCGGCAGCATCGACATCACGACCAAGACATCGTGGATACTCCCCGACGACGCATCGAGCATGGAGACAGACAATATAAATAAGGTGTCGTTCGCCACCATGGGCGAGAAGCCCATCACCGCCCGCTTGGAGAACAACTGGGGCAAGGACGAGCGCACCGTCAACGTCGTCATCACCAAGTCGGTAGGCATCGACGCCGTGGAGAGCACCTCCGAGCTGCGCTACGACGGCAACGCCATCACCGTGCTCTTCGCCGAGGGAGGCGACTACACGGTGAGCGTCAGCACCATCGACGGCCGCCTGCTCCAGAGCGGCGCTCTGAGCGTGGGTGCGGGCGAACTGACCAACTTCCGCCTCGCCGGCAAGGGCAACCTCGTGGTCACCGTGCGCGGCAACGGCATGACAAAAACAATCAAGATAATTCGTTAATCTTTAAAACAATACAACATGAAAAAACATCTACTGTTGTTGTCAGCATCGCTGTTTATGGCTGCTGGCGTGAGCGCTCAGAACGTGAGCGACCTGAATTGGGACCGTGACATCACCGAGGCACAGTTCGACGCCGCCTATGCGTCTGTCGAGGACCTGCTCGGCACATCGGTAAGTGCCCAGTACGCCCTGCGCGGCGGCAAGGAGAACGGCACTCCCGAGAGCCACTGCTACCAGTACAACTACTGTCTCAACTGCGACAACTACGCGGGTTATTTCGTGGTTACCCACTACGACTTCCCCTATGCCAACGCCGAGCTGAAGTCGACCTACGCCCTGCATGAGGCATTCAATGGCGGTGCACGTGGTCAGTACACCTCGGTCAAGAACATCCTCATCCCCCTGCTCCGCCAGTCGGGCATGAACGACATGCCCGAGGTCAAGGCTATCAACCTGCTCTACTACTGCGTGGCAGCCCAGGAGGGAGCCGACATCTCTGGCCCTTACTCATATCTTGAGGACAAGCAGGGCGTGGAGACTCCGACCACCTACAACGACCTGAAGACCATCTACCACGGCATCGTTGACGACCTCGACAACATCGTGGCCTGCCTGAAGAACTATCCCAACCGCCCCGACTGGTACCAGAAGAAGGTGAACGCCATCATCGACACCTACGAGACCGGCTACAACGGCATCACGGGCAAGAAGTTCGTCGAGACCTGCTGGCGCCTCGCCAACTCGCTCAAGCTCCGCATGGCCATGCGCGTGGTCAAGGTTGAGAACGAGGTGGCCCAGAAGTGGGCTGAGGAAGCCGTGGCAAGCGGTGTCGTGGAGAAGGAGAACCAGCAGTCGGCCCTCTTCCCCTCGAAGACCGGTTTCACACATCCCTTGAAGCAGATTTGCAGCCAGTGGAACGACAACCACCTCAACGCATCGTTTGAGACCATCATGGCCCAGCTCGACCACCCCTATGCCAAGTTCTTCTTTGAGCCCAATGCCTATCCCATCACCAACAAGAAGACCGGTGAGGTGCTGGACGAGGGCGCTCGCATCGTAGGCATGCGCGCCGGTGTGTCTAACGCCGCCGAGGGCCAGACCATCACCACCAACCCCTACGTTGCTGCTTCTATATTCGAGACGGAATACGGCTTCATGGCCGACGCTCCCCTCTACTTCCTCAAGTGGGCGGAGGTTGACCTGCTCCGCGCCGAGGGTGCCGTACGCGGCTGGAACATGGGTGGTACTGCTGAAGAGTTCTACGAGCGCGCCATCCGCAACGCCTGCCTCGACGAGCCTTCATACCGCGAATGGGCTGCCGAGGACTTCGAGTTCTACTACGACAACGTCATCGACGACTACCTGAAGCTTGAGCAGGCCATCCCCTACACCCAGGTCGATCCCTTCGGCGACGCCGAGGACTGGGTGTCACCCATCAAGATTGGCGTGAAGTGGAACGAGGCCGACGACAACGAGACGAAGCTCGAGAAGATCATCACCCAGAAGTGGCTCGCCCTCTTCCCCCTCTCGACCGAGGCTTGGGCTGAGCTGCGCCGCACCGGCTATCCCCGCATCATCCCCGTGCTCAACGCCAAGGAGGACGGCGACGGTTCGCTCAACGACGGTGATCTCATCCGCCGCATGCCGTGGGTTCCGACCGGCGAGCAGGACAAGCTCATCGTAGCCAACTCAGGTATTCCCGCCCTCGGCGGTCCCGACGTTCAGGCCACCCGTCTGTGGTGGGATGTCAACATCGGCAACTTTGAGTCTGCTATCAACGACGTTAAGGGTTCCGACGCCAATGTTTACACCAACGACGGCAAGGTTTATGTCAACGGTCTGCGAAATGGTGAGGCAGTCAGTGTCTACAGCACCACCGGCCAGCTCCTCGGCACAGCCACCGCCAACGGCGCGATGAACATCAACGCCAAGGGTCTCGTGATCGTGAAGGCAGGCAATGCCAGCCAGAAGCTGATTGTAAAGTGATTCTCTTGAAAGAGTTATGCGCCTGCGGCGCTGGGAGTAAATGAATGGGAGTTATGCGCCTGCGGCGCTGGGAGTTATCGGAAGAAAACTCCCTCCCACAATCTCCCATTAACTCCCGAAAAGCCCAAAATTCCGTTAACTCCAGTTAACTCCCGCTAACTCCCGCTAACTCCACGAGCGAAGCGAGTTAACTCCCGCTAACTCCCGTAATAACCAAAACACCAATACCATGAAAAGAAAAGCGTTAATGATGATCGTGTTTCTGGCATCCGCATTGCTGACATTCGCCAGCAGTGCAGTGCCNGACCTCGGTGAGCCGCTCATGGGCGTGAGCATCCTTATCAAGGGCACCACGACAGGCTGTGTCACCGACCTCGACGGTAACTTCAAGCTCAACGTGCCCAAGGGTCCCGCCGACCTCGTATTCTCATATATCGGTTTTGCCTCGCAGACCCACCATGTGACCAACACGACCACCCTCAAGGTGGTGATGAAGGAGGACTCGAAAGTGCTCGAGAGCGTGGTGGTCACCGCCATGGGTATCCTGCGCAAGCAGACCTCTCTGACCTACGCCACCCAGCAGGTGAAGGCCGACGACCTGATGAAGGTCGAGGACCCCAACCTCGTCAACTCGCTTGACGGCAAGGTGGCTGGTCTCACCATCACCCAGGGTGCCGGCGGCGCCGGTGGTGCCTCGAAGATCCTGCTCCGTGGCAACAAGTCAATCAACGGTGCCAACGACCCCCTGATCGTCGTCGACGGAATACCGATGAGCAACTCGACACGCGGCACGGTGGGCAGCGGAGCCGAAATCGCCACACAGAGCAAGGCTGAGGGTAGCGACCCCCTGTCGCAGATCAACCCCGACGACATCGAGAGCATCAACGTGCTGAAAGGCGCCAACGCCGCCGCCCTCTACGGTTCACAGGCTGCCAATGGTGTCGTGATGATTACCACCAAGAAGGGACGCGAAGGCAAGATGGACGTTAGTTTCAACTCTAACGTCACCGTTGACCTCCCCTTGCTCACCCCCGATATCCAGAATATCTACGGCATCGACGTGAGCACCTCGGGCAGTTACGTAGGCCTCGACGGCAAGTCGACCAAGGGCAGTTGGGGCAGCAAGCTCGGCACACTCTTGGGCGAGGAGTCGAAGACCTACACCGCCAACATCCTCGTGGACAAGCGCTTCCGCCAGGTCGATGAGACAGGCAAGTCGCTCACCACCTACGAGGCTCACCTGCGCAACTACGCCGAGAACGATATAAACAATTTCTATCGCACGGGTGTCACCACCAACAATTCTATCAGCCTCTCGGGCGGTACGGAGAAGTTCCGCACCTATTTCAGTTACTCGAACTCGCATGCCAAGGGCATGATCGAGAACAACCGCTACAACCGTCACACCTTCGCCTTCCGCCAGCACTTCGACCTGTGGAAGCGCCTCAAGATCGACGTGAGCGCCAACTACGTGCAGACAAAGACCAACAACCGTGTGGGCGGCGGTACGGCGATGAACCCCATCTACGACCTCTACACCATGCCCCGCAACGTTGACCTCGGCTACTATCGCAACAACTACGTCACCACCGGTCGTTGGGAAGGCATCGGCACGATGGAGTATTACGACACCAAGAAGAACCGCATCGTCAACGGCACTCCCGTCTACAACGGCTACGGACTGCAGAGCTGGTTCATCTACAGTGACATGCAGAACAACCCCTACTTCCTGATGAACCAGAACACCAGTGTGCAGCGCGAGGACCGCTTCTACGGCAACGTGCAGGCCAACCTCCACATCTGGGACGGACTCTCGCTCCAGGCCCGCGGCTCTATCGACCACACCAAGTTCAACAGCGAGTCACGCCGCAGCGCCACCACCTGGTTGCCCGCCGCCTACGAGGCCGTCGGTCGCTACTGGCTCAGCAACAGCCGCACCAGCGAGATCTACACCGATATCATGTTGCTCTACAACAAGACCTTCAAGGAGGATTGGACAGTCAACGCATCGCTCGGTTACGTAGGTCACGTCACCACGGGTGAGTCGGTCAACACCGACGCCCAGGCCACTATGCTCCAGCGCAACTCCGTGGGTGCTGTCATCAGCCTCCCCATCGAGAGCGCCTACAACATCTTCATGCCCAGCGCGGGTGGTTACGGCTCTACCGACAAGCGCCGCTCGAGCAACTGGGACCAGGCCGGTCTTGCCACCGCCTCTTTGGGTTGGAAGGATGCTGTATATATCGATGGTTCATATCGTATGGACTGGTACCGCGCCTTCCGTCAGGCTCGTTTCGCCTCTGGCGACAACGCCGCCAAGGATCACTACGGCTACTGGGGCTTCGGTGCCAACTTCATCCCCACCAACCTCTGGCAGCTGCCCGAGCCTATCACTTACCTGAAGTATCGCATCAGCTACTCTGAGGTGGGTAACTCGATTCCGAACACCGTGTTCGACACGATGACCGTGAACCTCGCCACCGGCACCTCAACACCGAGCAACTTCAACAGTTTCACTCCCCAGCCCGAGACCATGAAGTCGTTCGAGACCGGTCTTGAGACTGCCTTCTTCAACAACGCGCTCAACTTCGACATCACCTACTACAACTCGAAACTCGATGGTGCTTACCTCGTAGTGCCCTGGCCCAACGGCAAGAGCCAGCCGGTCAACACCACCTGCGTGCGCAACCAGGGTATCGAGCTCACCGTGGGCTACGACTGGATGTTCGCCAAGAACTGGCGTTGGAAGACCAGTGTCAACTTCTCATACAACTCGAACAAGATCCTCAACGTGTATACCGGAGCCGACGGCAGCGAGACCAACTTCGAGGTTACAGCCGCCCAGGGCGTCAAGGTTAAGTACGAGAAGAACGGCACTTACGGCGACATGTACGTCACCGACTTCGACCGTTGGGCGACCGATGTCTATGCCGCTGACGGCAAGCTGCTCCACAAGGAGGGCGATATCTACATCAACGCCAACGGCATACCCAGCTTCCAGGGCAAGACCTGGACAATGGGAGCTGACGGCAAGCCCCAGGTGGGCGAGGGCTCGGGCGCCTATGGCAAGTTCATAGGCAACATGAACGCCCCCTACCAGCTCTCATGGTCGAACACCTTCTCATACAAGAACTTCAACCTCTACTTCCTCATCAGCGGACGCATCGGTGGCAAGGTCATCTCAATCACCGAGGCCTACCTCGACCGTCTCGGCCTGAGCCAGCGCTCGGCTGACGCCCGTCTGAACGCAGAGGCCAACGGCATCGAGTATGCCGCCGGTGTTCCGGGCATGTACGTCAACGAGGGACGCGACCTCGTGCCCATCAAGGACTACTACAACGCATTGGGTTACAACGACGCACAGAGCTACGTCTACGACGCCACCAACATCCGTCTGCGCGAGCTGAGCCTCGGCTACACCTTCCGCGACCTGTTCGGTGAGAACAAGAACCTCAGCTTGTCGTTCATCGCCCGCAACCTGTTCTTCTTCTACAAGGACGCTCCCGTCGATCCCGACGTGTCGATCTCCACGGGCAACAGCCTCAAGGCATTCGAGTGCTTCAACCTGCCCAGCACACGCAGCTTCGGTTTCAACCTCAAAGTTAACTTCTAAAACCTGAGACACATGAAAAAGATATTTATGTTTATGCTTCTCGTCGGCGGAGCGCTGAGCCTCGGTTCATGCCTCAACTACGACGAGCCGGGCGATGAGCTGGAGATGGATAAGAAACTCTACCAGTACGAGAACCTGAAGGACACGACCGCCACGACGACCACTCCTTCGGCCACCGACAATGCGCCTGCATAAGAGAGATAAAATTTGTTTAACCTATATTAATTAACCTAAATCTATTCACAATGAGCAAAAAACTGATGTTTTTCGTGATGGCGCTCGTGATGGCGTTCACCACAACGAATGTTTTTGGCCAAGTAAGCTTCTCAAGGGCGTACGACGATCAGCTCTCTATCAAGCAGAGCACACAGGGTTCGCGCTACACTCCTTCTGTAAGCCTTACTGGTTCGAAGTCAGGAGAGCATGCCGTGCTGACAGGCCAGACCTCTGGCGCAGCCGCCGACTGCCCTCTCTACAACGACCTGACAGAGACCATCTGGGAGGTATTCCCCGGTGAGACTCTGACTCCCGCTTTCGAGTACAAGGGCGAGTGGATGCACCGCTACGTGTACGTCGACTACGGTCAGGACGGCAAGTTCGATGTCACTCTGCTCGACGAGCCCCCCTACACAGTGGGCGAGCCCAACGACCTGGTGGCATGGAACTATCTCGGCGGCTATAACAGCGCTGACGAGTATGCGGCACAGAACACGTCGAACAATCCTCCCGCGTTCGTGCTGCCCGCCGACCTCGCTCCCGGCGACTATCGCATCCGCTTCAAGATTGACTGGGACAGTGCCGACCCCATGGGTACCGACAAGGACTTCAAGCTGGGTGGTCTGGTGGCCGACATCACACTGCGTGTGGTAAACGAGTCGCCCTGGAACCCCAATGTGACCTACGTGCTCCAGCCCGCAGGCTCGAGCGTGTTTGCAACCACCCAGTTCCACGCGGATCAGACAGTGACTGCAAGCTACATCCTGAGCAACACAGCCGAGGGCTTCAA
>JABUTZ010000032.1:0-12042 GCA_021443415.1 Bacteroidaceae bacterium | reverse complement strand
TACACCTTCAAGGGTGTCGTTTCGGGCAAGTACATCGGTGTGAGCACCGTCAAGGCTTGGAACTGCGACGACGTAGAGAGCTACTGGGACATCACTCCCGTCGAGGGCAAGGAGAACACCTACCTCGTCTATCAGCACGGCCTCACAAAGGGTCTCGGCTGGAACACCGCTGTTGACCATCAGGGCTACTTCACCGACAAGACAAACATGGAGTGGGTGATCAAGCAGATGACCGATGTGGACTTCGGCATCACGTTCACCACAAAGGGTCTGAACGCCGATCTGGGCGACTCGTTCGCCGTGACGGTTGACTACGACCCCGTGGCAAGCGGCACACGCTTCACCGAGAAGAAGACTGTCATCATCAGCGCTACCGCCGGTGAGGGCCGCATGGTCACCCTGACCGTCAACAAGGCCAAGGTGAGCAGCCCCTGCATCATCGAGGACAACACCGAGGACCTTGAGATCAACGCCGTCTTCGAGGGCTACCGCTCTCCGACTGCCACCACGCAGATCTACGGCACTCTCGGTCTCTTCGGCGACGACATGATGGACCTCTTCGCCAAGGCTGATGCCGACGGACGCATGTTCCCCACCGACGAGGAGTTTGAGGCTATCGGCGTCAACCTCGCCGACCTCGCCTTCGTACGCTCACACGTACGTCCCCGCGAGATCCTCGACCGCGCCACACGTCTGAACGGCGACACCTACGAGAAGCGCAACCTCTGGATGAACATTCCTATCGGTCTGGGCAAGGATGCCGGCGGTTTCCCGTCGTCTAACTTCTCTGACGACTCATTCTCAGGCTGGAACTACACCAACCTCTTCGGCTCTTGGAACCACGGTCTGCTCCACAGCCCGGGTGTTGCCGCCGACTGCGCTCACAAGAACGGTACCGACATCATGGCGGGCATCAAGTTCTTCGAGAGCTGGACAGCAGGCTCAGGCGCCGCTGGCTGGGTGAAGAAGGTGCAGGAGAAGGATCCCAACGGCTATGGTGGCTACAAGTATGTACGTCCCATCGTCAACGCCCTGCTCTACTTCGGTAAGGACGGTATCAACTACAACTTCGAGGACACCGGCTACCAGAGCTGCGCCGAGTTCCACAGCCTCTGCTACGACTATGCCGCAGAGATTGGCTTCGACAACTTCCACGTAGGTCTCTACACAGCCCAGTCTTCACTCTCAAGCTCGAACGTAGGCTACATGCTCGGTACCAAGGACGACACCCGTCCCGGCAAGGGCCAGGCTTACGACACCTTCCTGAACTACTCGGGCGGTGACTTCGCTTCTGCCAACTCTATCCGTGGTTCGGTCAACGCCGTTGAGAACGCCGGCTGGACTACCGAGGACGTTTACCAGGGAACATGGATCGTGGGCATGGGCCGCTCTTGGAGCAACCTCGTGCAGAACGAGACCAACAAGCGCATGGGTATCGTACTGTGGGGCGAGCACGCTCAGAGCCGTCTCTACAGCTACACCACCGGCCTCTCTTCTCTCGACTTCCAGAAGAACTACCAGCAGAAGCAGGACCGCTTCTTCTGCGGTGGCTACCGTAACCCCGCCGCCCGTCCCACTCCGACCAACGCCTCTGGTTGGGACCTCGAGACCTTCCAGGGTCTGGCCGAGTATGTGCCCGAGCGCTCTGCCATCAAGCAGAACCTGCCCTTCACCACATACTTCTCAACGGGTAACGGCGACCGCTACAACTACAAGGGAAAGAAGACTCTCGGCACATGGTACAACCTCGGTCAGCAGGACGTAGTTCCCACCTACCGCTGGCTCGTCTATGACGCCAACACCACCACCGCCAACACCACCGGCGTGCCTTACTTCAACTACACCGACTCGTACATCGGCGGTAGCTCGCTCTATCTCGACAACACATCGGCTGTCGACATCGTGCTCTATCGCACCGAGCTGACCGTAAGCTCTACCAACCCCGTGGCTCGCATCGCCCTCAAGCGCGTTGCCGGTGCTCCCGCTGGCACAGTGAGCGTGATCGTGAAGAAGAAGGGCGAGACCGCCTGGAACGAGACCGCCTTCGAGCAGATTAATGGCACTGAGTGGGAAGCCCAGCAGGCTCCTCTCGCAGGCATCGCCCAGGGCGACGTGATCGAGTATGTCGGTCTGCGCACAAGCGGTGACACCCAGGGTCTGATGGTCGGCATGCTCCAGCTCGACGACGACATCGTCGTTACTCCCGCTGAGATCAACGCCGAGTCAGTGCTCGTAGAGGTTGTCGAGGAGTGCCAGAAGTCGCTCTCAGCCAAGCTGCGCTGGAACGTCAACACCGCCGGTGTGACTGGCTATCGCGAGAAGTGGAACATGATCTACAACGACGAGGTCAACATCGACCACTTCGAACTGCTCTACAAGAACGGCGAGGACGGCCGCGTCTCTGAGGTTGGCCGCACCACCTCTTGGAGCGGATACGTGGGCAACATCCCCACCGACGAGACTACGAAGCCTTACGTAGGCGTGCGTGGCGTCTCTGTCGACGGCAAGACCTACACCAAGGTCGTTTGGGTTGAGATTCCCCGTGCCGAAGCTTCTTGCCTGCCCGAGGCTCTGTCTGCAAGCGGCAACTATCCCTCTATCATCCTCGACAACTCTTCTGATGGTCTGAGCAACGCGCTCAACTACCGCTACCTGACCAAGTTCGTTGTCGAGAACTCTGACGCCGACTTCACCTACGAGAACCTCGAGGGCACTCCCTACATGCGCGACATCAAGGCTGGCATCGAGGACAAGAATGCCGACAAGACCAACTACATCTTCGCCGAGGAGAACGTGATCCGCGTTCACCAGGGTCAGAAGGTTAAGTTCACCTTCGAGTTCCCGACCGGAACCGATCCTCTCTGGTACTGCGTAGGCCGTGGCTATGCCGACTGGGATTGCTCTGAGGGCTTCGACGCCGGCAGCGATGAGCTCGTGCTCGAGCTCGGTGCCGACAACTGCAAGCACAAGGTTGACGAGATGACTTGCCCCTACTCATGGGAGGTTACCGTTCCGACCGATGCCGTTACTGGCAACAGCCGTCTGCGCCTCGTCTTCTCTGACGCCTGGTTCGCTCATCCCGGTGCCGCTGGTGCTCACAACAAGGGCTTCTCTATCGACTTCCCGATGGTCATCACCGGTACCAACCCGAGCCGCGAGCCCGAGGCTGACACCCACGACCAGGGTATCGCCGACCAGCCTGAGAAGATTGATGACACTCCCACTTATATCGAGAGCGTCGCTCCCGGTGCAAGCGAGTTCATCGTCAAGGACGGCAAGTTCCAGTTCGAGAACGTCGACAAGGTTTGGATCTACACTCCCGACGGCCGCCTCGTGAACTTCATGGACGGCAACGTTGAGAATGTCTCTGCCGACAATATGCATGGCACATACCTCGTGCGCATGCAGAGCGGTCAGGTAATCCGCACTCGCAAGATCGTCCTCTAAGGTTCGGCTTCGCCGAGACTACAGACTGCAGACTACAGACTGCTTTGTCAGGCTCCAGACTGCAAGCATGCAGCTGACTGAAACATAACTAATTGGTGCGGACCGCAACTCCCAAGTTTGCGGTCCGCACTTTTTTTGTCCCCCCAAATCGCTTGCCAATGCCAAATTTTTTGTAAATTTGTATTTTGTTATGGAAAACGTACAATCCATATTAGACAAAATTGTAGTGCCGGGCGACCTGCGAGGGCTGAAGATCGAGGAGTTGCCACGGGTGTGCGAGGAGTTGAGAGACTTCCTCGTGCAGGCATTGTCGGGCAATCCGGGACACTTCGCCTCCTCGCTCGGATGCATCGAGCTGACGGTGGCGCTCCACTACGTCTTCAACACACCCTACGACCGCATCGTGTGGGACGTGGGACATCAGGCTTACGCCCATAAGGTGCTGACCGGCAGACGCGAACGATTTGCCGAGACCAACCGTCGCTTCGGCGGACTGCACCCCTTCCCCTGTCCCGCCGAGAGCGAATACGATACGTTTACGGCAGGCCACGCCAGCAACAGCATCTCGGCGGCGCTCGGCATGGCGGTGGCGGCGCAGCGGAAAGGCGAGACCGACCGCCACGTTGTGGCGGTGATAGGCGACGGAGCCATGTCCGGCGGACTGGCGTTCGAGGGACTCAACAACCTCTCCGCCTGCCAGAACGACCTCCTCGTTGTGCTCAACGACAACGACATGTCCATCGACGACAGCGTGGGCGGCATGAAGCAGTACCTCCACCGCATGCAGACCAGCGGCACCTACAACAACGTGCGCGACTCCCTCGCCCGCCGCTTCTATGCCTGGGGACTGCTCAACGACAAGCGCCGCAAGACCATCGTGCGCTTCGGCAACGCCGTCAAGTCACTCATCAACCGCCGCCAGAACGTGTGGGAGGGCATGGACATTCGCTATTTCGGCATCAGCGACGGACACAACGTCATAGACCTCGTGCACACCCTGCGTGTCATCAAGGACATGAAGGGTCCCAAGATGCTACATATCAACACCGAGAAGGGACATGGCTACGCACCCGCTGTGGCAGACCCGACGGTTTGGCACGCTCCGGGACGCTTCAATCCCGAGACGGGCGAACGTGTGGTGGCTCCGACCGAGGGCAGGCCACTCAAATATCAAGATGTCTTTGGCCACACCATCATCGAGCTGGCGAAGGCGAACCCGCGCATCGTGGGTGTCACGCCAGCCATGCCCACAGGTTGTTCGCTCAATCTTATGGCGGCGGAGATGCCCGAGCGTGTCTTCGACGTGGGCATAGCCGAAGGGCACGCCGTCACGTTCAGCGGTGGCATGGCTAAGGACGGACTGCTGCCTTTCTGCAACATCTACTCTGCCTTCGCCCAGCGAGCCTACGACAACATCATCCACGACGTGTGCATCCAGCACCTCAACGTCGTTTTCTGCTTCGACCGCGCCGGCATCGTGGGCGAGGACGGCGAGACGCACCACGGTGCCTTCGACATGGCAGCCCTGCGTCCCATCCCGGGCATCACGATATGCAGTCCGATGGACGAGCACGAACTGCGCCACATGATGTTCACGGCTCAACAGCCCGACCGCGGCCCCTTCGTCATCCGCTATCCGCGAGGCGAGAGCGAGCATACCGACTGGCAGTGCCCGATGGAGGAACTGCCCATCGGACGGGCGCGCTTGCTGACCGCTATCCACGCTCCAGAGGACGCTGAGACGGTAGCCGTGCTGACCATTGGCCCCATCGGCAACGTGGCGGCACGGGCGATAGACCGCATCAAGGAAAACTCGCCAGTCGGCATCATGCACTACGACATGCGCTTCCTCAAACCTATCGACGAGGACGTGCTCCACCTTGTGGCAAGCAAGTGCCAGCGTGTGGTGACCGTCGAGGACGGCGCGCGCAACGGAGGTCTCGGCACCGCCGTGAGCGAGTTCATGTCCGACCACGGCTACCACGTCCGGGTCACCCGCCTCGGGCTTCCCGACGCTTTCGTCACCCACGGCACCGTCTCGCAGCTGCGCCACGTGGCGGGCATCGACGAGGAGGCGATCGCTGACGCTGTTTTAGAGAATAAAGAATAGAGAATAAAGAATAAAGGATTAGTCTTGTGGCTGGATTTTTTTAACGCAGATTGACGCAGATGTTCATATATAACCCCCAAAACCCTCAACCCCCAAACCCAATAACCCCCAGAAAATGAAAATCGTAATCGGCGGCGCGGGAGCCGTAGGCACACACCTGGCGGGACTGCTCGCGGCGGAGAACCACGACATAGTCCTTATGGACGAGGACGCGAGCCGTCTGTCCGTCGTGGGCGAGGCTGACTACATGACGCTCGAGGCGGCGCCCACGCATCTCGGCGGACTGAAGGCGGCGAGCGTGGAGTCAGCCGACCTGTTCATCGCCGTCACGCCCTACGAGACCGACAACATAACCAGCTGCATGCTGGCGCACGCCATGGGAGCCAGGAAGACGGTGGCGCGCGTGGACAACTCCGAATACATGAAGGTGGAGTACGCCCCCCTCTTCCAGAAGATGGGTATCCACAGCCTCATCTACCCCGAGATGCTCGCCGCCCACGAGATCGTCGAGGGCATCAAGTACAGCTGGGTGCGCCAGTTCTGGGACGTGCACGACGGAGCCCTCATGCTCCTTGGCATCAAGCTGCGCGAGACGGCGCAGATACTCGGTGTGCCGCTCAAGGAGCTCATGCACCAGCAGAAGGACGACACGCGCGCCGACGGCGGCCACCGCTACCATATCGTGGCCATCAAGCGCGACGACAACACGATTATCCCCAACGGCGACACGGTGCTGCGCCAGGGCGACATCGCCTACTTCATGACGCGCCCCGAGCACCTCAAATACATACGCGAGAAGGTGGGCAAGACGCAGTACGCCGACGTGAACAACATCTTCGTGATGGGCGGTTCGAAGGCGGCCGTGCACGCCGTCAACTCGCTCCCCTCGCACATGCGCGCCATCGTCTTCGACATCGACAAGCAACGATGCCTGCGCCTCAACCAGCTGATCGGCAACGAGAACTCCCTTATCGTGAACGGCGACGCCACCGATGCCATGCTGCTCAAGAGCGAGGGCATAGAGAACGTGCAGGCCTTCGTGGCGCTGACCAACCACGCCGAGCAGAACATCCTCGCCTGTCTCGCCGCCAAGCGCATGGGCGTGCGCAAGACGGTGGCGATGGTCGAGAACCTCGAGTTCGCCCAGCTGGCTGAGAAGCTCGACATCGGCACGATTATCAACAAGAAGACACTGGCGGCGGGCAGCATCTACCGCGAGCTGCTCAAGGCCGACGTGCGCGACATCAAGTGCCTGACCATCCTCGGCGTCGACGTGGCGGAGTTCAAGGTGCCCGACGACGCCCGCATCGCCCGCCGGCAGGTGATGGAGCTCCCGCTGCCCCCCGAGGTCGTCCTCGGCGGCCTCGTCCGCGACGGCGAGGGCATCCTCATCGACGGACGCACGCAGATCCTCCCCGGCGACAGCGTCGTCGTCTTCTGCCGCTCCCAGATGATGGCCAAAATGACGGAATTCTTCAACTGACGGGAGTTATGCCTGCCTGCGGCAGGCTGGGAGTTATGCGCCTGCGGCGCTTGGAGTAAATAAATGGGAGTTAACAGAAGAAATACTCCCATTAACTTCCGATAACTCCCAGAAAACAACAAATCCTCCCGTTAACTCCCAGCGCCGTAGGCGCATAACTCCCGATAACTCCCGATAACTCCCATAAAAAAATAACCAATGAACAAAATCCTCAAAGCTATGATGATAGCATCGCTGTTCAGCGCCTGCGTCTCAACCAACAAGGAGACGGCGGGCGACGATTTCGAGTACAACAATGAGCGCTTTGCCGACCTGCAGATGTTGCGCTACAAGGTGGAAGGTTTTGATGACTTGACCCTCAAGCAGAAGACTTTCATCTACTACCTCAGCGAGGCGGCTCTCTGGGGCCGCGACATCCTCTGGGACCAGAACGGCAAGTACAACTTGCGCATACGCCACATCCTTGAGCGCATCTACACCGCCGAGGGCATCGACCACGAGACCGACGACTGGCGTGCCTTCGAGACCTACATCAAGCGCGTGTGGTTCTCCAACGGCATCCACCATCACTACGGCAGCGAGAAGTTTGTGCCCGGCTTCTCGCAGGAGTGGTTCGACCAGGCAGTAGCCACCGCCCTCACCGCCGCCAAGTGTCACACCACAGCCCCCGACATCACCGACATCAAGGAGGTCATCTTCAACCCCGAGGTGCTGCCCAAGCTGGTCAACCTCGCCGAGGGCGCCGACCTGCTGCTGACCTCTGCCAGCAACTACTACGACGGCGTGACGCAGGCCGAGGCTGAGGCCTTCTACGAGAACCTCAAGAAGACGGGCGACCAGGCTCACCCCGTGATGTGGGGCATGAACTCGCGCCTCGTCAAGAACGCCGACGGCACCATCGTCGAGAAGCCCTGGACCACCGAGGGACTCTACGGAGCCGCCCTCAAGAAGGTGGTCGAGAACCTGCGTCTCGCGCGTCCGTTTGCCGAGGACGAGGCTCAGCAGAAGGTCATCGACCTGCTCATCTCATACTATGAGAGCGGCGACCTGAAGACCTTCGACGAGTACACCATCGCATGGGTGGACAACACAGCCCCGATTGTCGATTTCGTCAACGGCTTCACCGAGAGCTACGGCGACCCCCTTGGCATGAAGGCGTCGTGGGAGAGCATCGTCAACTTCAAGGACGTGGAGGCGACCAAGCGTACCGAGAAGCTGAGCGACAACGCACAGTGGTTCGAGGACCACAGCCCCATCGCCCCGGAGTTCAGGAAGGAGAAGGTGAAGGGCGTGACCGCCAAGGTGGTCAAGGCCGCCATCCTCGCCGGCGACCTCTATCCCTCGACAGCCATCGGCATCAACCTGCCCAACAGCGACTGGGTGCGCGCCGAGCACGGCAGCAAGTCGGTGACCATCGCCAACCTGACCGACGCCTACGCCAAGGCGGCTAAGGGCAGCGGCATGCTCCAGGAGTTCACTGTCGGACAGGAGGAGATCGACCTCATCACCAAGTACGGCGACTACACCGACGACCTCCACACCGACATCCACGAGTGTCTCGGTCATGGTAGCGGCAAGCTCCTGCCCGGTGTCAGCACCGACTCCCTGCGAGCCTACGGAAGCACCATCGAGGAGGCTCGCGCCGACCTCTTCGCCCTCTACTACCTCGCCGACCCGAAACTCGTTGAGCTTGGTCTGCTGCCCGACATGGACGCCTACAAGGCGGGCTTCATCTCGCAGATGCAGAACGGACTGCTCACCCAGCTCGTGCGCATCAACCTCGGCAACGAGATCGAGGAGGCGCACATGCGCAACCGCGCCCTCATCGCTCGCTGGGCTTACGAGCACGGACGTGCCGAGAATGTGGTCGAGATGGTGAAGCGCGACGGCAAGACATATATGAAGATCAACGACTACGAGAAGCTGCGCACGCTCTTCGGCGAGCTCCTCGCCGAGGTCCAGCGCATCAAGAGCACGGGCGACTTCCGCGCCGCCCAGCAGCTCGTCGAGACCTACGGCGTGAAGATCGACCCCGAACTCCACAAGGAGGTCCTCGACCGCTACGCCAAGCTCAACATCGCTCCCTACAAGGGCTTCATCAACCCCGTCTACACCGCCGAGCGCGACGCCGAGGGCAACATCACCGACGTCAAGGTCACCTACACCGAAGGCTATGCCGAGCAGATGCTGCGCTACAGCCGCGAATACTCAGCACTGCCGATGGTCAACGATTAAAGAACAGAGTGTAGAGTGTAGAGTGTAAAATTTGCCATCTACACTCTACACTTTACACTCTACACTCTACACTCTACACTCTACACTCTACACTCTACACTCTACCCTCTATCCTCTAAAATGAAGTTTCCCCTTCTCCTGCGCATAGTCATCGCCATTGTGTGCGGCATCGCCTTCGGACAGGTGATGCCCGAGTCGTTGGCGCGCGTCTTCGTCACGTTCAACTCGCTCTTCGGCGACTTCCTGGGCTTCTGCATACCGCTCATCATCCTCTGCCTCATCATCCCCGCCATCAGCGAGCTGGGACTGAGTGCGGGGCGGTTGCTCCTCGGCGCCCTCGGGCTCGCCTACGCCTCGACGCTCTTCGCCGGCTTCTCGTCGTTCCTCATCTGCGACTCCCTCTATCCGCGCATCCTCGAGCGCATGGGTCAGCTCATCAGCGTCGACAACCCGTCGAGCCTCTTCCTCCAGCCTTATTTCACCTTCGACATGCCTCCCATCATGGAGGTCACGTCAGCCCTCGTCTTGGCTTTTGTCGTGGGCATGGGTCTCGCATACATCAAGAGCAACGCTCTGAAACAGTGCTGCTTGGACGCTCGCGACATCATTGAGATGGTCATCAACAATGTCATCGTGCCACTCCTGCCGCTCTACATCTTTGGCCTCTTCCTCAACATGACCGTCACGGGACAGGCGTTCACCATCCTTGAGATGTTCGTGCGCGTTATCCTTACCATGGTGGTCATCGGTGTTGGATTGCTCCTGCTCTATTTCTGCGTCGTGGGCATCATGCTGAGGCGCAATCCGTTGACGTTGATTCGCATCATGCTGCCCGCCTACATGACCGCCCTCGGCACCGCCTCGTCGGCGGCCACCATACCAGTCACCACCAAGCAGGTGCGCGAGCTCGGCGTGCGCGACGAGATAGCCAACTTCGTCGTGCCCCTCTGCGCGACCATCCATATCCCGGGCAGCACGCTCGACATCGTGGCTTGCTCGATGGCGTTCATGTACATGACCGGCACGGAGATGACTCTCGCCGAGTACGCTCCTTTCATCTTCATGCTCAGCATCACGATGGTGGCGGCTCCCGGAGTGCCCGGCGGTGCCATCATGGCATGTCTCGGACTGCTCGATGTCATGCTCGGCTTCGATGAGACCATGCAGGCGCTCATGATTGCTCTCTACGTCACCATCGACAGTTTCGGCACCGCCTGCAACGTCACTGCCGACGGAGTCATCGCCCTCACTCTCGACAGCCTGAAAAAGCGACGCGACCATGCACGACAACAGTCTTGAACTCCTGCCCATAGTCGATGAGGAGGGCAGGGTGGTGGGCAGTGCCACGCGAGGCGAGTGCCACGGAGGCGCTAAACCTCTCCACCCCGTTGTCCACCTCCATGTCTTCAACAGCCGCGGCGAGCTCTACCTCCAGAAGCGTCCCGCGTGGAAGGACATCCAGCCCGGACGCTGGGACACCGCCGTCGGCGGACACATCGACTACGGCGAAGAACTCGACAACGCCCTGCGGCGCGAGGTGGGCGAGGAACTGGGCATCACGGATTTTGAACCCGAGTTCCTGCTCCGCTACGTCTTCGAGAGCGACCGCGAGCGCGAACTCGTCAACGTCTTCCGCACCACCTACGACGGCGACGTCCGTCCCACCGCCGAACTCGACGGCGGCCGCTTCTGGACCATCGACGAGATATGCGCCGCCATCGGCACAGGTGTGCTCACGCCCAACTTCGAACAGGAATTCCAGCGACTGCTCCGTCTCCAATTTGCAAATAATTCATAATTTGTGGCGGGAGAGCGAGCGCATGTCACGGATTTTTACTACCTTTGTCTCGCTAAACCATTTTAAATCATCAAACACAATGGCACAAAACAAGTATTCAGGCACCCAGACGGAGAAGAATCTGGAGGCCGCATTCGCAGGTGAGTCTCAGGCTCGCAACAAGTACACATACTTCGCCTCAAAGGCCAAGAAGGAAGGCTTCGAGCAGATTGCCGCCATCTTCCAGCAGACGGCGGACAACGAGAAGGAGCACGCAAAGATGTGGTTCAAGGAGCTGGAGGGCATCGGCTCGACAGCCGACAACCTCGCCGCCGCCGCCGCCGGTGAGAACTACGAGTGGACGGACATGTACGAGGGCTTCGCCAAGACAGCCGAGGCTGAGGGCTTCGCCGAGCTGGCAGAGAAGTTCCGCCTCGTAGCCGCCATCGAGAAGCGCCACGAGGAGCGCTACCGCGCCCTGCTCCACAACGTGGAGGCTCAGGAGGTGTTCAAGAAGAGCGAGGTCAAGGTGTGGGAATGCCGCAACTGTGGACACATCGTCGTTGGCACCGAGGCTCCCGAGGTTTGCCCCACCTGCGCCCACGCACAGGCCTACTTCGAGGTGCACGTGGACAACTTCTAAGTCCCCTCCCAACCCTCCCCCAACCGGGGAGGGCTTGAATAACCCCGTAACCGAATTACCGACAAACCCTTTAACCCCAAACACAATGAAATACATTTGCGACGTATGCGGATGGGAGTACGACCCCCAGGTGGGCGACCCCGACAACGGCATTGAGCCCGGCACCGCTTTCGAGGACCTCCCCGAAGACTTCGTATGCCCCCTCTGCGGTGTGGGCAAGGACGAGTTCACCAAGGAGGACTAATCCCCCCTCGTTTGTCTATTTATGGAAATTTAGTCCATAAATTTGCAATCTTATTGCATATTTCGGAGCATCGTCACCCACCTCTACGGAGGTTGTCACCCAC
>JABUTZ010000031.1:53676-55735 GCA_021443415.1 Bacteroidaceae bacterium | reverse complement strand
ATCTGATCGAGCGTAGTGACCTGCGCCACGGTCTGAGAACCAATGCCCACCAATGCGCACAGCATCGTGAGCCAGAACTTAAGTCTGTTCATGTTTAGTTGTTTGATTAGTTGATGATTATGATTATGATTATGTCGATGATTCCTCTCTTCCGTCAGCCAAATGCATACATATCGCTTGCAAAGTTACACAATAGATGTCATTCTGCCAAACATTTTGTCAAAAAAATTTCGCTCCGACCCCGCCGAGCGCACAAAAAACGCCACGCCACGCAACTTTTGCGCCACGCAAGCGGCGGCAACAACGAAAAAAGTGTTACCTTTGCACCGCAAAACGATACTTGCAACAATAGCCGTTAGCACATGATTTCATTTTTTATTGCTCTTGCACTGCTTGTTGGAGGATACTGCCTCTACGGACGCTTTGTGGAGCGCGTGATACGCGCGGACGCCAGCCAGCCCACACCGGCGCGGACGATGGCGGACGGAGTCGACTACGTGGAACTGCCCACGTGGAAGATTTACCTCATCCAGTTTCTCAACATCTCGGGGCTGGGACCCATCTTCGGGGCCATCATGGGCGTGATGTACGGGCCCGTGGCGTTCTACTGGATCGTGTTCGGCACCATCTTCGGCGGTGCCGTCCACGACTACCTCTCGGGCATGGTGTCGCTGAGGTCGGGGGGCGCGTCGCTGCCCGAGATCGTCGGCGACCACCTGGGACGTGGCGTCAAGCATTCGATGCGCGTGCTCAGCATGCTGCTCATGCTCATGATAGGCGCCGTGTTCGTGTACAACCCCGCCGACCTGCTCGCCGAGCTCACGCCCGACTGGCTGGGCCGCAACTTCTGGATAGTCGTCATCTTCGTCTACTACATCCTCGCCACGATGCTGCCCATCGACAAGGTCATCGGACGACTCTACCCCGTGTTCGGCGTCGCATTGCTGTTCATGGCCGTGGGCGTGATGGTGATGTGCATAGTTCACGGAGCCGACATGCCCGAGATGTGGAGCGAGATGTACAACCACCAGCCGGACACCGAGCGGCTGCCCGTCTTCCCGATGGTGTTCATGAGCATCTCGTGCGGCGCGTTCAGCGGTTTCCACGCCACCCAGTCGCCCCTGATGGCGCGCTGCCTGAAGAGCGAGAAGGACGGACGCGTGGCGTTCTACGGAGCGATGGTGACCGAGGGTGTCGTGGCGCTGATATGGGCGGCCGCCGCCATCACCTACACGCGAGGGTACGCAGGACTGCACGAGGCGATGCAGACGCACTCGCCCGCCACGTTCGTAAACATGCTCACGCAGGACTGGCTGGGCCGCCTTGGCGGCATACTCGCCGTCATGGGTGTCATCGCCGCCCCAATCAGCACGGGCGACACCGCGCTGCGCTCGGCACGCCTGATCGCCGCCGACATCATGCATCTCGAACAGAGGACGATAACCAAACGCCTGATGGTCACCGTCCCGCTGTTCGCCATCACGGCATGGCTGATGCTGTCGCCCTTCGAGGTGATCTGGCGCTACGTGTCGTTCTTCAACCAGCTGCTGTCCGTCTTCACGATGTGGGCGATGACGGTGTGGCTGAGGCGCAACGGCATGAACTACCGCATCAGCATCTTCTGGGCGATGTTCTTCTCGGCCGTATGCACGTCCTACATCCTCTACGCCCCCGAAGGCATCACTTTCATCACGCAGCGCTACTGGGGCGTACCCGTCGACTACACGTTCAGCGTCGTCTGCGGCGTCGCAGTCGCCGCCCTGTCCGCCCTCGTCTTCGTGCGATGGGAGCGGAAAGTGCCCAAGACGCCCGCCAACCGCTGACTCTCCCTCGCCCCCACCCTTTCAACTACAGCCAGCAATCCGAGGCGCATGGCAAAAAAAGCACCGCAGCCCCACGCAAACGTGGGGCTGCGGTCTGTAAACACTCGTCTTGCGACGCTTTCTTCATGCATTATCCCTCCCCCCATTTCGGGGGGAGACGGAGGGGGGCTTTACCACTCCTCGCCTTCCATCACGCCCTCGTACTCGCGCACGAGCACGTCTGTGGGATCGGTGAT
>JABUTZ010000031.1:50783-53387 GCA_021443415.1 Bacteroidaceae bacterium | reverse complement strand
GCCCTCGCGCATGTCGGCGCGCTTGGCGGCCTCGATGGCGGTGGTGGTGGCGTTGAAGTCGAGGCGAACCTGGCTCGTAGTGCCCTCGTAGTACATCTTGAAGCCGGGGATGTAGGCACCGGTGTAGGGATAGAGGGCTACATGGCCATCATCGTCCTTGCCCAGAACCATGGCGTCAGTAGGATTGGCGATGGCGGCTACGGTGCCCGAGAAGATGCTGGTGGCCTCGCCTGGCGAGCTTGTGGTCTTGAAGTTGTAAGTGCCGGGAGTGCTTGCGTAGAGGATAGCGGGGCACTCGGCGGGCAGAATGGTATCATCCCAGACGTCGGCCTTGACCTTCTTCAGAACAACCGTGCCGGAAGCCTCCGACTCGGCAACCCAGGCCTCAACACCTGCGGGAACGTATGTGGCAACGGGCAAGTTGATCGAAGCGTAGTAGAATGCACCGATGGTGACGGGCAGAGAGGTGATCTTCTCAACGTAGAACTGGCAGTTGTTTGCGCTGTAGGTGGTGCCGTTGCGGTCTACTGAACCATGGTTGACATTGCCCTGATCCCAGATGTACCAGTATGCGTTAGTACTTGAATTAGGCACGCGCACGGCGAAGGTCTTGGGCATGTCGGTCTTGTCCTGCTTCAGCTCGAACGTGAACACCTGGGCAGCATCAACAGCCGCCTTCTCGGTGGCCTTGTCCAGACCGAAGCCCGTGGCGAAGCAGTAGCCCTTCATGTTCGCGTCGAAGTACCAGATCTGACCGGCGGTCAGATCGCCGCTCTTGGCGGTGTGGTTCACCTTGCCCTTCATGGCTGAGGGAGTGCCGGCGTTGAAGCCGCTGCCGTCGACATAGTTGTCATAGCGGTGGTCGCGGATGGCGTAGAAGTTGCCGGCCTCGGGCAGGATGTACTCGACGGCGGGAGGAGTGGGACCCGAGTAGGCGAGGACCTCCTCGAGTGTGCTCAAAGCCTCCACCTGATCGACAATCTTGTCCACGCTCTTGACATAGGCCTTGGTGTAGTCACCCACCTGACCCGTGGTGCTCACGCGCTCAGCGGCTCCGATGAAGGTCATCTTGGCGCTCTTCAGGAGGTCGTAGGTGTCAGCCACGGCGAAGGTGATGTTGCCGCCTTCGTCAGTTGCACCAGCGCTGCTCACCCAGTAAGCGAGCTTGTTCTGGTTGTCGTTCACGTACTTGTTTGCGGTGCCTACGGCGTGGAAGATGTTCTTGCCGCCGTTGTTCTCGAGCCAGAGCAGCTGACCGTCGGTGGTGAAGGCGCCGGTCGACCCGTCGGGGCCGAACGCCTTGCCGGTGCCGGCGGCGAGGTTGTAGATCTTGAAGCCGTTGACGTTATCGCCGGTGAATGCGAAGTACTGGGCGGCGTCAAAGCCGGGCTCGGAGGTGCTGTTCTGGGCGTAGTTGTTGGTTTCGCTGTAGACGACATTCTTGGTGCCGCGGATCTTCAGCGTGTAGAACTTTTAGTGCCGTTCTTGAAGCCTGTCGAGAGGTCGGAGGTCTGGAAAGGCAGCTGGCCCGCATTGTATGTGTAGGGCACATTGACGGTGATGTCCGCGGTGATGGTCTGGGGATCGGGCATGGTGGCTACGAGGCCTACGCGGTTGGTGATGACCGTGGGCTGCCAGCTGGCCGCCTCGGTAGAGCCCTTGGTCACCTTCTCGGTGGTGGTGGCGATTGTCGTGCCGTTGTACTGGTGGTTGACGGTGACGGTAGCCTCGGCGTTCTCGAAGTTGTCGATTTTCTCCATCACCTCGGTGCAGTCAAAGTCATCGATCTCCACGATGCGGAACTGGTTGCCCGAGTCGTGCTCGTCGTTCCAGAAGGTGATGACGGGCTGTGCGTAGCTATTAGACACGTTGAACTGGTGAGTGCCCAGTTTCAGAATCCAAGGATAGTACTCTGCGTTGGTCTTGTTGTCAACGATGTCGAAGTCGTTGGTCGCGATGGACGCGCTAAGACCTACGCGACCCTTGTTTGTTGTCACGTCAGGTGTCTCCACGTCGCATGCGAACTTGTCGGCGCCGATATTGTAGAGGTACTTGCCCTTTGCGGTCGTCAGGATGGCCCACTGCTGGTTGGGCTGGGTATGGTCGACTTCACTGGCCTTGCCTGTCGAGTATGCATAGTCCGTGGTCGCAGCCGGGTAGTAAATGACGTTGCCACGTGTGGTCTCGAGGGCGTACATCTTGTCGTTGCTGAGGGTGATGGTCTCCAACGACTCGACTATCGACTTGCATTCGCCTGCATCAACAGCATCGATGGCGGCCTTGAAATCGTCCTTCTCCCACTCTGTCGCACGCAGGCCACCGAGGGTGTTCAGGTTGTTGTAAATCTTAATGTAATCTGCAATAGCCTCATAGTCTGTAACCATTTGCACAACAAGCGTTTCATCGTCAAACGAGCCAGCCTCGGTGATTGTCCACAGGTTGCCAGAGTCCTTTATATTCCATGTGGAGTCCAGCAAGAACTGACTGCTACCGCCAAACTGGAGCCAGTTTGTGGTCTCCGCCGAAGCGATGATGAACGTACCGCCATTCTCGGTCAGGGTGAATGCGCCGGAGATAGTGCTTGAATAGACATTGGTGTTTTGG
>JABUTZ010000031.1:37544-50604 GCA_021443415.1 Bacteroidaceae bacterium | reverse complement strand
ATCTGATCGAGCGTAGTGACCTGCGCCACGGTCTGAGAACCAATGCCCACCAATGCGCATAGCATCGTGAGCCAGAACTTAAGTTTGTTCATTTTGTTTTGTTGTTTGATTGGTTGATATTATGTTCAATTATTTCCTTATTCAGCCAAATGCATATATTTCCTGCGAATTTACACCATATTTACAATCCGACCAGACATTTTGACAGAAAATGTTCATTGGAGCAACATCAGTATATCTGGCGTTTCTGGTAAGCCCTTATTTGAGAATGATATGTTCTGTGCTTGGGATGCGAAATGAGAAGCAACTCTTGTCATCCTTGTTCGTGAAACAAAAGTCGCCATGACCAATTACGTCCATACCTATTACGATATCGAAAGACTTGAGGTTCTCACTGGCAGAGGCTTCGACACAGAAAACCCAATCGTTTGTAGGCAGTTTTAGATGTACAGCATAAGTGTTGTCTATCTCCACACCGCCATAACCCTCAATTTCTATTTGTCCGTATGGTTCAAGCCCCAGTTCCTTGACAATACGAGGGTGAATACAGGTCAAATCCGCTCCTGTATCCCACACGGCATTTATGGATTTGAATCCTTTGGGCAAGGCCTTGATGGTGTCGAGGTCAAAAGTGGGATAGATAGAGCATTCGCTTGTCAACTTCTTAACCCTCGTGTCATATTGTTTGGTATAAACTCCCATATTTATAGTGAGAATTTTTTTATGTATGATTCAAGTGCTGGTTGGTCACCGATACGGCGCAAAGTGTGGAGGTAGGGCATTGTAGCCGTCTGCTCCGCTTGGTTTTCAAACTCCGCCAGGAGATTGAAATCCTTGTCTCTAATTTGCATGTTCATTTTGCCCATAATGATGATTGTTTGATGATTCTTTTTGCAAAAGTAGCGATTTTCAATGAATGAGCCAAATTTTTGTCAAGGAAAAAACTCATCAGTCCTCGCTCATGTCGGCGAGGAGCTGGCGGTAGACGGCGTGGACGCGGCTGCGGCGGATGAAGCCCTTGAAGATGCCGCGGGCGTCGACGACGGGGAGCGTCCACGCCTCGGTGCGGTCGAAGACACCGACGACGACATCCATCGAGTCGTTCTCGCTCAGGCGAGCAGGGGCCTGCTTCATCAGCTCGGCGACGAGGATGCGGTGATAGAGCTCGCTGCGGAACATCACTCCGCGCACATCGTCGAGATAGAGCACTCCGAGGAGCTCGCGCTGGAGGTTGACCACGGGGAAAACGTCGCGCTTGCTGCGCGAGATCTGGAGGACGAGCTGGCCGAGGTCCATCTCGGGGTGGAGGTGCTCGTCGTAGTGGTCGACGACATCGTCCATGCTCATGAGCGTGATGACGGCGCGGTCCTTATGGTGGGTGAGCAGCTCGCCGCGCTTGGCGAGACGCATCGAGTAGATGCTGTGGGGCTCGAAGACGATGATGGTGAGGTAGGCGCAGACGCTGACCACCATGAGGGGCATGAAGAGGTCGTAGCCGCCCGTGAGCTCGGCGATGAGGAAGATGCCCGTGAGGGGGGCGTGCATGACACCACTCATGAGGCCGCTCATGCCCAGCATGGCGAAGTTGTTCTCAGAGACGGTGATGCCCAGCACGTCACTCATGTTCCAGAGGCGCGAGAAGACGAAGCCGCTGATGCAGCCGAGGAAGAGCGAGGGGGCGAAGATGCCGCCGCATCCGCCTCCGCCGTTGGTGGCGGTCGAGGCGAAGACCTTGAAGACGAGCACAAGGCCGAGGTAGACGAGAAGCATCTCGGAGCCCATGCCGTAGAAGAGCGAACCGTTCATCGCCGTCTCCCACTCGGCACCCCTTCCGTTCATGAGCAGGAGGATGAGGTTGTAGCCCTCGCCGTAGAGCGAGGGGAGGAAGAAGATGCAGAGCGAGAGGATGCCGCCGCCGAGCATGAGGCGGTAGCGGTAGCGGCTGAGAGAGCGGAAACGGTCCTCAAGCCAGTTCATCGTGCGCGTGAAATAGAGGCTGACGAGTCCGCAGGCGATGCCGAGAAGGATGTAGGCGGGCAGGCGCTCGACGGCGAAACCCTCGACCATGTGGAACTCGAACACCGAACTGGTGCCGGCGTAGGCGAACGTGACGCCCGCCGCCGTGACACAACTCACGAGCAGGGGAAGGAGCGAACCCATCGTGAGGTCGATCATCAGCACCTCGAGCACGAAGACGAGTCCGGCGATGGGGGCCTTGAAGATGCCGCTCACGGCTCCCGCAGCACCGCAGCCGACGAGGAGCATCATCGTGCGTCCGTGGAGACGGAAGAGGCGACCGAGCGAACTGCCTATCGCACTGCCCGTCAGCACGATGGGCGCCTCGGCTCCCACACTGCCGCCGAAACCGATGGTGATGGCGCTGGCGATGATGCTGGTCCACGTGTTGTGCGCCCGTATGTTGCTCTGCTTGCGGGCGATGGCGAAGAGGATCTTGGTAACGCCGTGGCTGATGTCGTCGCGCACGACGTAGTGGACGAAGAGGTAGGTGAGGTAGATGCCCACTACCGGCAGCACAAGGTTGAGCCAGTTGGCGGTGGTCATGTCGAAGTTGCGCGTGAGCACCCACTCCAGCAGGTAGATAATCCATTTCAGCGCCAGTCCCGCACAGGCGGTCAGTATGCCCACGACAAACGCCACGAGCAGGATGAACGACCGCTCGCTGAAATGCTTCTGCCTCCACTGCAACAGGCGGAGCGAAGAGATCCTATGTGCTTTTGTTGTAGCCAATGTTTTAACGCAGATTAACGCAGATGTATGTGTTGTTCGTGGGATGTTATCGAATGGAGACAGATATTTTTTCGAGATTTCGAATTTTCGAATTTTCGACTTCTATTGCTAATTCTTTTTTCTCTACCTTATCACCTTCACCACCCCGTCGCGGCCGAGCTTGATGATCTTGCTCGGATTGCCGGGGCGCGTGTCTCGCTGGCGGCTGGTGCATACGTAGTCGACTTGCGCCTTGAGCTCCTCGGGGATGTCGGCGAAGGTGCGCGGCGAGGGGTCGCCGCTGAAGTTGGCACTCGTGCTTACCAACGCCCGCTGGAAGCGGTAGCAGAGCTCGCGGCTGAACGCCTCGTGGGTGATGCGTATGCCTATGCTGCCGTCGTCGGCGATGAGGTTGGGAGCCAGGTTGACGGCTCCGTCCAGCACCAGCGTCGTGGGCGAGGGACTGTCGTCGCCGAGGGCGTCGACCAGCTGCCACGCCACCTCGGGCACGTCGCGCACATAGCGCTGCATGCGGTCGGCGCTGTCCACGAGCACGATGAGCGACTTGCTGTCCGCGCGACGCTTGATCTCGTAGACGCGGCGCACAGCCGCCTCGTTGGTGGCATCGCAGCCGATGCCCCAGATGGTGTCGGTCGGATAGAGGATCACCCCACCCTTGCGCAGCACCGCCACCGCTCGCTGTATGTCTTCGGCACTTTGTGCCGGGGTTGGTTTGTTGGTCACTTATTGAAAGTCTTCGACGTTGAATGTGCCTTGCGGCACGTTGAAAGGTTGTCTGTAGTCTGTAGTTTGTAGTCTGTAGTCTGTAGTCTGTAGTCTGTAGTCTGTAGTCTGTAGTCTGTAGTCTCGGTCCGACGGACCGAACCGGCTCAGAACTCGCTTGTGAAGTGGAACTTGATGTGCTTGAAGTCGTTCTGCGCCATCTGGAGGACGTAGTTGCTGTCGGCGAGGAAGACGTCGCGACCCTCGCGGTCGCGGGCCATGAACTGGTACTTGCGCTTCTTGAAGGCTTCGAGCTCCGCCTCGTCGTCACACTCTATCCAGCAGGCCTTGTAGAGGCTGGCGGGTTCCCACCGGCACTTGGCATTGTACTCGTTCTCAAGGCGATACTGGATGACCTCGAACTGCAGCTGACCGACCGTGCCTATGAGCTTGCGGCCGTTGAACTGGTTGACGAACAGCTGCGCCACACCCTCGTCCATGAGTTGGTTGATGCCCTTCTCAAGCTGCTTGGCCTTCATCGGGTCGGCGTTTTCGATATACTTGAACATCTCGGGCGAGAACGACGGCAGGCCGCGGAAGTGGATCTGCTCGCCCTCGGTCAGCGTGTCGCCGATCTTGAACGTCCCGTTGTCGGGCAGTCCGACGATGTCGCCCGCCCACGCCTCGTCGATGGTCTCCTTCTTCTGCGCCATGAACTGCGTGGGCGACGAGAAGCGGAGAGTCTTGCCGTGGCGCACATGCAGGTAGGGGGCGTTGCGCACGAAACGGCCGCTGCACACCTTGCAGAAGGCGATGCACGAGCGGTGGTTGGGGTCGATGTTGGCGGTTATCTTGAAGATGAAACCGCTGAACTTGCCCTCGCCGGGCTCCACCATGCGCTCCTCCGCCATCGTGGGACGGGGCGAGGGAGCTATCTCCACGAAGCAGTCGAGAAGTTCCTTGACGCCGAAGTTGTTGAGCGCCGAACCGAAGAAGACGGGGGCGATGTCGGCGCTGAGGTAGTCGTTGACGTCAAACTCGGGATAGACGCCGTCGACGAGCTCGAGGTCGGCGCGCAGCTTGTCGGCGTTCTCCTGGCCCACGCTCTCCTCGAGGGCGGAGGTGGTGATGTCGACGGCCACCTTCTCGGTGACGCGCTGCTTGTTGGGTGTGAAGAGGTTGAGGTTCCCTTCATATATATTATATACGCCGCGGAAACGCGGACCCTGGTTGATGGGCCACGACAGCGGACGCACGGCTATCTGCAACTCGCTCTCCAGCTCGTCGAGGAGGTCGAAGGGGTCCTTGCCCTCGCGGTCCATCTTGTTGATGAAGATGATGACGGGCGTCTTGCGCATGCGGCAGACGGTCATCAGCTTGCGCGTCTGCGCCTCGACGCCCTTGGCGGCATCGACCACGATGATGGCGGAGTCGACGGCGGTGAGTGTGCGGAACGTGTCCTCGGCGAAGTCCTGGTGGCCGGGGGTGTCGAGGATGTTCACCTTGTAGGGCTGCCCCTCCTGTCCATCGGGCAGGTAGTCGAACTCCATCACCGACGTGGTGACCGAGATGCCGCGCTGCTTCTCTATCTCCATCCAGTCGGAGGTGGCTGTCTTCTTGATCTTGTTGCTCTTGACGGCTCCCGCCACCTGGATCTGTCCGCCGAAGAGGAGCAGCTTCTCGGTCAGTGTCGTCTTGCCCGCGTCCGGGTGCGATATGATGGCGAATGTTCGCCTGCGTTCTATTTCGTGCATTTTCTTTTATGGGAGTTAATGGTAGTTAGCGGGAGTTAACTCGCTGCGCTCGTGGAGTTAGCGGAAGTTTACTCCCGCTTCTCCAACAGTTCCACGCATTCCGCCAGCGACTGCTCCCAGTGGGGGATCTCAATGCCGTACGCCTGCTTGATCTTCGTCTTGTCAAGCACGCTGTAGTGGGGGCGCGAGGCGGGGGTGGGATATTCGGACGTGTGGAGGGGACGGACCGCGCAGGTCGTGATGCCCGCAAGGCGGTGGATGGCGAGGGTGAAGTCGTACCACGAGGTGACGCCCTCGTTTGAGAAGTGGTAGATGCCGCGCTGGGCTCCCTGTTCGATGACGGCGAAGATGGCGCGGGCGAGGTCGCGGGCGTAGGTGGGTGTGCCTATCTGGTCAAAGATGACGCCCAGCTGCTCGCGCTCGCGTCCGAGGCGGATCATCGTCTTCACGAAGTTGTTGCCGTAGATGCTGTAGAGCCATGCCGTGCGCAGGACGACGCATCGCTCGCAGGCGGCGAGGACAGCCTCCTCGCCGGCGAGTTTCGTGCGTCCGTAGACACTGTTAGGACAGGTGGCGAGGTCCTCGGTGTAGGGCGTGTGCGCCGTTCCGTCGAAGACGTAGTCGGTGCTCACCTGCACCATCACCCCTCCCCTACTGCCCACAGCCTGAGCGAGATAGCCCGGGGCGGTCGCGTTGAGCAGATGGGCGAGGTCGGCGTTGTCCTCAGCCTTGTCCACCGCCGTGTAGGCGGCGCAGTTGACGACGCAGTCGATGGCATGGTCGGCGACAAACGCCTCCACCGCCTCCCTGTCCGTGATGTCCAAGCGGGCGAACATGGCATTCGCCGTCCCTCGGGCGTCATCGCCCACGGTCACGTCGGTGAAGAAATATCGGTGCGAGGGATGCTCCGCGGCGAGCACACGCATCTCGTTGCCCAACTGGCCGTTGCCTCCTGTCACGAGTATGTTCATAGTTCCAATTCGTTGTTCTTGTCCTTTATATAATAGTCCGCCAGCATGCCGAGGAAACGGCTTATCTCGCCCACGGCGGCGCTGGTCTCCTTGCTCACCGTCTTGCCCTGAATGCGCAGGAGCATGACTCCGTAGAGGGCTTCGAGGGCACTCTCGAGCTCGCCTTTCGACGTGTCGCCCCCGCGGCTGCGCACCTCGACGATGAACGGCAGTGCCTTGTAGTAGGCGGCGCTGTAGAAGGGATATTTCGTCGAGGCGAGGAGCTGGAGGTGGAGGTCGGTGAGCAGGAGCAGGGCGGAGTTGACAACCTGCAGATGGCCGCGCTCCTGGCAACCCTCGTCGCGCATCATGTCGATGAGGTCGCCGTACCAGCGCGTCATGGCGGCGAGCTGCTCGTCGTCGACGTCAAAACGTGTCAGGTACTCGCTCTCGATGCGGTCGATGTCGAGTCCGAAGGCGCGTATCACGTCCTCCACCTGCCACATGTATATTATCCATTCGGCTATGTTCGTCTGCCGCAGACGCTGAGAAATGTACACCCCCCTATGTTATTTACGATTTGACAATTTACTATTTACTATTTATTTACTATTTGACCTATTTACTATTTGGTCTATTTACGACTTTCCGTGTCTTATTTTTGAACGCAGATTAACGCAGATGCTCATGTATTTCGTCGAGCGAAACAAATTGACGCAGATATTTTTATCCTTATTTGCTTTTCCCGCCCCCTTTCATGCGCCGATGCGGGTTCCGCCCCTTTCATGCGCCGATGCGGGTTCCGCCCCTTTCATGCGCCGATGCGGCTCCCGCCCCCTTCATGCGCCGATGCGGGTTCCGCCCCTTTCATGCGCCGATGCGGGTTCCGTGTAGGGAGCGACAGCTCCCGCTCCCCCCCCGTCAGTGCGGAATGAGGGTCAGCGAGCCGAGGCCGAAGACGGTCAGGGCGAAGCCATAGAGCGAGGCGGCGATGACGAGGACACCTATCGTGCGGTTGAGGATGAGCAGTCCGCGCTCCTGGAAGAAGGGGCGCAGGCGGTCGATGCCCCAGGTGAGCACAAACCACCAGAAGAGGGCACCCCCGAAGATGGCGGCGAAACCAAGCGCGATACCGATGAAGTGGTTGGGCACGACAAAGGCGAACTGCGCGAAGAGGGCCACGAAGAGGGGTATGATGAGCGGATTGCTCAGCGTCACGCCCAGCCCCGTCCAGAAGTTGTGCGTCAGCGTGCCCGTCGTGCGCGGCTTCGTGTCGACGCTCTTCTCCGGCACGCGCGTGAACGAATATACACCGAATGCCAGCAGCATCGCACTGCCCACCATCTGCAGCAGGAAGAGGTTGCGCTCGTTGTTGATGATGTCGCCCACGAACGACATGCCGTAGCCCGTGATCAGGGCGTAGATCATATCACTGCACGCCGCACCGATGCCGGTGGCGAAACCGTACCAGCGGCCCTTGCTCAACGTGCGCTGCACGCAGAGCACACCCACGGGGCCCATCGGGGCGGACACGATGATGCCTATCAGGAAACCGCTCAGTACGAGATATAATGTTCCGTATGGAAAAACAAAATTCACTGTTGTCATCTAATTAAGTTGCAAATTTGCGATTTTTTTATGGTAAAAACAAATAAATCGACTCTTTTTTGTGGTTTTAGAGAAAAAAGAGGGAAAATATTGCGCGCGGATTGCGGAATTTTACGTATATTTGCATTTAATTAAGACAAAAGTACGTAAAAACATAAAAAACATTAAGACAATGGCAGCAACAAGACCTTACGTCATAGGCTTAGACCTTGGCGGCACGAACTCAGTGTTCGGCATTGTGGACAAAGATGCGAAGATTATTGCTCAGACCTCTGTCAAGACGGGCAAGGACGACCCGGAGACCTATGTTAACCGTTGCGTCGAGGCGCTCAAGGTTATCATCAACAACGTGGGCGGCATCGAGAAAATACACGCTATGGGCATAGGAGCGCCTAACGGCAACTTCTACAGCGGCATGGTGGAGGAGGCGGCCAACCTCCCCTGGAAGGGCGATGTGCCCCTCGCGCGTATGTTTGAGGTGAAACTCGGCATTCCCGTCGTGCTCACCAACGACGCCAACGCGGCGGCGATGGGCGAGATGAAGTACGGCGTGGCCAAGGGCATGAAGAACTTCATGATGATTACCCTCGGCACGGGTGTCGGCAGCGGCATCGTGGTCGACGGCAAGATCGTCTACGGCAGCGACGGCTTCGCCGGCGAGCTCGGACACGTAATCGTGGAGAAGCACAAGGGACGCCAGTGCGGCTGCGGCCGCAAGGGTTGCCTCGAGACCTACTGCTCGGCAACGGGCGTGGCCCGCTCGGCCAAGGAGGTGATCAGCACAAGCGAGGTGGAGACCAAGCTGCGCGAAATCCCCCTCGAGGACATCACCTCGTACGACGTGTTCAAGGCCGCCATGGACGGCGACCCCATCGCACAGAGCATCTACGAGTTCACGGGACGTCTGCTCGGCGAGGCCTGCGCCAACTTCACCTGCTTCTCTTCGCCCGAGGCATACGTCTTCTTCGGCGGCCTGACCAAGAGCGGCGACCTGCTGATGGAGCCCCTGCGCAAGGCTTACGACGAGAACGTGCTGCGCAACTACCGCGGCAAGACAAAGCTCCTCATCAGCGCCCTCGACGACGCCTCTGCCGCCGTGCTCGGAGCGAGCGCATTGGGCTGGGACATCGAGCGCGCGGACTGATTGCCACCGAAGTTTCGCAAGCATGGTTTGCGAAGACTACAGACTACAAAGTACAGACTACAGACTTTGTAGGACAGAAAAATTCGGAAAATGTCTGTAGTCTGTAGTCAGAATTCTGTAGTCGCAAGTGGGATTGTCAAACAAGCAAGCTTGAACAATTACAAACCACTGCTTATGCCAGCAAAACACGAATACAGGGAAGAACTGATTGAGATACTGTCACAGCGAGGTCGGAAAGGTCTCGCTGTGACGCTTATTGCCCAGATCGTGTTCAACAACCACAACACGCTGTTCAACCAGGGACAGTGTTTCTACGACCTGCGCGTCCGCCTCCAGCGTTACCTTTGGACGCAGAGCCGACACAAAGGCACCCCCTTCACGCACCTCTCCCACGGCATCTACGCCCTCCGACGCGGCTACGTCCACCAGACGCGCCTGCCGATTTGAGCGCGCATCAGTACCAGTCGATATTGTTGCTGTAGTTGCTCTTCTTCCACTTGAGCGCATCGGCGAGGGCGCTCGCCTTGGCCTGGAACGTAAAGTTATAAGAGGTGTAGGGGCGCAGCACCACGTTGGCGCTCATCGTGAAGCAGTGGAGGTCGCGGCTCAGGCTCGCGGTGGTCATCGAGAGTGCGTGCATGTTGAAGTCGTAGCCCGACGAGAACGAGATGTTCCAGCCGTCGCTGATCTGTATGTTGCCCGAGAAGTTGAGCGAGTGGGTGAACTTGAACGGATAGCGCATCGTGTTGGGGTTGATGGCCGCCGACGTGTTCTCTCGCATCGTGATGCCGTAGCTCACGGTCAGCGACCAGGGGATGCTGAACTTCATGTATCCGTCCTTGTCCGTATCCGCCTTCTCGCGCTTGCTGCGCACCGTCTTGCGCTTCTTCGTCTCGGGGTCCATGTTCGACTCCGTGCCGTCGTCCTCCTCCATCTGCACCGAGTCGTCCTCCGACTCCTTCTTCTCCTTCTTGCCGAAGAGCTTGGCGAAAGTCTGGTTGTTGAACGTGTAGGAGAAGTTCTGGCTGCAGCCCTGGAAACGGCCGAAGCGTCCCTTGCTGTACTCCGTCTTGTCGCCCACATAGACCCTGCCGTCCTTGTCGAACTCGTAGGCGTAGGTGGCGAAGACGGCGTTCATCGAGAACGTGTAGCTCTTGGTCAGCTTCAGGCGTATGCGCATGCTCAGGTCGCTCCACGGGCGTGTCTTCGCCGCCATGTTGTAGCTCATGTTGATGCCGAACTCGTCGATTAGGCTTATCTTCTTCGTCGAGTCGTTGGCGGTGCGCACTTTCATCTCGATGTTGTTCGAGAGGTCGAACGAGATGAGCCCCTGCTTGGCGTTGGGAGCCGTGCCGTACATGCCGTGCGAGAAGGGCGAGTAGGTGACGGTCGACACGTTGCCGTTCTTGTCGGTCTTGACGTACGAGTCCCAGAAGCCGTAGCTCGGGTCGCCGAAGTCGGGGGCGTAGCTGATGCTGACGGATGGCGTGAGCACATGGCGCACGGCGACTATCTTCTTCCAGAACAGGGGCCGCCACATGCCGTAGAGCTTGGTGTTCAGGCTCAGCGCGAGCGAGAAGTTGTAGACGTTGTAGAAGCCGTAGGTCGTGTCCGCCCGCTCCACCTGGCTGTCCTGGTCCCAGCTGCGGTCGATGCGGCTGGTGTACATGCGGTCGGTGAAGTTGAACGAGGGGGTCACGTTGATGTACTTGAACAGGGCGAAGGTGGCGGAGACGGGTATCTGGTGCTGCATGCCGTTGCGCCAGTCCTTGATGAGGTTCGACTTGAAGAGCTTGTCCTCCTTGGTGTTGATGCTCCAGCTCAGGTTGCCCGTGTACTGGACGGCGATCTTCTCGTACCACCTCTCCTCGCCCGTCTGCTTCTTGCGCTTGAAGGGATAGAAGCGCTGCAGCGAGATGCTCATGTTGGGCAGGGTCACGCTCATGCTGCTGTCGCGCACGTTCTGGCTGAGGTTGGTCGAGAGGTTGATGCTCAGGCCTATGCGGCTCCATGTCTTGCCGAAGCTGATCGAGCTCGTGCGCGTGCTCTGGCTGTAGGCGCGGGGGTCGTACATCGAGGTGAGGTTGTTGCGCTCGTAGTTGCTCGTGGCGAAGTTCACGCTCGCCGAGAACGATGTCGAGGGGTTCGCCTTGGCGTCCTGGCGGTGGCTCCACTGTATCTTGAAACTGGTCGACTTGCTGTAGTCGGGCAGGTTCTTCTCGCCCTCGACGGTCATCTGGTAGGCGGCGTTGATGGTGCCGCTGAAGCGGTAGCGCTTGCGGTAGTTGAAGTTGCCGCTCAGTCCCCACGAGCCCTTGGTGTATATCTCGCCGAGGAGCTTGAGGTCCATCTTGTCGTTGATGGCGAAGTAGTAGCCGCCGTTGCGGAGGTAGAAGCCGCGGTTCGACTCGTCGCCGAACGTGGGGAAGATGATGCCGCTGTGGTGCTTCTTCGAGAAGGGGAAGAAGCCGTAGGGGATGGCTAAGGGCAGGGGCACGTCCTCGACGACGAGGTAGGCGGGACCGAAGACGACGTTCTTGCCGGGGTTCATCTTGGCCCGCGTCAGGGCGAGGTAGAAATGGGGGTGCTCCTCGTCGCAGGTGGTGTACTTGCCGTGGCGCATGTAGGCGGTGCCCGTCGAGTCGCGCTTGGTCTCGCCGCTGTGCAGGAAGCCCTCGCCCTGCTCGGTGTAGGTGTTTGTCACATACGCCTTTCCGGTCTTGAAGTTGTAGCTGATGGCATCGGGCTCGTACTCCTCGCCGCCCTGCGTGAACTTGGGTTTCACCGCCATGCGCCCCGTCGAGTCGCGCTTGCCGTCGGCGTATACGATGCTGCTGTCCAGGGCCATCGTGATGACCTCGGCGTCGAGGTTGAGGTTGGTGTAGGTGACGCGGCTGGTGCCGTAGAGCGACGCCTTCTGCGAACTCATGTGGAAGACGACGGAGTCCTTGGCGTTGTAGACGACGGGGTGGTCGAGGGCGGACTTGCTCTGGCGCGCCGTGTCGGCCTTCGCCGAAGAGGTGTCCTTGCGCGCGTACTCGATGGTGAGGCGGTCAATGGGCAGGGCCACGCTGTCCACCCACGTGGTGTCGCCAGTCAGCGAGTCGACGATCATGATCGAGTCGCCGGGGGCCGCCGTCCACCCTCTCTGCACACGGCCTGTGCCGCTCACCGTCGCCATGACGGCAAGCAGGACCAACGTGATTATTATGACGCGCGCCTTGATAGCCTGGTTGTGTTAGTACAAATTTCGGTGCAAAGTTACAACTTTTTCCTGAGATAGACCCTCTGTCAGGCGAACATTTCGTGCCAATGGTTGAAACGGCGTGCACTCTCGTCGCCGAATTTCCACAGCGAGGCGAGCGCCTGCTCGGCTGTCTTCGTCTGTCCGAGCTTGGTTTTCGAGAAGAATTTGTCTGCGTAGCAGATGATTTGCTCCTCGATGGTCTCAGGGCTGTAGTCGCGCAGGGGCAGGGGCAGGTTCTGCTCGCGGATGCCCTCGACAGTGATGCCCGTGCCCGTGTGCCGCTCCGCCACGCGGGCATGGCGCGGCAGTCCCTCGGCGATGAGTATCTCGCTGCCTATCAGCCCGTGACGGATATACGGCTCGTCGCCGAAGCAGTGGATGGCGGGCGCGTTGCAGCGCACGATGCCTATGTCGTGGAGCATCGCCGCCTCGCGCACGAACTCCTCGTCAGCCCCCAGCTCCGGGTGCCTCCTCGCTATCGCCACCGCCATCTCCGCCACCTGCCCGCTGTGCCTCACCAGCACCTCCAGCAGCTCCTCCGACGTGGCGTATTTCTTAAGTAGTTGATTATACATATTTTAAACACAGATTAACGCAGATGCTTCACTCTCTTATACAAGCCATTAGCCCGCTTCGGCAGCCGCCTGCCCGACAGGTCGTAATACTCATACCCATCGCCCTCGGCCGCCCCGACGCCATCAACCCCCGACGCATCGTCGGGCGTCGTGAACGTACACTCCGCACACACGTCCCAGGGCCAGCGCACCTTGAGCGTGTAAGTCGTCTCGGGCTCCAGGGCGCGGAACGTGACGCGGTCGGTCAGCTCGCGCGGCGCCGTGCCGGCGACCACCTGCCAGTGGCGCAGGTCCTCCTCCCCGCCCTCAGGGAAGAGGCAGTAGGTGATGAG
>JABUTZ010000031.1:22705-37533 GCA_021443415.1 Bacteroidaceae bacterium | reverse complement strand
CCGCTGCCGTCATGCGTTATGGGCACGGCGAAGGTCGCCTCGCGCGAGGTGCATCGCTCCAGGGCCACGTCGCCGAACCTCAGCGCCACCATGCGTCCCGCCTCCACGTTCACCGCCGTCGCGCACTGCGTCGTCTTGTCGTCGTTGCTCAGGCGCAGGATGCGCTCGCCCTCAGCCTCGTAGCGGGCCGACGTGCGGAAGACGACCGTCTCGCGCGGGTAGAGGATGGCGCACCCGAGCGCCACATAGTCCGCCTGCTTGAACAGCGCCGTGTCCGCGGGCGCGTTGCTCAGCACCTCGAAGGTATATGCGATGGTGTCGTTGCGGTGGTTGGCAAGGCGTATGTCGAGCAGTTCGTAACCGCCTGTGTGCGCGCTGTTTGCGACGGGCGTGATCGCCTCCACGGTCACGTCGCCCTCATGCCATGCTATGCTGTCGGCACCGGGCTTTATTTTCTCCGTGGGGTGGATGAGCAGGGCGTAGTGGTTGCAGTAGAGCGACTCGCGCAGACCCCAGAACGTGGGGTCGTCGGGGTGCTCGAACTGCCCCATCACGTCGATGTCTATCCACTTGTCGAAGGTGCCGTTGTAACCCCAGTTGGCGTGGAAACGGCCCGTGGCGTAGTCGTAGCCGTCGATGACGAAGGCATGGCCGGCGAGGTCCATGTTATGACCGGTGTAGAGGACGGGGCGTCCGCACTCCATCTCGTTGATTATGAGCCGCCGCCATGCGTCCTGGGTGTAGAAGGCGCGGTCGCACTCTATGCAGCTCCTGTAGCCGAACACACGGGGCAGCTCGCGCACGTAGTGGCTCGCCTCGGCTCCCGACGAGCCGCGCCCGAACCCCATCTTCACGGCTGTGGCGGCATAGAGCGAGAGGTCGGCGATGGCCGCCGCCTCAGCGTCGGTGTACGAGCCGCGGTAGTCGCTGAGGATATTGTCCCAGTCGATGGGCGCCCCGGGCATGATGGTGTCCGCCTTGATGTGGTCGGTACGCCATCCGAAGAGGGTGTCCAAGGTACACTCGGGATAGCGGTAGTAAGCCATTATCTGCGTCATCGACGTGGCGACGCAGCCCACCTCGACGGGATACTCGCCGTCCCACTTCGGGCAGTGGCGGTTGAAGGGTTCGCCCTGCCCCCAGGGGGCATCGATGAGGGGACCGATGACCTGCGCGTCTGCGCAGTTAGAGAATAGAGTGTAGAGTGCAAAGAATAAAATAATGCGTTTCATGCGTGCAAATTTACGCAAAATCTTTCTACTTTCGGCCGTTTGCGTCCTCTTTTTTTGTAACTTTGCACACATGAAGGTTCTCCTCTTTGGCGAATACAGCAATGTGCACGCCACGCTGGCGCGTGGTCTGCGCCGTCTCGGGCACGAGGTGACGGTGGTGAGCGACGGCGACCGCTGGAAGGCTTATCCGCGCGACATCGACATCACGCGACGCGGCCTCGGGCCGCTCGCCACCCTGCGCTATCTCTGGCGCGTCTGGCGCGTCGTGCGCCGCCTGCGCGGCTACGACGTTGTGCAGATCATCAACCCCATGATGCTGGAACTCAAGGCTGAACGCCAGATGTGGGCGTACCGCCTCCTGCGCCGCCACAACCGCCGCATGGTGATGGGGGCGTTCGGCATGGACCACTACTGGGTGAAGGCGGGCTGCGACTGCCGCACGTTCCGCTACAGCGACTTCAACATGGGCTCCGAGCCACGCATCTACCCGACGGGAGAGACGGAGAAGCGCGACTGGCTGGCGGGTCCCAAGGGGGCGCTCAACCAGTGGATAGCCAACGACTGCGACCTGATCGTGACGGGACTCTACGAGTACGACGCGTCCTACCGCCCCCATTTCCCGCACAAGACGCATTTCATCCCCATGCCCATCGAACTGCCCGACGAGAGTCTCTGCGCTCCGCTCTACGACGGGGGCAGGATCCGCTTCTTCATCGGCATCCAGCGCACGCGCAGCGAGTACAAGGGCACGGACATCATGCTGCGCGCCCTGCGCCGCCTCGAGCACGACTACGCTGACCGCATCGAGGTGCGCGTGGCCGAGAACGTGCCTTTCGAGCAGTACAAGCGCATGCTCGGCACGAGCCATGTGCTCCTCGACCAGCTCTACAGCTACACGCCGGCGATGAACGCCCTCCTCGCCATGAGCTGCCGCCTCATCGTCGTGGGCGGAGGCGAACCCGAGAACTACGACATCCTCGGCGAGACCGAGCTGCGCCCCATCGTCAACGTCCGCCCCACCGAGGACGATGTCTACTGCCAGATTCGCGACCGCCTCATCCTCCGCCCCGAGGCCATCGCCACCCTCCAGCTCCAGTCGCGCCAGTACATCGAGCGCCACCACGACTACCTCAAGACCACCGCCCGCTGGCTCTCCATGCTGGAAACATACAACAACAAATAAAAAATGAACAAAAATATGAGCAGAAAAGCATTACCTTTATTCTTTATTCTCTATTCTTTATTCTTTATCACCACAGGCTGCCAGGAGTCGTGGAAGGAGAAGGTGATCCGCGAGACGCGCGAGATGTCGGTGAGGGACTGCCCCCACTACCTCACGCCGGGACTGATCGTGGACAGCCTGTCGTTCGACCCCGAGAGGAACATACGGCACACGTACTACACGCTGGTGGACAGCCTGACCGTGACCGACGCGATAACGGCGGAGATGAGGGAGGCTATCCACAAGGCTTTGCTCGACGAGATCAAGCAGGCGACCGACCTCGTCACCATGCGCAAGCACGAGTGCGCGTTCCACTACCACTACCGCATGCAGAGCGACGGACACCTCGTGCTCGAGGACAGCATCACGGCAGAAGAATACGAGTGACGGAACACCTGCGGCTACCGAACATAGGTGACCAAGCGTAAGCGGCTGTCTGCGGCTACCGAATGCGGATGACCAAGCGTAAGCGGCTGTCTGCGGCTACCGAATGCGGGTGACCAAGCGTCGGCAGCGAGTCAGCGGCCACCGAATGCGGGTGACCAAGCGTCGGCGGCGCGTTTATGGCAGAAGAATGCGAGTGACGAGGCGGAAGAGGTCGTACTTCCACGTCGCACGGATAGGCGGCAGGGGCCAGAGTCCGCAGTCGCGCAGGCGACGGACACGGGTGCGCGTCGCCGCATACGAACGCTCGAGGCGCATGGAGTTGTAGACATAGTCCATGACGAGCTGAGCGACACGACGGCGGAGGACGGGGATTTGCAGCGCATGGAGCCGCCGCACGACACCCTCGAAGTCACGCAGCCGCCGCTCGATATGCTCGCGCGACGCGGTGGTCATCGTCGAACCGCCGCGCACGCGGTAATAATAGCACGCACCACCCACGACAGCCATCTCGCCCGCCCTCGCGAGCATGAGGGGCATGAACTCCTCGTCCTCGTGCACGATGCCGGGCGTGAAGCGCAGGGAAGATACGGCGTCGCAGTTCGGCGACTTCGTCCCCTCGTGCACGATGCCAGGCGTGAAGCGCAGGGCGGGCGACGAGCCGTCGAGCAGACGGCGGCGGAAGACGTAGCGCCAGGCGGCCCCGGGCATGTTCTCGCCCAAGAGATAGTCGGCGGCGGAGAGACAGCGAACACCCTTGCGCTCGCCCGCGACACCAATGCGAATGACGTCCAACAGACTATCGTGCAATAAATTGACTACTCTGCCCCACCCCTCCAGCAACCGGTCGTCGGCATCAACAAAAGCCACCCACTCGCCCCGGGCCATGTCGAGGGCGAGGTTGCGCGCACACGCCTGGCCAGAGTTCGTCTCACGCACCAGCGTCACGCCGTCCATCGGCGCCACGGGCTCGTCGCTGCCGTCATCGACCACGATGACCTCGCGCTCGTCGTCGGCGAGCGGCTGTGCGAGAATGCTGCCGATGCACTCGCGGAGCATCCAACCCTCGATGTTGTAGGTCGGAACGATGAACGTTATGAGCGGCGAGCCAGACATTTATACATCTTGCAGAGCGTGGGGAGCGGGACGAGCATCTTGAGGCGCATGAGCCACGGCAGGCGCATGATCTCGCCCATGCGAAAATGGTGCTCGGGCAGGCGCATGAGCCTCGTCTTGCGGTAGACATCCAACTGGATGTTGAGCGCATGGGCGTAGTGGCGCACGTCGCACGCACCCATCACGCGCATCGCCTCGACATTGCCCTCGAGGAGGTCGATGAGCTCGCGCCCCGTGGCGGTGAGCGTGATGCCGTAGAGGTTGTCGCGATAGCCGTACCAGCCCGTAGTTATCGTCTTGACAGTCAGCACCCTGCGCAGCAGGAGGGGGGTCGTCCATACGTCCTCGAACACGCGCCCCTCGGGGAAGCGCACGCCCTCGAAGAGCGCACGGCGGAAGATCTTGTTGCAGGCGTAGCAGTGCGTCCAGCCCTCGGTCGAGGTCCAGTATTCAAGGGCGGAGACATACGTGCCCTCGCCCCACTGGCGATGCCACTCGTACTTGGTCGCGAAATGGCGGCGGATGGGATATTCGACGATGTCCGCCGGCTCGCCGAGGTCGAGGGCGGGCAGGCTGACTACGTCATCGCTGTCGACGAAGGTCACCCACTTGCCTCGCGCCACGTCCAGTCCGCTGTTGCGGGCCGCCGAGAGACCGCCGTTCGGGCGATGGATGACCTCGATGCGCGCATCCTTCTTCGCCAACTCGTCGCACATCGCTCCGCAGGCGTCGGGCGAACCGTCGTCGACGAGTACCACCTGGGCGTCGGCTCCGCACGTCGCCAAGACCGACTCCACGCACTCGTTGAGGGTGCGCTGGGTGCGGTAGACGGGAATGATTATGGACAGGCTCTGGGCGATGGTAGAAAGGGGGTTTTTGATTTTCTTGCGACAAAATTACAAAAAAGTTGTCAAATCACTTGTATATGACAACAATTTTTATTAAGTTTGCACATATATTAACATAAAAAGCCAAAACGAACAAACCAATAATCTAAAAAATACATGGAAACATCGTCACTTTCGGGTCTGAAACGTGCTGACTTTCAGACCACCATCAAGGGAAAAGAGACAGACCTCTACACACTGCGCAACGCCGACGGCATGGAGGTGTGCATCACCAACTACGGCGGTGCGCTGGTAGCGATCATGGTGCCCGACCGCGACGGCAACTACGCCAACGTGATCCAGGGCCACGACAACATCCAGGACTGCATCTCGTCGCCCGAGCCTTTCCTCTCTACCCTCGTGGGCCGCTACGGCAACCGCATCGCCAAGGGCAAGTTCACGCTCAACGGCAAGGAGTACAACCTCGCCATCAACAACGGCCCCAACCACCTGCACGGCGGCCCGACGGGTTTCCACGCCCGCGTCTGGGAGGCGGAGCAGCCCAACGACCACATCCTCGTGCTGCGCTACGTGTCCTCTTATTATGAGGAGGGCTTCCCCGGCGAGCTCCACATGACTGTCATGTACACGCTGACCGACGACAACGAGCTGGTCATCGACTACAAGGGCACGACCAACAAGAAGACCATCGTCAACATGACCTCGCACGGATTCTTCTCGCTCGCCGGCATCGCCAACCCGACGCCCACCTGCGAGGACGTCATCTGCACCATCAACGCCGACTTCTACGTACCCATCGACGAGACGAGCGTGCCCACGGGCGAGATCCGCAAGGTCGAGGGCACTCCGTTCGACTTCCGCACCCCGACGGCTGTGGGCCTGCGCTGGGAGAACTTCGACGACGAGCAGATAAAGAACGGCGCCGGCTACGACCACTGCTACGTGCTCAACAAGCGCGAGGTGGGCGAGCTCTCGTTCGCCGCCAAGATCGTGGAGCCGAAGAGCGGCCGCTCGATGGAGGTCTATACGACCGAGCCGGGCGTGCAGTTCTACAGCGACAACTGGGCAGACGGCTACAAGGGACAGCACGGAGCCACCTTCGGCCGCCACAGCGGCCTGTGCTTCGAGGCGCAGCACTTCCCCGACTCGCCCAACAAGCCCCACTTCCCCAGCGTCGTCCTCAAGCCGGGCGAGGTGTATACGCAGAAGACCATCTACAAGTTCGGAGTGGAATAATAAGGAAACAAAAGTTTCGCAAGCTGAGCTTGCGAAGACTACAGACTACAAAGTACAGACTACAGACTTTGTAGGACAAGACCCCCCGAAAAGGTCTGTAGTCTGTAGTCAGAAGTCTGTAGTCTCAAGTGAGATTGTGAAACAAGCGAAACTTGAACAAGGAAACAAAAACTAACCAATAAAAACAAACAAAACAATGAGTAATCAAACAAAACAGTGGGGCGCCATCCTGGTGATGATCGCCCTGTTCGCGATGATTGCCTTCGTGACCAACCTGTGCTCACCGATGGCCGTCATCATCAAAAACCAGGGCGAAATCTCGAACGTGCTTGCCCAGATCGGCAACTACGGCAACTTCATCGCCTACCTCGTGATGGGTATCCCCGCGGGCATGCTGATCGCCAAGTTCGGCTACAAGAAGACCGCCCTCATCGGTCTGGCAGTGGGCACCGTAGGTCTGCTCATCCAGTGGCTGAGCGGCCAGTTCAACGCCCAGGAGAACCTCGCCCTCGTGTTCACCATCTACCTCATCGGTGCCTTCATCGCAGGTCTCTGCATGTGCATCCTGAACTGCGTGGTTAACCCCATGCTCAACCTCCTCGGTGGCGGTGGCAATGGCGGCAACCAGCTCATCCAGATCGGTGGTGTGTTCAACTCAGGTGCAGCCGTAGCCTGCTACATCCTCATGGGAGCGCTCATCGCCGACATGACCAAGGCCAAGATCGCCGACGCCACCCCGGCGCTGATGATCGCCATCGCCATCTTCGTGGTTGCCTTCGTGGTCATCCTCTTCACCAAGATCGACGAGCCCGAGCAGGCTCCCGTCCAGCTCAACCTCGTGTCTGAGGTGATGGGCTACCGTCACTTCGCCCTCGGCGCCCTCGCCATCTTCCTTTACATGGGCATCGAGGTGGGTGTGCCCAACTATGTCAACCTGATGCTCTGCGACGAGGGAATCCCCGCCGCCACCGTAGGTCTGATCATCGCCGTCTACTGGTTCATGATGCTCATCGGCCGCTTCGTGGGTGCGAGCATCGGCTCTAAGGTGAGCAGCCGCGCCATGGTGACCACCGTAGCCACCGCCACCCTCGTCCTCGTGCTCTTCGGCATGTTCGGCCCCGCCGAGATTCAGGTCAGCTTCCCTGGCGTTGACTGGGGCAAGCTCGAGATGATCTGGCAGCCCATCCCCGTGACCATCTTCTCGTTCCTGCTCGTAGGTCTCTGCACCAGCGTGATGTGGGGTGCCATCTTCAACATGGCCGTCGAGGGTCTTGGCAAGTACACCGCCATCGCCTCGGGCATCTTCATGACCATGGTATTCGGTTGCGCCGTGATGATGGCCATCCAGGGTGCCGTCGCCGACGCCACAAGCTACATGACCAGCTTCTGGGTAGTTGTCTTCTGCGCCGCCTACATCCTCTTCTACGCCCAGATCGGCAGCCGCGTAAGCAAGCGCGCCGAGTAAGTCTGTAACGGAAGTTAACTGGAGTAATGCGCCTGCGGCGCTGGGAGTTAATAAATGGGAGTTAACGGAAGAAAAACTCCCGATAACTCCACGAGCGAAAGCGAGTTAACTCCAGTTAACTCCCGATAAATTCCGTAAATAATTAACCCTAAAACCCAAAAAAATATGAAACTTACAATCGACGACGTACGTTCACGTTTTATCAAGCATCTTGGCGGTGAGCCGGGATATGTCTACGCCTCTCCCGGCCGCATCAACCTCATCGGCGAGCACACCGACTACAACGAGGGCTTCGTGTTCCCCGGAGCTGTCGAGCAGGGCATGATTGCCGAGATTCGTCCCAACGGCACACGCACCATCCGCGCCTACTCCATCGACCTGAAGGACTATGACGAGTTCTCGATCGACGACGAGAAGGGTCCGAAGGCAAGCCACTTCCGCTACCTCTTCGGCGTGGCCCGCGAGATGATGAAGCTTGGAGTGCCCGTGGAGGGCTTCGACACCGCCTTCGCAGGCGATGTGCCCCTCGGCGCCGGCATGTCTTCGTCAGCCGCCCTCGAGTCAACCTACGCCTACGCCATCAACGACCTGTTCGGAGAGAACAAGATCGCCTCGATGGACCTCGCCAAGGTAGGCCAGGCCACCGAGCACAACTACCTCGGCCTCAACTGTGGCATCATGGACCAGTTCGCCAGCGTGCACGGCAAGAAGGGCAACCTCATGCGCCTCGACTGCCGCTCGGGCGAGTTCGAGTACTTCCCCTGGGAGCCCAAGGGCTATCGCCTCGTGCTGGTCAACAGCTGCGTGAAGCATGAGCTCGCCGGCTCACCCTACAACGACCGCCGCAACTCATGCGAGCGCGTTGCCAAGGCTCTCGGCATGCCCAGCCTGCGCGGCGCAAGCATGGAGCAGCTTGAGGCCATCAAGGCTCAGATCTCCGAGGAGGACTACAAGCGCGCCAAGTACGTGATCGGCGAGGAGGCTCGCGTATATGCTGTCTGCGACGCACTGCAGAAGGGCGACTACGAGACCGTAGGCCAGAAGATGTACGAGACCCACGAAGGCCTGTCGAAGGACTACGAGGTAAGCTGCGAGGAGCTCGACTTCCTGAACGACGTCGCCAAGGACTGCGGCGTCACCGGCAGCCGCATCATGGGCGGTGGCTTCGGCGGTTGCACCATCAACCTCGTTGAGGACCACCTCTACGACACGTTCACGAAGACAGTCAAGGAGCAGTTCAAGGCCAAGTATGGCAAGGAGCCCATCGTCATCGACGTAGTCATCGGTGACGGCGCCCGCCGCCTCTGCTGATGACGGTCCGGTATTGAGACTATAATGTTGTTTGACGGCTGATGTGGCTGACAGCCATGTCAGCCGTCAAAGTGTTTTTTTAAGATTATATAGATTCTATAGATTCTATAGATGGTATAGAGTCTATAGAGTTTTTTGATATTACAATGTGTCCTATCACACTAAATTCGCTTGAACATCCGGGCGCACGGCTGTTCAGCACCCTCACCGAGGCACAGTTGCGCAACCGGCTCGACGAGCGCGAGGGCATATTCATAGCCGAGAGTCCGAAGGTGATCCGCGTGGCCTTGGACGCGGGCATGGAACCGCTCGCCCTGCTCTGCGAGGAGCGCCACATCACGGGCGATGCGGCGGACATCATCGCACGCCTCGGCGACCGCCCCGTCTATACGGGCAGCCGCGAGTTGCTCTCGTCGCTGACGGGCTACACGCTGACGCGAGGAGTGCTCTGTGCCATGCGCCGCCCTGTGCTGCCAAGTGTTCAAGATGTCTGCAAGAAAGCGAGCCGCGTTGTGGTCATCGACGGTGTGGTCGACACGACAAACATCGGAGCCATCTTCCGCTCCGCCGCCGCCTTGGGCATGGACGGAGTGCTGCTCACGCGCTCGTCGTGCGACCCGCTCAACCGCCGTGCCGTGCGCGTGTCGATGGGCAGTGTGTTCCTGCTGCCGTGGACGTGGATCGACGCTCCGATAGGCAGTCTGCGCGACGAGGGCTTCAAGACCGTGGCGATGGCGCTCACGGACAAGTCGATAGCCATCGATGCGCCCGTCCTGCGCACCGAACCGCGCTTGGCAATCATCATGGGAACGGAGGGCGACGGACTCGCCGGCAACGTCATCGCCGATGCCGACTACGTGGTGCGCATACCCATGCACCACAGCGTCGATTCGCTCAACGTGGCTGCCGCCTCGGCGGTGGCTTTCTATGCGCTGGCGTAAGTGGGGGGCGGGAACTGTCGTTCCCTGCACGGAACCCGCATCGCAGCATGAAAGGAGGCGGGAGCTAACGGGCTTGGGGCTGGCGCTTGCGGGCGGGACTAACGGGCTTGGGGCTGGCGCTTGCGGGCGGGAGCTAACGACTCGGGGCGGGCGCTTGCGGGCAGGGCTTTTCCTTTTTACTTGTTAGCTAAAGTCAGGATGTTGATGATGTCCTGGCGAGTGAGGGGGCGGAAATAGCCTGGGTGGAATGTGTCGCCGCGCGTGCACTTGTCCGCCATGAGGGCTATTTCGTCATCTGTGGCCTTGCGGCCGATGAGTTCGGAGAGGCTGGTGGGCATGTGCCAGCGGCGGTAGGCGGCCTCCATAGCCTCGATGCCTTTCTCAGCCAACTCCTCGACAGTGCCCTCGGGCTCAACACCCATGACGTTGGTGGCGAAGGAGGCGAAGCGAGCGTAGTCGATGTGCTTGTTGTAGCGAGCCCAGCTGGGCCATACGGCGGCGAGTCCAGCTCCGTGCGCCACGTCGAAGATGGCGCTTATCTCATGCTCGATCTTATGGGTGGCGAAGTCGGAGATGTTGCGCGAACCCGTGAAGTCGTTGTGCGCCCACGAACTCGCCCACATCAGCGTGGCGTGGTGGCGCAGGCGCGTCGGCTCGTCGACCTCGCCGCAGAGCAGTGCGTCGCCCGTCTCGCGGACGCGGCGCAGGAGAGCCTCACCCATAGCCGTGTTCATGTCCATATCAGTGTCCTTGGTGAAGTAGCGCTCCATCGTGTGCATCATGATATCCACCGTGCCACAGGCAATCTGGTAAGCGGGCAAGGTGGCTGTCAGCGCCGGGTTCATGATGGCGAAGCGCAGGCGGCCGAGGTCGTTGCTGTAGCCCAGTTTCTGCTGTGTCTGCTCGTTGGTGATGACCGTGCAGTCGCTCATCTCACTGCCCGCGGCGGGGATGGTGAGGATGCAACCCACCGGTAGTGTGGTGGTTGGAGCCGCCTTGCCGACATAGAAGTCCCACACGTCGCCCTCGTATCCCACACCATAGCCGATGGCCTTGGCTGAGTCGATGACACTGCCTCCGCCTACGGCGAGGATGAGTGTGACGCCCTCGCGGCGGCAGAGCTTGATGCCCTCGTTGACGAGCGAGAGGCGCGGGTTGGGGCGCACGCCGCCCATGGTGACGAAGGCAATGCCTGCGTCGGCAAGGCGCTGCTCGGTGCGAGCAATCAGTCCAGAGCGCACGGCACTGCCGCCGCCGTAGTGGACGAGCACCTTGGGTGCGCCGCCACCATACTTGCGGACGAGGGTGACCAACTGCTCCTCGGCGTTCACGCCGAACTCAATCTCGGTGGGGATATAGAAATGGAAGTCTTTCATTTTTTGGGGGGTTATTCGGTAATTGGGTTATTCGGTAATTGGGTTATTTTTGTCGTTATATCGTTATATCGACGGATGGCGAGGATTCGAAAATTCGAGGATTCGAGGATTCGAGGATTCGAAAATTCGAGGATTCGAGGATTCGATGCTCGAACTAATTTTCAGAAGATTATCTCCTTGCCGTCGGTGGTGACGATGAAGAGGCGGCGGTTGCGCATCACGAGGCGGTTGGCGGCGGGGCGGCTGCCGGTGACGGTGCGAACGGCGTCAACTTTCTGGGTGCTGACCTCTATCTCGTTGGAGACGAGCGAGGTGAGGGAACCCGAGCGGGCGGTGACGGTGTAGTAGTAGGTGGTGGCGGGAGCCAAGGCGCCGATGGTGCGCGTGGTGGCGGTGAGGGGCAGGTGCTCGTAGCCCTCGACGTAGTTGAGCTGTGCGGCTCCGTTGTAGCCGACCACCACGTCGTCGATGTAGAGCGTGCCCGCCACGAGGTTGACGATGAGGCGGATTGCCCTGATGCCTGCGGGCAGCTTGCCACTCCAGGTCTGTGCCTCGCCCGCTATCTCCACGTTGTCCACCATCACCCAGCGGTCGCCCTTCCAACCCTGGATATCCACCGACCCGTAGGCGAGGCTGTTGCCCTTGAGCCAGAAGCTCAGCGTGTTGAGGTCGAAGTCGTAGAGCGGCGAGACGAGGAAGTCGAGGTCGTTCTTGAAGATGAGCGAGGGACGCGCCGCCCCGAAGGTGCCGGCAACACCGCTGGTCGAGGTGCTACTCGTCTCCCAAGCCTCGGGCATCGCGCCGATGCCTCCCGTGAAGTCGACGGTGTCATAGACAGGCTCGACATACGCCTTCGTATAGACGTCGAGCAGGTAGGTGTCGGCTCCCTCGAGCGGCTCCCACCGCGCCGTGAAGCCCTCCGCCGTGATGTCGGCGGGTGCGAGACAGACGGGTGCGAGCATGTCGAAGGTGGGAGGCAAGGTGGTGACTGCCACCACGTTGGAGTTGGCCGACTGCGCCGTGCCGGACACCGAGCGCACGCAGTAGCTGTAGCGCGTGCCGGGCGTCAGTCCCTCGAAGTCGATGTAGCAGTCGGCGAGCGAGGCGATGGTCTTGGTCAGCGAGAGGAAGGGCATCACCTCGTCCCCATAGCAGATGTCGATGGCGTAGGTGGCGATGCTCACGTTGCCCTCCCAGACGGCGCGGAACGACACGGGGGTGACCTCCTCCGCCTCGAGGGCCCTGACCGTGGGCACGCCCTCACCGCCGCCCATCGCCTTGAAGGCTATGATGCCGTCGACCTCGGTGATGTCGGTGAGCGGTTTCTTGACCAGCGCCCCCGTCCATGTCGACATGGCGGGTGTCGAGTAGTCGGTCAGCTCGGTCACTCCCGTGCGTCCGGGGAAGGGGTCGCCGCTGCGCGACTCGTCGCTGCGCAGTCCGTCCGCCTCGACGATGTCGATGCGCTGGTGCGAGGGGTTGTTGTTCATCGCGTTCTTGGACCATGCCTCCTCGTCGTAGTCGATGTGCCAGACGAGCATGCCGTGGCCGGGGATGAACTTGTCCCACGACTGCTGCTGGCGGTTCTCGAGGAGGAAATACTCGTTCTCGGTGATGGTCTTGATGATGTATGCGTCGGCGTATTCGCTGCCCATCGGACGCAGGGAGAGGTTCTCGGGAGCGGTGATCTCGCGCGGGTTGACCCAGCGCAGTATCATGCGGTCGTAAACAGACATGAAGGGCGGTGTGTTGCCGTTGTTGTTGTAGGGTCCCGTGTCCATGAGTTCGTAGGGACCGGGCGTGAACGCCGACGAGTAGTCGGTCGAATAGATATCGGGCAGTCCGAGCACGTGGCTGAACTCGTGGCAGAAGGTGCCGATGCCGCATCGGTCACCGGGTCCCGTCTCGTTGCCCGTCAGTTCGCAGGTGCAGGCGTAGTTGTCCACCTTGACGCCGTCGAGCACCACGTTGATGCCGTACCACGAGAGGTTGGCGGCGTGCGGCCACACGGTGTTGACCGACGCACCGGCGTTCTGTCCGAAGCCGGCGTAGAAGACGAAGACGTTGTCGACCACGCCGTCGCCGTCGTTGTCGAACTGCGAGAAGTCAATCTCGGGGTGCTGCTCCTTGAGCAGTCGGCAGCCGTCCGCCACCATCTCCCACGGACAGGCGTCGTGGGCCATGGCGGTCGGTCCGCCGTAGTATGCCATCGTGTGGGGCAGCGTCACGGGTCCCGCCACGGTGAACTTAGGCGTGAAGAGACTGCGCGAGTTGTCGCGGAAGTAGTCGAACGCCGAGCCCGTAGCCCCGTTGTAGTCGTAGCCCGGCTCGTTCATCAGGCGGTCGAACTCATGCTGGGCATTCTGCGTCTTGAACTTCGTGTCCTCGTACTCGACGAGCAGGATTAGAGCGTTGGGTGAGCCGATTGTCGGGTAGTTGGTTATCATGCCGTCGATTGACGTGAGACGCTTCAGCGGCGCCTTGCGGCGCGTGGCGGCAGCGGTCTGCTCCACGAGGTTGCCGTCCGAGCCCTCGACGAGGCGCCGTCCGTCGTCGGTCATGTAATAATGGTCGAACTCGTCGCCGCGGAGGGTGAGCCACACGCGCGAGCCGTCAGCCATCGTCCAGAGGAAACGGCCCGGACGGGCTGGAATCGCCTGGGCGCAAAGAGCGCCGAGGAGGAGCGCGGCAAGGAGGAATATCTTTCGCATATCCATGTCATTTTACTGTTTTGAAGACAAAATTACACAAAAATAACGGATATTCCGCCAAAATGATGTAAATTTGCAAAATTATTGACGTAAAAGACTTCCGACAATGAAAAAACTTGTTTACTCCCTGCTCTGCACCCTCTGCAGTCTGACAGCCGCCGCCACGGACGTGCCCGAACTCTTCGGCTACATGCGCTACTCCGACACATGGGGCGGAGGCACAGGCACTTACGTGCCCAAATACGGCTTCTACAGCATCCGTACGGCGGCAGACGGCACCGTCTCGTTCACGCGCCTGACCGAGGACGAGGGTTGCCTCGTGACCGACGGCGCGCTCTATTATAATAATAAGGTGTATGCCGTATGGACGGAGGTGATCAAGGCCTTTCTCGGTACCTACCGCAGCCAGCTGCGCACCTACGACAGCGAGAGCCTGCAACTCGTCGGCACGCCCATCGACTCGCAGAACGACAACCTCTACGGCACGTCGATGACCTACGACTACATCGGGGGCAAGGCATACATGACCGCCCCGAAGGGCTACGGCTCGGACGGCAACCCCGACATCACCTACGAGCTGAAGACCGTTGACCTCGCCACGGGCAAGTGCACGTCGGTAGGCGACATGGGCACGCGCATCAAGGGCATCGCCGCCGACGCCGGGGGCACGCTCTGGGGCGTGGGCAGCGGAACAGCCCTTGGCTCCACCTATCTCTACAAGATCGACAAGGCGAGCGGCAAGGCGACACAGCTCAGCAAGCTGAGCATCAACTTCTTCGACGGCGTCGACAAGACATCGCTCGTCAGCGACTTCCGCACGGGCGCCCTCTACCTCGTCTGCGAGACATACACGGAGAACGCCGACAAGGAGCGCACGTTCTACTACGGCATCTACAAAATCGACACCGCCAACGGCAACACCGAGCGCGTCAGCACGTTCACGGGCAGCGAGCTCTTCTTCGGCTGCCACCTGCGCCAGTCGCACC
>JABUTZ010000031.1:13219-22660 GCA_021443415.1 Bacteroidaceae bacterium | reverse complement strand
GTTACCTTCACCGTTCCCGCGACCGCCTTCGACGGCACGAGCATCACGGGGCAGTCGCTCACGGCGGAGGTTGTGGTCGATGGCGGTACACCACTGACCATCACCGGGCTGACCGCCGGCGAGACCCGCGAGGCGCAGTTCGCCACCGCCCTCAAGTCGGGCACAACGCACACCGTCTCTGTGACCGTCATCAACAGCTATGGCCCCAGCCTTCCCACCACCGTCAAGGCGTTCGTCGGCGACGACGCTCCCGAGAAGGTGACCGACATCAATGTCGAGGAGCGCGACAACGGACGCACGGCGCACATCACCTGGACAGCTCCGACCAAGGGAGCCACGGGAGGCAAGATCGACGTGACGAAGCTGACCTACCGCATCAGCCGCAAGCCCGAGAACGTGCTGCTCGCCGAGGGACTGACCTCGTGCGAATACACCGACGTGCTCGACCGCGCGATGGGAGTCACGCAGTACCAGATAGAGGCTGTGCTCAACGGCGTGAAGTCGGAGTCCGCCTACTCGCAGATATGCACCTTAGGCACGCCCCACGCCATTCCATATATCCAGACATTCTCGACCTACTCTGACTGGATGTCGTTCTCGCAGGTGGACAACAACGGCGACGGCGACGCCGAGCTGGGCAACATGTGGTTCTACGACTCCGAGTACCAGGCGGTGATGTACTACACCGACACCAAGCACTCGGCCGACGACTACCTCTTCACCCCCACCCTCGCCCTCGACCCCAAGAAAGTCTATCGCCTGCAGTTCCAGGCGAGCGGCTACCTCGACAACGGTTCGCGCAACCACCTGCAGATCCACCTCGCCAAGGGCAACACGGTGGCCGACACGACGGCGACCGTGCTCGATGACTACCTGACCAACAAGACGCTGGGCTTCGCCTACTGCCTCTTCACACCCAAGGAGGGCGACTGCCGCCTGGCGTTCCACAACCTCTCGGACATCGTCAAGGACGGAGGCTACGACCACCTCTACCTCGACAACATGCTCATTGAGGAATACGCCTCGACCGACGTGCCCGCGGCTCCCACGGGCGTGGAGGCTTCGCGCATCGCCACGGGCAAGCTCCGCGTGCGCTTCACGGCTCCCACCACGACGGTCAAGGGCGACGCGCTGACCGCGCTGAAGACCATCGATGTCTTCCAGGCCGGCAACGAACGCACACCGCTCGCCACCATCAGCGCCCCCACGCCGGGCGAGACCTACGAGGTGACCATCGAGCCCTCGGTGACGGGGCAGATTACCATCGCCGTGAGCGCCACGACCGCCGCCGGACGCGGCATGGAGGCTTACGCCATCACCGACACGCGCAACGACATCCCCGCCGCAGTGACCGGCATCGAGGTCACGGGCAAGAACTCATACACCATCGCCGACATCACGTGGAACCAGAGTCCCATCGGCACCGCGGGCCATCTCATCGACCTCGATGACATCACCTACACCATCTACCGCATGGTGGGCGTGACGAAGAAGATGATCGCCCAGAACGTCAAGGGCACGGAGTTCACCGACCGCACGCTGACCGACGCCCTCGAGGGCGAGCAGCAGGCCTACATGTCGTATATCATCGTGCCCGAGACGGACGGCGGCAAGGGCGCCGAGGCGCAGTCGGAGGAGACGCTCCTCGGACGCTCCTACGACCTGCCGTTCGCCGAGTCGTTCGCCTCGCAGCAGTTCCAGACGCAGACCTGGAGCATGGCCAACATGCAGTACCAGGGTGGCTTCTGGGGCATCGCCTCGACGGGCTACGACCCTTACACGCAGGCTCAGGACGGCGACTACGGACTCGCCACCTTCGCCACCTCGCGCACCTACCAGCAGGGACAGGCCGACTTCCTCTCGCCGCGCATCGACGTGTCCAACTACAGTTCTCCGCGCCTGACCTTCCACGTATACCGTGGCACCGCCTACGACGGCAAGCCCGCCACCCTGCAAGCCGGTGTCTATACGCCCGAGACGGGTGCGGTGATGCTGACCAATGTCATCAGCCTTTACTCAGCCACGAGCGGTTGGGAGAAGGTGGAGATGGACATCCCCGCGCCCTACGCCGGGAGCGACCACCTGCAGCTGGCCTTCCGCGGCTACACAAACTCATACGATGCCTCCATCCATATCGACAACATCAGCGTGACGGGCGACCGCGCCTCATACGAGGTCAAGGCCGAGCGCATCGCGGGCAACAACGAGTGCGTCATCGGTCAGGACAATGCCTACACGCTCTACGTGCGCAACGTGGGCGGCATGGACGTGAGCGACGTGAGCGTGTCGATGACCGCCGGCAACGAGGCCCTCGGCACGCAGACAGTCGAGACCATCGCCGCGGGCGACATGGTACCCGTGGTCTTCCACTTCACCCCCGCCCTTGGCTCACAGCTCGGCTCGCTGACGCTGACCGGCACCATCGCCTGCGCCACCGACGGTTCGGACGCCAACAACACGGTCACGACGAGTGTCGAGCTGATCGCTCCCATGCTGCCCGTGGTCGTCGACCTCACGGGCGTGGGTTCGAAGAGCGCCGGACGCGTGGACCTCACCTGGAGCGACAACACGAAGTATCCGCGCCAGGAGTTTGTCACCGAGGACTGCGAGACAGTCACTCCGTTCGCCATCCAGAACATGAACGGCTGGACGACCATCGACGTGGACGGAGCCAAGACGGCGCAGACCTCGCTCGACGGCGTGACGGTGCTCGAATGGCCCAACTCGGGCGAGCCGCAGGCATGGATCGCCTTCAACGTCAACCGTGCGGGCATGGAGGGCTACGCCACCGCCCACTCGGGTTCGCAGGCGTTCATCTCGTTCGAGAGCACGGCGGCTACGGGCAACGACGACTGGCTCGTCTCTCCCCAGCTCTCGGGCGAGGAGCAGACCATCTCGTTCTACGCCAAGGCGTTCTACCCCTACCTGCTCGACGAGCAGTTCGAGGTGTGGATCTCGCGCAGCGTGCCCGACGACGTGAGCCGCTTCGAGAAGGTCTCGGGCGCCAGCCCCATCTCGGTGTCGAGCTACGACACGTGGACGGCGTTCCGCTTCACCCTGCCCGAGGGTGCCCGCTACGCCGCCATCCGCTGCGTCTCGAAGGCGCAGTACGGACTGATGATTGATGACATCACGTTCTCGCCCATGCCCAGTCCCGTCGAGTTCTGGGGCTACAACGTCTACCGCAACGGCGAGCTGATCACCCCCGAACCTCTCGCCGAACCGATGTTCACCGACACGACGTTCGACTTCCGCGCCCCCGCCACCTACAACGTGACCGCCCTCTACGACCAGGGCGAGAGCATCTTCTCGAACACCGTCACCATCGACCCCGCCGTGGACGGCATCGGTGCTGTCAAGGGCAACACGAAGCAGACCATCAAGTTTGCCAAGCAGGGCACGGTCTATATCCGCACGGCGGAGGACAAGACATATCGCGTGCGATAGAGTGTAGAGTGTAGAGTGTAGAGTGTAGAGTGTAGAGCGTAGAGTGTAGAGTGTAGAGTGTAAAAATTAAAGAGTAAAAACGATAGAGGGTATGCCTCAACAATCGACCAAAGGCCCGCGGCTCACCATCATAGGTGGTGGGGCGGCGGGCTTTTTCCTGGCTGTCAACGTGAAGCGGATGGTGCCTACGCTGGAGGTGACCATCTGCGAGAGGCGGCGCAAGGTGCTGGCCAAGGTGGAGGTGTCGGGCGGCGGACGGTGCAACTGCACGAACACGTTCGAGGAGATCGGCGACCTGCGTCAGGCCTACCCCCGCGGGGCGTCGCTCCTGAAGCGGCTCTTCCGCCGTTTCGGGCCCAAGGAGACCTACGAGTGGTTCGAGAGGCATGGCGTGCCGCTTACCGTCCAGGAAGACCAGTGCGTCTTCCCGCAGGCGCAGGACAGCCACGCCATCATCGACTGCCTCGTGGGCGAGGCAAGGCGGCTGGGCGTGAGGATACGGACGGACTGCGAAATAGATGTCAATGCGTTGCTTGATGGTGAAGCTTCCGACCATCCTTGTTTCGCCGATGCCGACTTTGTGGCGGTGACCATCGGCGGTACGCCGCGGCGCAACGGCTGCGTGCCCTCGCTCTTCACGTTCAACATCCACGACGAGGCGCTGCAACGCCTGATGGGCACGGTGGTGGAAGACTGCATCGTGAGCATCCCCGGCACCAAGATGCGTGCGCAGGGTGCCCTCCTCGTCACCCACTGGGGCATGAGCGGTCCCGCCATCCTCCGCCTGTCGAGCTATGCGGCTCGCATGCTCGCAGATAACGAATACCGCTTGCCTCTGATTGTCAACTGGGTGGGCGAGACGAACGCCGAGGAGGTGCGCGGGGCGCTGGTCGCCTGCCTGGGTGAGAACGCCCAGAAGCAGATGGCCAACATACGGCCCTTCGGACTCCCCTCGCGCCTGTGGGAATACCTGCTGCGGAAAGCGTCGGTGGCGGACAAGCGGTGCGCCGAGGCGAGCAGGAAGGACATCAACCGCCTCACCGAACTGCTCACCGCCGACCCCTACTCCATCGCCGGACGCTGCCACCACAAGGAGGAGTTCGTCACCTGCGGCGGCGTGAGCATAGACGATGTCGACCGCGACACCTTGGAGTCCAAGCGCACCCCCAACCTCTTCTTCGCCGGCGAGGTGCTCGACATCGACGGCATCACAGGCGGCTTCAACCTCCAGGCCGCCTGGACCACAGCCTACACCGTGGCGGAAGCCATAAGGGACAGAGTGTAGAGTGTAGAGTGTAGAGTGTAGAGTGTAGAGTGTAGAGTGTAGAGTGTAGAGAGTAGAGAGTAGAGAGTAGAGTGTAGAGAGTAGAGAGTAAAAAAGGGGGGATTTTTGCACATTTTGGACAATTCTGTGAAAATAAGAGGCTTTATGTGAGAAATTATTCGTAACTTTGCGCCGCATTTTGTGCATAACGTAATAATCAATTCACAATAAAAGCAATGAAAAAACTTATTTTGGCGGCACTCGCCATGCCTCTGCTTGTGTCATGCATGCCCGAGGTGAAGCAAGAGAAAGCTCAGTTTAAAACGCTGAAAGTCACAACACAGCACGTCACCACGCACTACAGTTTCAGCTGCAGTCTGCGCGGTCAGCAGGACGTGGAGATCATCCCGCAGGCAAGCGGCACACTGATGGAAATCAAGGTGAAGCAGGGCCAGCAGGTGCACAAGGGCCAGACGCTGTTCGTCATCAACCAGGTGCCCTCGCAGGCTGAGCTGCGCATGGCGGAGGCCGAGGTGCAGGTGGCAAAGGCCCGTGCCGCCACGGCGAAGATGGAGATGGAGAGCAAGCGCGACCTGAACTCCAAGGACATCGTGTCGGCTATCCAGGTGAAGAAGGCCGAGAACGAGTACGCCACCGCCATCGCCTGCATCCAGCAGGCTGAGGCCCGCGTGACCAACGCCAAGCAGACGCTGTCGTTCACCGTGGTGACAGCCCCCTGCGACGGCATCGTGGGCGACATCCCCTACCGCGTCGGTGCCCTCGTTAGCCCCAGCATCGTGACCCCCCTCACGACCGTGAGCAACAACACCAACATCGTCGCCCTCATGTCGATGACCGAGCGCGACATGCTCCAGTTCCTCGAGAGCAACGACAGCGTGCAGAAGATCAACGACATCCTCAAGATGCTGCCCAAGGTGCAGCTGCGCACCTCGACGGGCACCATGTACTCGGAGGAGGGCGTGATCGAGAGCATCTCGGGTGTCATCAACAGCGCCACGGGTACGATGGGCGTGCGCGCCACGTTCCCCAACCCCAACGGCGTGCTCCGCAGCGGCGGTGCCGGCGAGATTGTCATCCCCTACGAGGTTGAGAACGCGATTGTTATCCCGCAGGTGGCCACCTACTCGATGCTCGACCAGACCTTCGCCTACCTCGTCGTCGACGGCAAGGCAAAGGCCGCTCCCATCAAGGTCATGCCCACCGACGACAACCAGAGCTTCATCGTGCTCGAGGGCCTGAAGGCCGGCGACACCATCATCGCCGAAGGTGCCGGCAACGTAATGGAAGGAGAAGAGATTCAATAATTGACAGGGAGTTATGCGCCTTGCGGCGCTGGGAGTAAATGAATGGAAGTTATGCGCCTTGCGGCGCTGGGAGTTAACGGAAAAATGCTCCCGATAACTCCACGAGCGAAAGCGAGTGATTCCATAAACTCCACGAGCGAAAGCGAGTTAACTCCCGCTAACTCCCGCTAACTCCCGCTAACTCCCATAAAAAAAAGAATAAGCAATGAATCTAACTAAATTTATCGACAGACCAGTGCTGTCGTGCGTGATAAGCGTATTTATCGTGGTGATAGGACTGATCAGCATGATGGGTCTTCCCATTGAGAAGTATCCCGACATCGCTCCGCCCACCATCGCCATCAGCACATCCTATCCCGGTGCGAGCGCCGACGCCATCCGCAAGTCGGTCATCATGCCCATCGAGGAGGCCGTCAACGGTGTGGAGGACATGCTCTACATCCAGTCGTCGGCCTCAAACACGGGTGTCATCGACATCCGCGTGTTCTTCAAGCAGGGAGCCAACGCCGACATGGCGGCCGTCAACGTGCAGAACCGCGTGGCCAAGGTGCAGAGCCTGCTGCCCGCCGAGGTGACGCGCATCGGTGTCGCCGCCGAGAAGCAGCAGCCCTCTATGCTCCGCATCTTCGCCATCAACAGCCCCGACGGACGCTACGACTCGAAGTTCCTCGGCAACTTCATGCACAACACCGTGCGTCCCGCCATCCAGCGCATCAACGGTGTGGGCAAGGTCGACGTGCTGTCGAACAAGTTCGGCATGCGCATTTGGCTCGACCCGATGAAGATGCACCAGTACGGGCTCGTGCCCAACGACATCATCGCCGTCCTCGGCGACCAGAACATCGAGGCCCCGCTCGGCACCGTGGGCGCCAACTCGACCAGCTCGTTCCAGTATATCCTCAAGTACAAGGGCCGCCGCGTCCATGAGGAGGAGTTCGGCGAGATGGTCATCAAGACCCTGCCCAACGGCGGCGTGCTCCGCGTGCGCGACGTCGCCACCATCGAGCTCGGCCAGGAGGAATACATCTGGGACACCTACGTCAACGGCAAGGCCGGCTCGGGCGCCATCGTCTACCAGACGGCAGGCAGCAACGCCACCCAGATCAACAACGACATCACGAAGTACTTCAAGGAGGAGCTTCAGCTGCCCGCCGGTGTCGAGCTCGTCGACATCGAGAACGGCAACGACTTCCTCTACGCCGCCGTGGACAATGTGGTCGAGACGCTCGTCATCGCCATCATCCTCGTGATCCTCGTGGTGTTCGTCTTCCTCCAGGACTGGCGCGCCACGCTCATTCCGTTGGTCAGCATCTTCGTGTCGCTCATCGGTACGTTCGCCTTCCTCATGGTGGCAGGCTTCACTCTCAACCTGCTGACGCTCTTCTCGCTCGTGCTCGTAATCGGTACGGTGGTCGACGACAGCATCTGCGTCGTCGAGGCCGTCCAGGAACGTTTCGAGACTGGTTTCAGCGACAGTGCGAAGGCCGCGAAAGCCGCCATCCAGAGCATCTCGAGCGCCTTGATCACCACCAGCCTTGTGTTTGCCGTGGTGTTCATTCCCGTGAGCTTCATGCCCGGCACCAACGGTATCTTCTACCGCCAGTTCGGTCTGACCATGGCCGTGGCAGTCTGCATCTCGACCATCAATGCCATGACCCTCTCGCCCGCTCTCGCCGCCCTCCTCATGAAGCCCATTGACCTGGCAAGCGAGGGAGGATTCATGAAGTGGGTGCGCAAGGTATACCGCACATCCTATGATGCCGTATATAACAAATATATAGGCAAGGCCAAGTTCTTCATCAACCACAAGGCCGTGGTGGGCATCTGCGTGGCATGCGGCTGCGCCCTGCTCTTCTACCTTGTCAGCGTCACCAAGAGCGGCATGGTGCCCGAGGAGGACAAGGGCTCCATCTACGTCGAGGTGGCCTGCCCCGTGGGCACGAGCCTGCGCCAGACCTCGGAGACCCTGCGCGAGGTGGAGGCCGCCCTCCACACCATCCCCGCCGTGGGCGAGACCTTCGTCGCCGCCGGCCAGAGCCTGCTCTCGGGCGTGAGCAACAACAACGGCCTTATCTTCGTCAAGCTCAAGCCCTGGGATGAGCGCGGTGACCTGACCTCGTCAGCCCCTTACGTGGCCTACATCTCTATCCCCGAGGCGACCAAGAACATCAAGGCGGCGCAGGTGTTCGCCATGACACCGCCTATGATCGACGGTTACGGAACGGGCAACACGGTCGACTTCTGGCTCCAGGACACTGGCGACCGCGACATCAACGAGTTCGCTCAGGTCAACCAGGCTTTCTGCGAGAAGCTGAACAGCCGTCCCGAGTTCGCCGCCGCGTTCTGCACCTACCGCACCGACTATCCGCAGTACACCGTCGACATCAACGCCGAGGCGTGCCAGCGCCGCGGAGTCAATCCGTCGGAGGTGCTGAGCGTCATCGGCACCTACTTCGGCGGCGCCTACGCGTCTAACTTCAACCGCTTCTCGAAGGTTTACCGCGTCACCGTCCAGGCCGACCCGAGCACGACAGCCAACGAGGATGCGCTCAACAACATCTACGTGCGACTGGACAATGGCGAGATGGCTCCCGTGAGCCAGTTCATCACCATGAAGAAGGTGTACGAGCCCATGGAGCTGAAGCGCTTCAACCTCTACACAGCCATCTCGGTCAACGCCACTCCCGCCTCGGGCTACTCTTCGGGCGACGTCATCAAGGCCATCAACGAGGAGGTCGCCAACCTGCCTGCGGGCTACAAGGTTGACTACTCGGGCATGACGCGCGAGGAGAACGAGCAGGGCACGGGCAAGCTGGGCATGGTGCTCGCCATCTGCATCCTCTTCGTCTACCTCGTCATGGCGGCCCTCTACGAGTCGCTGTTCATCCCTCTCGCCGTGCTGCTCAGCGTGCCCGTGGGCCTCTCGGGCACCTTCGTCTTCGCCCAGAACCCGCTCTGGAACATGCAGAACGACATCTACCTCCAGGTGGCGCTCATCATGCTCATCGGCCTGCTCGCCAAGACAGCCATCCTGCTCACCGAGTACGCCACCCAGTGCCGCAAGGCGGGCATGACGCTCAGCCAGGCCGCCCTCTTCGCCGCCAAGATGCGTCTGCGCCCCGTGCTGATGACCGTGCTGACGATGATCTTCGGTATGATCCCGATGATCTTCGCCACGGGCCAGGGAGCCAACGGCAACATCACCATCGGTGCAGCCACCGTGGGCGGAGCCACCTTCGGCACGCTCTCGCTCCTCTTCTTCGTGCCCTCGATGTTCATCTTCTTCCAGTCTATCCAGGAGAAGGTGAAGAAGATCCAGTGGGAGGCCACCGACGACGAGCTCATCAACGCCGAGATCGAACGCCTCATCAAGGCCGGCGAGCTCACGCTGCCCGAGGAGCTGCG
>JABUTZ010000031.1:0-13163 GCA_021443415.1 Bacteroidaceae bacterium | reverse complement strand
AACGTGCCGCAGGCACATTCAACAAAAACAACAATAATGAAAAAATTTCTTATATATTCCGTCGTCGTCGCGCTGACGTTCAGCTCTTGCTCGATCTACAAGAAGTATGAGCGTCCGACTGACATCAAGACGGACAACCTCTACGGCCAGGCCCTCGCCGAAGCCGACGGAGGAACGATGGCGCAGGTGAACTGGCGCGAGCTCTATGCCGACCAGCACCTGCAGAACCTCATCGAGCGGGCCATGGCCACCAACTCGGACGTGAAGACCCAGGAGTGGGCGATCGCACAGGCCCAGGCAAGCCACAAGGCGAGCAAGCTGGCGTTCCTGCCCTCGCTCAGCCTCAACCCCAACGGCGGCTACAACTACGACTCCAAAGGCACCAGCGGCTGGAGCTACTCCATCCCCGTCGCCCTTGACTGGGAGATTGACGTCTTCGGCGGACTGCTCAACCAGAAGCGCATGGCCAAGGCCACCGTCGAATTCGAGCAGGACCTGCGCCAGGCCGTCTCCGCCCGCCTCATGGCCACGATGGCAAGCAACTACTACCAGCTCATCGCCCTCGACGAGCAGAAGAGGGTGGTCGAGAACGCCATCCAGGTGTGGAAGGACCTCGTGCGCTCGTCAGAGGAACTGATGAAGAACGGCGAGACGAACGCCCTTGCGGTGGTTCAGTTCCGCGGCCAGAGCTACGACTTCGAGGCCGAGCTGACCACCATCGAGCACAACATCAAGTCTCTTGAGGTAGCCACCTGCGCCCTCATGGGCGAGGCTCCCCACGCCATCGAGCGCGGCAGCCTCATCAGCTGCCCCTCGTCGTCCGTCCTCCGCACGGGCCTGAGCGCCCAGCTCCTCGCCAACCGCCCCGACGTGCGTCAGGCGGAGCGCAACCTCGAGCTCTACTACTACAACGTCAACTACGCGCGCTCGAACTTCTTCCCCAAGTTCAAGATCACCGCCGAGGGAGCCTACACGGGCCAGTGGATCGCCTCGTTCATAGGCGGCCTGACGCAGCCCATCTTCGCCCGCGGCAAGGTCATCGCCGAGCACAAGATCGCCAAGGCCAAGTACGAGCAGGCGAAGATAGCGTTCCAGCAGAAGCTCATCGACGCCAGCAACGACGTGGTGCTCGCCATGTCGCAGTGCGAGACCGGCCACAGCAACTTCCTCGTGCGCGTCAAGCAGGTCGAGGACTACCGCAAGGCTGTCGACTACAGCCGCACGCTGATGTTCAACGGCGAGGCCACCTACCTCGACGTGCTGACCGCCGAGTCCAACCTCATCGCCAAGGAGCGCACCCTCATCAACGACCGTCTCGAGGAGATGCTCGGCGTGGTAAAGCTCTACCTCTCGCTCGGCGGCGGATACTAAGAAATACTATCGTTAACTCCCAGCCTGCCGCAAGGCAGGCATAACTCCCATTCATTAACTCCCAGCGCCGCAAGGCGCATAACTTCCGCAAACGAATGGAACTAATCTCTCTGAATAGCCTGATGATGGCGTTCGCCATCACCATCTTTGTAAGCATACTGGTCACCAAGATGGGCACGCGCTACGGCATGCCCACCTTGTTCCTCTTCCTGATCGTCGGCATCCTCTTCGGCTCCGAGGGACTCGGCATCGAGTTCTCCGACTATGCCTACACCCAGGATCTGGGTTCGGTGGCCCTGGCTATCATCCTCTTCTCGGGCGGCATGGAGACTCGCATCAAGGAGATACAGCCCGTCATGTGGCAGGGCGTGTCGCTCTCGACCGTCGGCGTGCTGCTGACGAGCTTCGCCACGGGCTTCTTCATCTGGTGGCTCTCGGGCATGGAGTGGAGCAACATCCACTTCCCGCTCATCGCCTCGCTCCTGCTCGCCGCCACGATGTCGTCGACCGACTCGGCGTCCGTCTTCGCCATCCTGCGCGAGAAGCGCATGAACCTCAAGCACAACCTGCGTCCGATGCTCGAGCTCGAGAGCGGCTCCAACGACCCGATGGCGTACATGCTCACCATCGTGCTCATCGATGTCGCCATGAGCGCCAGCTCGGGCATGACCTGGGACGCCATCGCCGTCCAGTTCCTCAAGCAGTTCGCCATCGGAGCCGGTCTGGGCTGGGCGTGCGGTCGCCTCTGCGCCTTCGTCATCAACCGCATGAAGGTCGCCAACCCCGCCCTCTACCCCATCATGCTGCTCAGCCTCATCTTCTTCACGTTTGCGCTCACGGCCATGTGCGAGGGCAACAGCTTCCTCTCCGTCTACCTCGCGGGCATCATCATGGGCAACCGCACCATCGAGCGCCGCAAGGAGATTGACAACTTCACCGAGGTGCTGGCGTGGCTGATGCAGATCTGGATGTTCCTGACGCTGGGCTTGCTCGTCAACCCGAGCGAGATGCTCGACATGGCCCTCGTGTCCGTCCTCATCGGACTGTTCATGATGTTCGTGGCGCGTCCGCTCAGCGTGTTCGTCTCGCTGCTGCCCTTCCGCCATGTCACGTTCAAGAGCCGCCTGTTCGTCTCGTGGGTGGGCCTGCGCGGCGCCGCCCCCATCATCTTCGCCACCTATCCCGTGATGGCCAATGTCGAGGGTTGCCAGTACATGTTCAACATCGTGTTCTTCATCACCCTCCTCTCGCTCATCATCCAGGGCATGAGCCTCTCGGCCGTCGCCAACTGGCTCGACCTCTCGCTGCCGTTCGAGGACAAGAACGAGAACTTCGGCGTGGAGATTCCCGACGAGCTGAAGGCGTCGCTCACCGAGCGCACGCTCACCGACGAGGACGTCGCCGACGCGCCCAACCTCATCGCCATGCAGCTCCCCTCCACCTCGCTCGTCATCATGATCCGCCGCGGCGAGCAGTATGTCATGCCCAACGGCAGCCTCCCCCTCCGCGCCGGCGACACCCTGCTCATCATGGAGAAGGAGATGGCGTGAAAACACATCTGCGTCAATCTGCGTTAAAAAAATCCGCCAGCGATAAATTGTAAATTGTAAATCGTCAAATAGTAAATAGCCTATGATGGACCTCCTTCACTCCTGGGACGGCTACCTGCTGATGCTCGCCGTCCTGCTGTTCATCAGCATCATGGTCACTAAGCTGGGCACTCGCTTCGGCATCCCCACCCTCGTCCTCTTCCTCGGCATCGGCATGCTGTTCGGCTCCGAGGGCTTCGGCATCGAGTTCGACAACCCCAACGCCGCCCAGGACATCGGCGCCGTTGCGCTGAGCATCATCCTCTTCTCGGGAGGCATGGACACGCGCTTCGAGTCCATACGCGCCGTCGTCGCCCCTGGCCTCGCCCTCTCTACGCTCGGCGTGCTGCTGACCACCATCCTGACGGGCTACTTCATCTGGTGGATAACCGGTTGCGTCGAGGGCGCCGTCCTCACCTCGCTCCTGCTCGCCGCGACGATGTCGTCGACCGACTCGGCGTCCGTCTTCGCCATCCTGCGCGAGCGCAACATCCACCTCAAGCACAACCTCGGCCCGATGCTCGAGCTCGAGAGCGGCTCCAACGACCCGATGGCGTTCATGCTCACCATCCTGCTCATCGACATCATCGTGGGCAGCAACGGCTCCGAGGGCGTCTCGTGGGGCGCCGTCGTCGGCAAGTTCGTCTGGCAGATAGTCATGGGCATCGGCATGGGCTGGCTCAGCGGACGCGGGGCCGCCTACGTCCTCAATCGCATGCACGTGAGCAACATCGCCCTCTACCCCATCATGCTTGTCAGCATCGTCCTCGCCACGTTCTCGTTCACCGACCTCTGCAAGGGCAACGGCTACCTCGCCGTCTATTTCGCCGGCATCATCTTAGGCAACCGCCATTTCGTCAACCGCGACGAGATCAGCCATTTTCTGGGCGTCGCCACGTGGTTCATGCAGATCTACATGTTCATCATCCTTGGCCTGCTCGTCAAGCCGAGCATGATGCTCGAGGTGGCTCCCGTGGCCATCGCCGTCGGCCTGTTCATGATGTTCGTGGGCCGTCCCGTGAGCGTGCTCGTCTCGCTCCTCCCCTTCCGCAAGCTCTGCCTCAGGAGCCGCCTGTTCGTCTCGTGGGTGGGACTGCGCGGTGCCGTGCCCATCATCTTCGCCATCTACCCCTGGGTCAACGGCGTCGACGTGGGCGACCACATCTTCACCATCGTCTTCTTCGTCACCATCATCTCGCTCATCGTCCAGGGCATGACGCTCTCGTGGGCGGCGAAGAAGCTCGACCTGATTGTGGACGAAGGCGACAAAGAATAAAGAATAGAGAATAAAGAATAAAGGGTTACCTTTGTGGCTCCGTGGCAAATATCTCAAGGAAACGTCCCCTCATCGGGGGCGTTTCCGCTTTTTTGTGGCCTGCGGCTTGGTCAAATGCAAAAAAAGTAGTAACTTTGCACTGCAAAATCACAACACGTTCTATGATAAACCGCGAACTGATTCGACTTAAAGTGGTGCAGATAGTCTATGGCGCCCACTTTAATGCGTTTGCCGATTCCGACAAGGTTTGGGAGGAATTGGAGAAGAGTCTGCAGCAGTCATACGATTTGTACCATTACCTCCTGAAGTTCCTCGTCGACCTGCGCCGCGTGGCGGAGAAGCAGGTGGAGGCGGGCATCCAGCGCTGGCACCGCGTGGGGCTGGGCGACGAGCCCTCGCGCCGCTTCATCGACGGGGCGTTCATCCGCCAGCTCGAGGACAACGAGCGGCTCCGCGCCTACTGCGCCAACGAGAAGTGGACATGGATGGACCACGAGCAGTATCTCATGCGCACCTACCAGAAGGTGCTCGCCAGCGACTACTACCAGGCGTACATGGCCCTGCCCTCGCCCACCTACAAGGACCACCGCCAGGTGTGGTACGACCTCTACGTCGACTGCGTCTGCAACAACGACTTCATCGACTCCGTCCTCGAGGACCGGGGCCTCTTCTGGAACGACGACAAGTTCATCGTCGACTCCTTCGCCCTGCGCACCATCCAGTCGTTCCGCGAGGCCAACGGCGAGGCGCAACCCCTGCTCGCGCAGTACAGGGACTCCGCCGACCGCGAGTTCGCCCGCACGCTGCTCCTCTCCGCCGTCAAGGGCGAGGCGGCGTACGCAGACATCATCGCCGCCCACCTCCAGCCGGGCTGGGACATGGAGCGCATCGCCCGCATGGACAGCGTCATCATGCTCGTCGCCCTCGCCGAGATATGCAACTGCCCCGACATCCCGCTGCGCGTCACCATCAACGAGTACATCGAGATAGCCAAGACCTACAGCACGCCCCAGAGCGGACGCTACATCAACGGCATGCTCGACGCCATGGCGCGCACCCTGCGCGAGCGCGGGCTCACCGCCAAGGATGCGAGCACGACGAAAACAACAAACAACAAATAACATCACAACACTATGAACCCACTTTTCATCACCCTCCAGGCCGCCGCGGGCGGACAGAGCGGCATGTCGTTCATCATCATGATGGTGGCCATCTTCGCCATCATGTGGTTCTTCATGATTCGTCCCCAGCAGAAGAAGCAGAAGGAGATCAAGAAATTCCAGGACAGCCTCGCCATCGGCTCGCAGGTCTACACCCAGGGCGGCATCATCGGCAAGGTGGTCGGCTTCAACGAGGTGCTGAACACCGTCCAGGTGGAGATCGCCAAGGGCGTGGTCATCAGCGTCTTCCGCAGCACCCTCTACAACAACGAGCCCACCGAGCAGAAGTAAGCCCACAGACACGTAGCGATGCGACCCAACGATGTGCTGACACGCATGCGCGCCGTCCTCTCCTCCCGGACCACGCGCGAGGCGATGATCTTCGCCTTCTTTGTCGTCCTCTCGGCGACAGCGTGGTTCATGCAGGTCCTCCACGACAACTACAACATCGACATTCCCGTGCCGCTCGTCCTCACCAACGTGCCCAAGGGCGTGGTCATCACCGACACGCTGCCGCCCGAGCTCATCGTCAAGGTCAACGACCGCGGCAGCACCGTTCTGTCCCACTACCTCACCACCGACCCGCCTCCCGTGGCCATCTCCTTCGATGACTACAACACCTCGGTGCCCGTCGGGACGGTGCACATCGCCACCTCTCAGCTCGTCAAGAAGCTGCAGTCCTACCTGCCGCCCAACTCGAGCGTCCAGCGCATCATCGGCGACACCATCAGCTTCAGCTACAACCGCGGCGTGTCGCGCCGCCTGCCCGTCGTGGTCTGCGGCGTCATCGAGTCGACCCACCACACCTACGTGCACAGCATCCGCACCACGCCCGACAGCGTCACCGTCTATGCGCCCATGGCTGTCCTCGACACCATGACGCATGCTCCCACCCTGCCGCTCACCCTTCGCGGCCTCAACAGCGACCTCACCGTCCACGCGCAGATGGCGAGTTCGAGGGGCGTGCGCTGCGTCCCCGAGGTGGTGCGCACCGACATCCACATCGACTCCTACACCGAGAAGACCGTCGAGGTGCCCATCACGGGCATCAACTTCCCCGCCGACAAGCAGTTGCGCACCTTCCCCACCAAGGTGAGCGTCAAGTTCCGCGTCGGCATGGCCAACTACAACGCCGTCACCGCCGACATGTTCGCCATCACCGTCAGCTACGAGGAGCTCCTGCGCACCAACCACTGCCGCCTGCGCCTCAAGACATTGCCCCTGGGAGTGAGCAACGCCACCCTCTCCAAGACCGAGGTCGACTTCCTCATCGAGCAAATCAACTGAGCCTTCAGGCGCATTCATCCCCCATGCCGACAGGCGACGTGACCACAGCATGCATTCATCCCCCATGCCGACAGCACCCAATCAAGCATATTAACAGAGCATCATGACGACAATAGGCATCACCGGAGGCATAGGCAGCGGCAAGAGCTACGTCGCGCGCCTCCTCGCCACCGAGTTCGCCGTCCCCGTCTTCGACTGCGACACCGAGGCCAAGCGCCTCATGACCGACGACCCCGCCGTCCGCTCCTCCCTCATCGCCGCGTTCGGCCCCGCCATCTACCTCCCCGACGGCACCCTCGACCGCCCCCTCCTCGCCGACCTCATCTTCCGCCGGCGCCGCGCCCCCGAGGTCAACGCCATCGTCCACCCCGCCGTCCGCCGCCGCTTCGAGGCCTGGCTCGAGGAACAGCAAACCAATGCCAAGGCGAAGCCAATGGCAAATCCCGGCACAGAAACCCAGCCCAACCCAGAAGCCAATGCCGAGGCGCAGCCAAAGGCAAACGAATCTCCTGCCCCTGCCGAGGCGAAGCCAAGCCCCAATGCCGAGGCGAAGCCAATGGCACTCCCCCCCGCAGTAGCCATCGAGTCCGCCATCCTCGTCGAATCCGGTTTCACCGACCTCTGCGACCAAGTCTGGTTGGTCACCGCCCCCGAGCCCCTGCGCATCGAGCGCGCCATGCGCCGCGACAACGCCCCGCGCTCCTCTATTCAAGCCCGCATCGCCGCCCAGACACCCGACTCCGCCCTCCGCCAGCACGCCACCCACATCATCCGCAACGATGCCACCGCCGACCTGCTTGCGCAAATCAGAGAGGCGATAACAGTTTGTTATCACTATTCCTCGTCCCGAACATGGCACTCGCGCAGATGAACATGACACTGAATTTCCCGAACATGACACTCGGACAGATGAACATGACACTCAATGTCCCGAACATGACACTCAGAGTACTCAACGTGATACTTTTGAAAGTCAACATGACACTCTCCGACCCAAATTAACCAATAAGCAAAAGGACATCGATAATTTCTGCTCCATACCTCGCACCAGAGCGGAAATACTCGCAAGAGCAGGTGTAAGCTACCACAGCAAGAACATCAAGTCATATATCGGAATCTTGATTGAATATGGTTATTTAGAGATGACCAACCCCGAGAATCCTGATGCCAAAAGTCAGAAATTCAGGAAAGTGAAATGCCACGCAAATTGACCTATACTCCTACTTTCACCCATTTGATGGTTACCATTCCTCAGACCCTCACGTCTGCCTGGCGCAGCCTGACGTACTCGTCATACATCCTGCGGACGTGCTTTAGAGTAATGAACATGCCCTCGGCGGGGACGTGGAGGTCATCGCCGCAGGCCACCCAGTCGAAGTCGATTTTCACATCGCCGAGCGGCACGAAGTCGCCCAGCTCGAAGCAGACGCGCATGCTCCGGTCGTTGTCGCCGTCCACCTCCGTCAGTTCGTTTCGCAGGGCGGAATAGATGCGCTTGACGCGGAAATAGCCATTGCCGGGCACGTTCGTGAACAGGAATTTCACGCTGCGCAGGTCGCTGTCGCGTCGCATGCGGCGGCCCGAGTAATAGAGCGTCGGCCGCTCGTTGCGCACAAACGACTCGTAGTAAGCCACATACCGCCGCGAGTCATTCGCCGTCGGACGGCGCACATAGCCTACAAAGGCGAGGTCGTTGTCCGTGCCCGCCCCGTCGATGAAATAGTTGAGTCCCTTCTGCGGAATGGAGCATTCGATGAGCGCCTGCCCGTTGTTGCCTATCAGCGAACCGATGAACTCCGTCAGCAGCACGCGGTTGCGCTCGTCCCTCGGGCGCAGCGGAAAGGCCCCGATGTTCACCTCCCCGATGCTGCGGTAGAACGAGGCCGCCTGCACGTCGAGCGGCTCGCCCGACCCGGGGAAGAGGATGTATCCGCCCACCACCTCCTTCTTGAGGTCCGCCTCGCCGTTCGCCCGGTAGAAGATGGCGTCGCGGTAGCGGTGCATCTGGTTGATGGCGTCGTCGGGCGGGCAGTCCACGCCGCCGACGCTTGAGGCGATGCGGTACTTGGCGTCGAAGAGATAGGTCATGCGCATGCCCTTCTGTATGTCGTCCTTGACCAGGCGCAGGACGATGTCCGGCTTCTGCGCCACGGTGGGCGAGACGAGGTTGTCGATGCTCATCGATCCCGTCTCCTCGTCCGACATCTTCGGGTTGTAGACCAGCTCCGCCAGTTCGACGCCGTCCTTGCGGAACAGTATGCGCGAGTCCTCGCCCCTGCCCAGCTCCCACGTGAACAGTCCGTTCATCTCCATGCGGTTGCGGTGGTCGATGTCGCCGTCGGCGAGCCCGAGCCTCTCCTTGACGATGTGGCTCACCTCGATGAAGCACCATATCTCGTAGAGCGTAGCCATGTCCTTGGTCTGCAGGCGGTACATGCCCTCGTTGAGCGAGAAGGCGCGCCGCAGCAGGTTCCATGTCCGGTAGACCTCGCCGTAACCCGTGGCGTTGCGCATCACGAGGCTCTCCTGGGCGAAGCCCTTGAAGCGTCCCACGGTGCGGAAGAACGGGTTGCGCCTCAGCATGAGCAACTGGCGGCTCGTCTGCGCCATGTCCTCGCGCATCGTGTCCGAGAGGCTCTTCTCCCTCTGCGCCTCGATGCGCTCGCGCAGGGTGTCGTACTTGCGCCCGATCTCCGCGAGGGCGTATTTGAGGAAGCGGTTCTCCTGCGTGTCGTTGCTGTGCGAATGGCGGTCCGTGCGGTAGAGGTGTGCGTCCTCGTACCGGTGTTCGGCGAGCTCGTTCTCGATGCCTGCCGGTATGCGCCGCAACTTGTCGGCGCGCACGAAGGCATCCTCCCCGCGCAGTCGCTGGCGCGGACGCTCGATGATGTTGCGCACCGCCCGGACGAAGCCCTTCTGGTGGGCCTCGAAGATGCTCCACCACACCACGTCGGGCCGCTCGCCCTCTGTGTCGGGTGCGAACCCGTGGAACGTGCGGCGCATGTAGTCGAGCGACAGCATGCTGTACTCCGCCTCTATGTCCTCGATGATGCTGCGCCAGTGCTCGTGGTAGTCGAGCTTGAAACTCAGCACGTCGAACGCGAACGCAAACCTGCGCCGCTCGCCGTCCGCCACGTAGCTGATGACTATCTCGCTCCGTCCGATGTCGTTGCGGAAGTTGACGAACCCCGACAGGATGCGGTGGCGGCGGCGGAACGTGAAGTTGTCGCTGTCCGCCCTCAGCATCGAGCCGAACTCGGCGTTGGTCACGTTGCCCTTGAACTCCACCCATACTGGATAGTCCGTCTGCTCAAAGAAGACTGCGGGTCCCCGCCCTCCGTTCGCCAGTTGCGTCTCTCGTCCGTCCTCGTCCGTGCGCGTCACCGCCTCCGCGCCCTCCGTCCAAGTGTATGTAGAGTAGAGCCGCTCCTCGCCCACGTTGCGCCTCGCCCTGTCCCAGACGGTCCCGAAGCGCGAGCACTCGACGCTCAGGACGAAGTCGCGGTGGAGGATGGTGAGCAGTTCCATGCGTCGACGTTCAGCTCCAGAAACTTGTGTAGCCCGACTCCAGACGGCGTTCCATCTCCTCCAGCTTGGCCGTAGACACGGACCTCTCGAGCACGCATATCTCGTCCAGCGCGCGGCGTATGGTGTCGCCGAGCGACTGGAGCAGCTTCCCGCTCACCTTCGACTCGTCGCCTTCGATGCGCGAGAGTATCTTCATGCTCGTGATCTCGTCCAACGCCCTCGCCACCACGTAGTTCTGCGAGCGTCGCGTGCCATCCGCCTCCTTAGTGTATGGCAGGTTGTTGACCACGTAGAGCATCATCTCGTTACGCGTACGGTATGCCACCTTGAAGGGCGTTCCCTCGAGCACGCCGTTGACCCGTTCCAAATAGTCGATGCACTGGTCGCACACGTCCTTGTTCGCCGCATAGACGTCCACTCCCTCCACGGCTGTCGCCGTCAGCGTCGCCACCGACTGCTCGCCTATCGCCTCGTAGCGGCTGGTCAGTCCGCCTCGCAGGTCCACCTCGTTCATCTCTATCGTCATGGCGCGGTCCAGCACCTTGCGCGAGAACGAGAATGTCGTCTCGTCCATGTTCACCGTGCCCACGACAATCAGGTTTGGCGGCAGGCAGATGCCGTCGCGCTCGAACATGTCGTTGAGGTTCTGCTTCTCCCACGCCAGTTTCTTCAGCAGGCTGTCCATTCCTTCCGCGTCCCTTTTCACGATGGGGTCGGACACTGCGTATCCGTCGTCGCCCACCTTGCGGCTCTCGACCACGCTCAGGTATTCGGCGAAGTACTGCTCCACGGGTGCCAGGTTCATCTCGTCCAGACACATGAAGTAGGGCTTGCGGTCATCGCTCATCCAGTTCTCCCACGCCCTGGCCACGAACTTCAGGAAGTCGCCCACCACATATTCGGGCGTTCCGTTTATGCGGCTCACGTATCCGATCAGCTCCGACGAGTCGTGCCAGTTGGGTTTCACCTGCACCATCTCGAAGTTCCTCGGCTTCTTCGCCCGGTATTCCTCCGACCCCTCCGGCCAGCAAGCCCTCGCCAGCTCGCGCACTATACGGCTCTTTCCCGTTCCCGAAATTCCCGCCAGCAGCAAAAACGGCTTCGACTTTATCGCGGTGATGTAGGGGCGATACTTCGAATTGGTACAGTCCTGTGGCGGCGTTTGTCTGCGCGTACGACCACTGTCAGGTTTGAATGTGAATCCATCACTATTCGACGGCAGAACAATGTTTTTCGAATTGAGTGGCGACTCTCCTATGAAATAACGCTTTACGGAAGATGTTATTTCTGCAAATTTCGCCTCTCCCAACAAATTCTTTATATCAACGACCGAGTTAGGGCGCAATTCCAATATCGCTTGTACGATTGCCTTAGCCTTACCCGCCTCGACTGCGGTTATTGCCTGATTGGGTTCCCATGTACATATCGGCGATATGCCGATTGTGCCGTATGTCTCCGGATATGGCAGGAACTCGCTTCTCACTATTGCGTCAAAGAAAACATCAATGTCAACGGCAATCTTAAAACTTCTGTAACTGGTACTTGTCTTCCACTCAAAGTCAAACGGCAATCTCGTCACATGACCGATTGCCACCAATCCCGTCTTCCATGAAGGTTTGTCGCCGCCAAAGACAATAAACACATTGTCATTCAACTGGATTTCATCCTTGAGGCACGTCAATTGATGAATGACAATGTTGCGACCTTTGTTGGCAACATCCCTTACGTTTTGCTCGTCTCGGGTTTTTATCGAAAAGAACCTATTTAGTTTCATACACCCTTATTTTGTCTTTTAAATTGCTTTCAACAGACGGATATGGAACGCCGGCAAATGTTTTCAGAATTGCTTCGAAAATAACCTTGGCTCCTGCGCATGGCACAGCCATCCCTATTTGCTTGCGCACCTCCTCCTTGCTGCCCATGAACACAAAGTCATCCGGGAATGTCTGGAGTCTTGCTCGCTCCCTATTTGTCAGTGCTCTGTTTTCTCGCCAATGATACATGTGCGTGCCGCCGCCACCGCTTCCTGTCACCGTATAGGCAGGACGAGTTGGGTCGAGCCGCTTGTATATCTGGCTTATCGTAGCGCCTTTAATATGCAGTTTCAAGTTCTCCGGCAAAGAAGCCGTGAAAGCGTTCTCGCCTGGCTTAATGTATTTTAGCCTCTCCACCACAGTTTGGCTTTGTCGGGTTATCTCATTATTCGGAGCGTTCTTTGAGATTCGAGGATTTTCGATTGCGTTCTTGCAAGATACGTCTATGTCTTTGTATGGCTCCGTCGACGGAATCTCAAATTTCAGCCCTAAGTCCTTTCTTATGCCAACAATGATTATACGCTGTCTGGCCTGCGGCACACCATACTTGTCAAAAGAATACAGATTCGGAAAAATCGAATACCCCGCATCATACATCGCCGATAAAATCGTGTCAAACGCTTTTCCCTCATTCGCTGACTGCAGACCACCCACATTCTCTGCCAAGAACCATAAAGGCTGACATTTCTTCAACATTTCAACGCCGTATTGATACAACGGACCGAAAGTTCCCGTAAAGCCTCTGTGCTCTCCAACCTGAGAGAAATCATTGCACGGAAAGCCAAACGCAAGACCATCAATCGCCGAAATCGAACTTAACACGTCCAAATTCAACGTCCTTATATCATGGCATATAACTGTTTCATGATTGTCGTTGCATATATTATGAGCATAGGTATCACAAGTTGACTTGTCATAGTCCGTTGCCCACACATGCTGTATTGAATAGTCCTCGACACCATTACTTGCGAAAGCGCTTCGTGCCCCCACCGCGAGTCCTCCAGGACCACAAAACAATTCTCCTAATCTATATGATGGCATAATTTTTCAAGACACTAATTTCGTAGTATTTTTGCACTGGTTTGGAAGAAACCATTGAACCCTATCCACTAAAAGAACACAAACGAACACAAAGTAT
>JABUTZ010000030.1:13235-35092 GCA_021443415.1 Bacteroidaceae bacterium | reverse complement strand
TCTGTAGTCTGTACTTTGTAGTCTGTAGTCTTCGCAAGTAAAACTTGCGAAACTTCAGTGAAAAACAAAAAAGCCATCGTCACTGAGGCTTGTGCCAAGGGGCGCAGTGCTCTTTAGAGGCCGAAGATCTTGGACACGCAGGTGATGTCGAAGATTTCGCGCACGGCGGGTTGCACGCCGGTCATGCGGAACGAGGCACCCACCGCCTTCGCCTGGTTGAACAGGCTCACGAAGCATCGCAGGCCGCTGCTGCTCGTGTAGCCGAGCTCGCTCAGGTCGATGGTGAGCCTCTGGTCGGGGGAGGTGAGCAGTTGCTGGGTCTCGCTGTCGAGACGGCCTGCCGTGAGGGTGTCGAGTCGTCCCGAGACGGACAGGGTGATGTTGTTGCCGTCGCGGATGATTTCAAAGTTCTTCATATTGGTAAGCGATTGTTTATTGTTCGGGTTTATATTTGATTGTCAGTTGGTTATGGTCATCTATGCGCTCGTAAGCGACCTCGCTCATCAGGTTGATGACGAGGTTGATGCCCTCGCCGCCTCGCTTGAGGAAGCCCTCGCTGTCGATGAGCGGCTCCAAGGTGCCGTTGTGCCAGGCGATGGGGTCGAACGGCGTGCCGTCATCGGTGACGGTGAGCACGGTCGCGTCCGCCTGCCGCTCCGCGTCCACCTCGACGAACGTCGCCCCCGAGTAGTTGAACACGTTGACGACCGCCTCCTCGAGGGCGAGCGTCACCTTGTTGTCCAGTTCGAGGTTGTCGGCGAAGGCGAGCAGTCGCTCCAGTTCGCCGAGTTCGCAGCGGAGGCGTATGCGCTGCTGTCCGTCGTGGGGCAGGAGGCGTATGTCGAGCATCGTGATGTCGTCGCTCTGCTCGTGGAGTTCGGCGAACGCGCGTATGCGGCCCGCGATGTCGTCGATGAGCTGCTGGGAGGGCGTGTCCCCTCCCGTCGCCACCGCCGCCTCCATGAGCCGCTCTCGGCCGAAGAGGTCGTGGGCGGCGTTCTCCGCCTCGCTCACTCCGTCGGTGTAGAGGAGCAGGTGGCTGTGTGGCTCGAGGCGCGTGGTGAGCATCGTGTAGTCGTGGCAGGGCATGAGTCCCAGGGGCGGATTGCCCGCCAGCTCCATGAACGACGGCTTGCCCCCGGCGGGCACCAGCAGCGGCTGCTCGTGGCCGGCGCGGCATATCTCGAGCACACCGCTCTCAAGCTCGAGGCGGCCGATGATGGCAGTGGCGAACATGCATGTCGTGTTCTTGTGGCAGAGGCGCGCGTTGATCTCGCCCACCACCTCCGCCAGTGTCTTACCCGAGCGGTCGCACATCGAGTAGATGTCCGCCAGGCGCGCCATGAAGAGGGCGGCGGGGATGCCCTTGCCTGAGACGTCGGCGATGATGAAGTGGAGGTGGCGGCCCAGTCGGAACACGTTGTAGTAGTCGCCGCCGATCTCCTTCGCCGGGCGTATCATCGCGCCCACCTCCACATTGCCGCCGAACGTCGTGCCGGCGGACTCCGAGGGGAGCATCTGGCGCTGGATGCGCTGGGCGATGAGCAGTTCGGACTGGATGCGCCGCTTCAGCTCCACTTCCGAGCGCGTGTAGTAGCGTATGGTGCTGTGGATGGCGATGATGAGTATGACGAGGAAGATGATGGTGTAGGAGAGGACGTAGGTCTGCGTGCGGCGCAGGGGGGCGATGCGTTCCGCCGACGAGTGAAACTTCATCAGCACTGGCGCTCCCGGCTCGTCCGAGATGGGGCGCCTGATGACGGCGGCTCCGGGGTATGCCTTCTTGAGTCGCTTCTTGATTATCTTCGCGCTGTCAGCCTCGACGAGGTAATAGATGCCTCCATCCTTGCTGCCACGCCATGGTGACTCGACCACCTCCTTCATCTCCTCGAACGACATGCCATTGTCCATGAAGTAGCGCACATACACGGCAAAATTCTGCAGGCTCTGCACCTGGGCGGCATGGTCGTCGTCCTTGATTTCCCTCTTTGCCGACCAGAACATCAGTGCCATCGCCGCGAGGAAAATCACGGAGACCAGCCCGATGGTCGCCATCAGCAACATCTTGTCAAAACTTATTTTCACCATCTCTGTGCTTATTCAGCCACAAAGTTAGCCTTTTTTTGCAAATAAATCAAACCGCACCAAATCTTTTTTCCTACAAATCAATATAGCAGTCCAAACATCCAGAGGGGAATGCGCGAGCCGTGGCCTGTCTCGATGCCGTCGACAGCCAGGAAGCTGTCGGGCACGTCACGAATCTGCTCGAAGCTCTTCCTGCGCCCCCCGACCTCAAACAGGTACCTGCCATTGACGAGGAAATCGCCCTGACGGGGATAGCTGAGTTCGTTGCCTACCGCCAGCTGGTTGTTGAAGAACACCTCTCTGACGGTGCCTATCAGCACGTCGCCAGAGAGGGCATACATCAGGTTGGGGTTGTCGAGGAAAATCTTGTCGGGCTTGACCAGCTGCTTCATGCTCCTCTTCTCGGAGGAGAGCAGGGAGAGCAGGGCCGCCCTCTCCAGGAGGTAGAGCATCTTGATGCCCTGGTTGCGGTTGGTGTTGAGCTGGCCGTAGAGGTCGTTCATGTTGGGTGTCTGGGGCACGTGCTCCGCCAGGATCATCAGCATCTGCTCGGTCTTCCTTATGGTCTCGTAGGATATGTCCTCCACGGCGGGCAGGTCCTCGTAGAGCACGGTGCGGATGACGGCCTGGAGCCTGAAGTCAAAGCCGTCGGTGTCGCGCTTGTAGAAGGGGTAGTAGCCGTGCTTAAGATAGTCGTCGAGATAGGCCAGCACGCGGACCTGCGACGCAACCTCCACCGCTATCCTCTGATGGTTGGCGAGAATGTCCTCCAGCGCGTAGGCGGGCAGGTCGGCGACGCCCTCGAACTTCAGGAACTCCCTGAACGACATGCCGTGGAGGGTATATACCAGCTGGCGGCGCGACAGGTCCCCCTCGCCGGCGTCGATTTTCAGCATCGACGACCCGGTATAGACCACATGCAGGTCTGGGTATTCGTCGGCGATGTTCTTGAGCAGCGTCTGCCAGCCAGCGTACTTTTGCACCTCGTCGATGAAGATGTGGGTGCCGCCGTGCGTATAGTGATACTCCACCACCTCGGAGAGCGAGTGTGTCTTGAACCACATGTTGTCAAGCGAGACATAGAGGGCTTGCTGGGGACTGTCGGCAAACGCCTCCTTGATGCGCTGCAGCAGGAGGGTCGTCTTGCCCACGCCGCGGGCCCCCTTGATGCCAATCATCCATGCCCCCCAGCTTATCTGGTCGTAGAGATAACGATGAAACGTGGTCGCTGTGCGCGCCACAAGCCTGTCCGACGTGCGGTACAATCCCTCGATAGATACTTCTTCCATGGCTATGCGTATTGTGAATTTTCACCGCAAAGATACAAAAAAAATCTTTCCATGGACTAAAATTCGGTGAAAAAAGTAAGTGGATGGACTAAAATTCGGTAAAAAAACGTAAATCAGTGGACTAAAACCAAGAACGGACAGGAACGGATTTTTTTGCCATATTCGTGATGGTTTCAAGTCGTTGACGGCACGCCTGCCCGCGCCCCCGTCCCAGGTCGCATGAGCAGCCGTGCCTGGAATTCGGCTGCAAATTTGACCTATGGGTCAAAAATAATTCATCTGGCAAGGATCTCCTTTCACTATTTCGACATAAATGACAAACGAATATTTGAACTCGCCCATCGGTTGTGAGACCTGCAAACACAGCAAGGGCCGCAGGACAGCTTTTCAGGGCGTGTCCCGCGGCTCCAAAACTAACCAAAACCAATTATCTATTTTTCATCGCATCACGCGATTACTTCCTTTTTTGCTGTTTAGAGAAACTTCTCGGGGAGGGTGGGCATGGCGCCGTTCTGCGTGCAGACGAAGGCGCTGACCTCGACGGCTGTGCGATGGGCCTCCTCGATGCTCTTGCCCTTGATGATGCAGGCGATGAACGAACCCGTGAACGAGTCGCCGGCACCCACCGTGTCAGCCACCTCGACGACGGGAGTCTCGCGGAACGAGACGGCTCCCGGGGTGAAGACATAGCTGCCGTCGGTGCCGCAGGTGAGGATGAGCATCCTCAGGTTGTAGAGGGAGAGCAGCTGGCGGCACGCCTCGTGCTGGAGCTCGATGAGGTTGGCGTCGGGAGCGTCCCAGCCCTCGAAGCCCCACATGCGGGCGACGATGGCTATCTCCTCGTCGTTGATCTTGAGTATGTTGCAGCGGCTCATGCCGTTGTCGAGCACCTCCTTGTCGTAGAAGTGCTGGCGCAGGTTGACGTCGAAGACGATGAGCGTCTCGTCGGTCTTGGGCATGGCATCGAGGAAGCGGGTGATTGTCTTGCGGCTCACCTCGTTGCGCTGGGCGAGCGAACCGAAGCAGACGGCGCGTGTGTTGCGTGCCAGTTCCTCGAGGCGCGGGCTGTAGGGGATGTTGTCCCAAGCCACACCCTCGCAGATGTCGTACTGCGGGATGCCGCGCTCGTCGAGAGTCACCTGTACGGTGCCCGTGGGGTAGTCGACCACCTCGATGCGGTGGGTGAGACATTTCTCGTCGAATTTCCGGATGATCTCACGGCCCAATTCGTCGTCGCCGATGGCGCTGACCACGCAGCTGTTGAGTCCGAACTGCGATACATGATATGCGAAGTTTGCGGGGGCGCCGCCTATCTTCTTTCCTTCGGGCAGCACGTCCCAGAGTGCCTCGCCCATACCTACTATTACGTTTTCCATGATTTTTAAGGGGAGTTATGCGCCTTGCGGCGCTGGGAGTTAATGAAATGGGAGTTATGCGCCTGCGGCGCTGGGAGTTAATGAATGGGAGTTATGCGCCCTGCGGGCGCTGGGAGTTAATGAATGGGAGTTAATGAATGGGAGTTATGCGCCCTATGGGCGCTGGGAGTTAATGGAATGGGAGTTAACGGGAGTTAATAAATGGGAGTTATGCGCCTGCGGCGCTGGGAGTTAACGGGAGCTTTTTCCCGATGCGTTCCATCAGCAAAGGTAATCCTTTATTCTCTATTCTTTATTCTTTATTCTTTATTCTTTAACTTGGCCGCATACGCCATCAGGTAGACGACACCGACGGTCATGACGGCGACGGCGCCCATCTGGGCGTTCATGGCGTCGCTGACGAAGCCCATGAAGGCGGGGAAGATGGTGCCTCCGATGAGGCCCATGATCATCAGTCCGCTCACCTCGTTCTTCTTGTCGGTCGAGTTGAGGGCCTGCGAGAAGCAGATCGAGAAGACGTTGGAGTTGCCGTAGCCGATGCAGGCGATGCCGGCGTAGAGCGTCATCTGCGAGTTGCCCACCCAGAGCAGTCCCATGCCTGCGAGCATGAGCAGGACGCTGATCCAGAGGAAGGCGCGCGACGAGAGCATGCGCAGGATGCCGCTGCCCGTAAAGCAGCCGATGGTGCGGAAGATGAAGTAGAGCGAGGTGGCGAAGGCGGCGTCCTCAAGTCCCCAGCCGAGACGCTCGATGAGCAACTTGGGGGCTGTGGTGTTGGTGCCTACATCGATGCCCACATGGCAGACGATGCCAAGGAAGCAGAGCAGGATGAACGGAGTGCCGAGCAGGCGGAGGCAGGCGATGACGCCGGCTCCCTTGTCGGCCTTCTCCTCCTCGATGTGCGTGGCTCCGAGCACAGCCACCGAGAGCAGGCCCACGACGGCGTAGATGGGGAAGAGCACGCGCCAGCCAAGGCCCAGAGTGGGTGCCGTGGTGGTGGCTCCCCAGGCGAGGATGAGCGGAGCGAGGAACGAGGCTATGGCCTTGACGAACTGTCCGAAGGTGAGCGTTGAAGCCAGCTTGTCGCCCGTGATGAGGTTGCTCACCAGCGGGTTGAGCGAAGTCTGCATGATAGCGTTGCCGATGCCGAGCAGCGAGAAGGCGATGAGCATCGAGTAGTAGTCGGAGCCGAACACGGGCACTACGAGCGAGAGCAGGGTGACCACGAGGCTCACCAGCACGGTGTTCTTGCGTCCGATCTTGTTCATCAGCATGCTCGTGGGCACGGAGAAGATGAGGAACCAGAAGAAGACGAGCGAGGGGAAGAGGTTCGCCTCGGAGTCGGTCAGACCGAGGTCTGCCTTGAGGAAGTTGCTCGCGCTGCCCACCAGGTCGACGAAGCCCATGGCGAAGAAGCAGAGCATGACGGGCACGAACTGTGCCAAGGATGGTTTGTTATTCATGGAGGTTATTTTTTGTTCGAAATGGTTCGAAATGGTTGAATGTGCCTGCGGCACGTTGAATATTGTTGAATGTTGTTTTTATATCTGCGTTAATTCGATTTCATCCAACGTCTGAATGAGCATCTGCGTTAATCTGCGTTTAAAGAAAAACTCACTTCAGCGGATAGATCTTCACGCCGTTGACCTTCGCCTTGCCGCCCTGTGCGCGCACGGCGACATTGGTGTAGGGCTTGGTGGGGAAGACGAGGTTGGTCATGGCGAAGCGTCCCTCGCCGTCGAAAGCCTCGACGGAGCAACGGTCGATGAAGAGGCGCAGGGTGCCCGACATGCGGCTGTTGTGTGTGGGGGCGATGGTGGTCACGGGGAAGTGGCGGCTGAACTTGACGATGCCGCTCTTGGCGCGGTTCATGGCAAACTCGCGCTTGGCCACGTCGAAGGTCATCACCACGCGCTCGTCGGCATCGTTGCGCAGCTCGATGTCCATCGCCGTGCAACCCTTGAGGTTGTAGTCGAGGACGATCTCGCACACACCGCTTTCGGGCAGGCTGTAAGCCACCGCCTCGGCGCCGACGGTCGTTCCCTCGTGGGCGCTCACGGCTCCGCGCAGGGTCTCCACCTCGGGCGAGGGCACGCAGCTCACGTATGCCTCGCCGTCCTCGCCCATGAAGAGCGCGAGGTCGCGCGGCAGGGTGTTGGCGCTGCGGAACTGCTGCGTGGGCACGTCGTTGCTGTACTGCCAGTTGCTCATCCAGCCGATCACCGTGCGGCGTCCGTTGGGGGCTCCGCTCCAGCTCACCGTCGCGTAGTGGTCCTTGCCGTAGTCCATCCACTTGCTCACGTAGGCGGGCGACTCGCAGGTGAACTTATGTCCGTCGAACGAGCCGACGAAATACTGCGTCGCGCTGCCGCCGAATGGGCCGCCGGGGTTGATGTTGCAGACGAGCACCCACTTGGTCTGCTTGGTGCCGGCGACGGGCAGCTCGAACATGTCGGGACACTCCCACACGCCGAACTGGCTGCCGTAGCCCTTGCCGAAGTGGCTCTCCTCGGTCCATGTCTTCAGGTCCTTGGACGAGAGGATGACCATCTCCTGCTCGAGTGCGTTGGCGAGGAGGAGCACCCAGCTCTGCGTCGGCTCGTACCAGAACATATTCGGGTCGCGCATCTCGCGGCTGTTGGGAATGACGGGGTTGCCGCTGTAATTAGTAAAGGTCTGTCCGTTGTCGGTGCTGTAGGCGAGGCTCTGCACCTGGCTGTGGCCTGCCGATGTGTACATGGCGATGACGGCATCGCGGCCAAAACCCGCCGTATTGTTGTGGTCGACGACGCAGCTGCCGCTGAACACGCTGCCCAGTCCGTTGGGCTCGATGGCGATGGGCTGATGAGTCCAGTGCACGAGGTCGGTCGAGGTCGAGTGTCCCCAGTTCATGTTCTGCCACTTCGAGCCGTAGGGGTTGGCCTGGAAATAGAGGTGCCAGACGCCGTCCTTGTAGAACATGCCGTTGGGGTCGTTCATCCAGCCCCAGAGCGGAGTGTGGTGGTAGGCGGGTCGGTACTGCTCGCGGTTTGTCGAGTCGAAGCCCTCGGCGAGGCGCATCTCCTCCCAGCAGACGAAGTCGCTCGCCTCGCGTGAGTGGGTGCGGTCCACCTCACTTATTATATTGAGCATCACGCGCCCCTGGCGTGTGTAGGGGGCGAGGTCGAGGGGCACCGTGTAGTCGATCTGGCTGTCGGCGAGGCGCACGAAGATGGTCTGGCGCACGTTGCCGTTGACGAGGATGTCCACCTTGGCGTCGGGCATCGACTCCTGCACGGGCATGATAAGGTAGCGCTTATCACCGTCGATGCGCACCATCGTGTTGCGGTCGCCGAGCTGGTGGATGGTCACACCGTCGCCTGCCTGTGCGGCCGTGGCGCACATGAGCGCTGCGACGATGGTAATTTTTCGGAAAATGGTTTTCATGGTGTGTGGGGTTGTGTTTGAGATTTGTGCCGCAAAATTATGCTTTTATATACTATTTCCCTAAAAATCTCAGTTCATCGGGCAAAAAAAATGTTACCATGTAACGAAAAAGCTATTGTTTGTAACGAATTTATGCGTATCTTTGTGGTGAGCAAGCAAAAAAATGCCTGCAAGGACCATGAAAAACATATTTTTCTGCGCCGCGATGGCGGTTCTGCTCCTGTGCGGATGCACGGGAGAGAGGGTGTGGCGCATAGGAGTGAGCCAGTGCAGCGACGACGACTGGCGCACGAAGATGAACGACGAGATACGCCGCGAGGCCCTCTTCCACGACAACATCGAGGTGGAGATACGCTCCGCCGACGATGACAACGAGCGGCAGGCCGCCGACATACGCTATTTCGCCGAGAACAAGTTCGACATCATCGTGTGCGCGCCCAACGAGGCGGACGCGCTCACGCCCGTTATTAAAGAGGTGTATGAGAGCGGCATCCCCGTCGTGCTCTTCGACCGCAACATCAACGGCGAGAGCTACACCTCGTGGCAGGGGGCGGACAACGTGGAGATCGGACGCATGGCGGCGCAGTACGCCTACTCGCTCATGGGCGGCTCGGCTGAGAATACACGCGTGATAGAAATCTACGGCCTCGAGGGTTCGACGCCCGCCATCGAACGCCACGAAGGTTTCCGCCGGACGGCGGACTCGCTGGGTGTCACTGTGCTCGGCGGCATGCATGGCAACTGGGTGCCCGGCGACGGCGCCAAGGCGGCGCGCGAGCTGCTGACGCAACACCCCGAGGCGAACGTCATCTACGCCCACAACGACCGCATGGCGATAGCCGCCTCCGGTGTGGCGCGCGAGATGGGGCGCACGGACGTGCGCGTCATCGGCATCGACGCCATGCCCTCGACCGGCATACGGGCTGTCGAGGAGGGCGAGATCGACGCCACGTTCATCTACCCCACCGACGGCGACCGCCTGATACAGACGGCCCTGGACATCCTCGAGGGACGCCCCTGCGCCAAGCGCGTCGTGCTGCCCTTGGCGACGGCGGTGGACAAGGCCAACGCCAAGATTCTCCAGATGCAGTACGCCAAGCTGCAGGAGGAGACCGAGCGCATCGGCTGGCTCAAGGAGAAGATCGACTCGTTCTGGCAGCAGTACAACATGCAGCAGGTGCTCCTCTACAGCGTGCTGGTCATCATGGTCCTGCTCGCCGTCCTGCTCTACCTCATCCTGCGCAGCCACCGCGTCGAGGCGACGCAGAAGCGCGAGATCATGAAGCAGCGCGACGAGCTCGACGACCTCTACAAGCGACTGCAGGAGGCGACGGCGAGCAAGCTGTCGTTCTTCACCAACGTCAGCCACGACCTGCGCACCCCGCTCACGCTCATCGCCGACCCCGTCGAGCAGCTCACCCGCGCCGACAACCTCACCGCCCAGCAGCACACGCTCATGCAACTGGCCAACAAGAACGTGAAGCGGCTCATGCGCCTCATCAACCAGATCATGGACATACGCAAGCACGACAGCGGCAGCCTGAGCCTGACGCTCCACACCATCGACGTGGCGGCGGCTGTGCGCGAGTGGGTGGCTTCGTTCGCAGTGGCGGCTCGCAAGAACCACCTCAAGATGGTGTCGGAGATACCCGCCGACATGGTGGCGCGCACGGCTGTCGACATCGAGAAACTCGAGCGCATCGTGTTCAACCTCATCGCCAACGCGTTCAAGTTCACGCCCCAGGGCGGCACGGTGACCGTCGGCATGGAGGCCGACGGCAAGCAGGTGACGGTGAGCGTCAGGGACACGGGACGCGGCATCCCCCGCGAGGAGCTCTCGCAGGTCTTCGACCAGTTCTTCCGTAGCGAGGAGGCCAACCCCAGCGGGTCGGGCATCGGCCTCGCCCTCGCCAAGATGTTCGTCGACATGCACGGCGGCGAGATCCGCGTGGAGAGCGAGCAGGGCAAGGGCACGGCGTTCATCTTCTCGCTGCCCGTGCGCACCGACGCCCCCGAGTTCGAGGCGGGCAGGGACCACTGGCGCAAGTCCGACGACGCCCTCTCGATGCCCATGGCGCAGATCGACGAGCTCGTCGACATCGACGACGAGGAACTGACGCCCACCAAGGACGCGCCCACCGTACTCATCATCGACGACAACGCCGACATACGCACCCTCGTGCGCTCGACCATGTGCGACCACTATGTCGTGGCGCAGGCGCAGAGCGGCGCCCAGGGCATACGCATGGCGACGAAATACATCCCCGACCTCATCATCTGCGACGTGATGATGCCCGACATGGACGGCTACGAGACCTGCCGACGGCTGAAGGCGGAGGTCATCACGAGCCACATACCCGTGCTCATGCTCACCGCCGCCACGGGCGACGAGGAGCGCACCGCCGCCTACGAGTGCGGGGCGGACGGCTACATGGCGAAGCCCTTCGACCACAAGATGCTCACGGCGCGCTGCCAGAACCTCATCGACAAGGCCCAGCGCATGGCGCAGGCGGGCGGCGAGAGCACGGCGGCTCCCAAGGCAACGGCGGAGAAGAAGGTCCCCGCGACCAAGTCGGAGGGTTGGAGCGGCGTGGACAGCGAGTTCTACCAGCGTTTCGAGCGCATCGTCGAGAAGCACCTCTCGGACAGCGACTTCAGCGTCGAGGACATCGCCGACGAGATCGGCATGAGCCGCGTCCAGCTCTACCGCAAGCTCAAGGCGCTGACCAACTTCTCGCCCGCCGACCTCCAGCGCATCATGCGCCTGCGGCGCGCCGCCCACCTGCTCAAGACCACCGAGCACACCATCTCGGAGGTGGCATACAGCGTGGGCTTCTCCTCGCCGAGCTACTTCACCAAGTGCTACCGCGACCACTACGGCGAGAGTCCGAGCGACGTGCAGGCCCGCACGTCGAAGATAAAGTAACCGTGTTACATTCTCGCTTCCTAATGTTACATGTACCGCAAGTTGCGGCATATGTAACATTTTTTATACTCTGCTTGCCCGCATGTTAATAATTTTGCATCGTGAAAGCGTAGCCCAAGGGCTGAGGCTCACAACGGAAACACAAAAAAATTATTAACCAAAAATTTATAACATGAAACAAACAAGGCACTACATGAAGACACTCGTCTTCACCCTTCTGGCCCTTGTGACCTCCATGGGCATCCATGCGCAGGACATCGAGGCCAGCGGCACCGTGACCGACGCTACGTTCAACGAGCCGGTCATGGGAGCGTCAATCCGAGAGACAGGCACCGACAACGGGTGCGTGACCGACCTCGACGGCAACTTCCGCCTGACGGTGAAGCCGGGCGCCACGCTCACCATCTCCTATATAGGTATGGTGTCGCAGACCCTGAAGGCGGGTCCCAACATGAAGGTTGTCCTGCAGGAGGACAACAAGGTGATGGAGGAGATGGTCGTCGTCGGCTACTCGACCCAGCGCAAGGTCGACGTGACGGGCGCCATCAGCTCGGTCAACATGGACGACATCGCCAAGCAGAACGAGAACAACGTGATGAAGGCCATCCAGGGCCGCGTCCCGGGCATGAACATCACCGCCGACGGCAACCCGAGCGGCTCCGCCACCGTGCGCATACGCGGTATCGGCACGCTCAACAACAACGACCCGCTCTACATCATCGACGGTGTGCCGACCAAGGGCGGCATGCACGAGCTCAACGGCACCGACATCGAGTCGATCCAGGTGCTCAAGGACGCCGCCTCGGCATCCATCTACGGAAGCCGTGCCGCCAACGGCGTCATCATCATCACCACCAAGAAGGGCAAGGACCTCAAGATCGACCTCGACGCGAGCGTGTCCGCCTCGTTCAACATGAACAAGCTGGGCGTGCTCAACGCCAAGCAGTACGGCGAGTGCCTCTGGCAGGCGTACGTCAACAGCGGCGCCGACCCCAACACCAACGCCCTGGGCTACCGCTACAACTGGGGCTACGACGCAAGCGGCTACCCCGTGCTCAACGGCGTGACGATGAACAAGTACCTCGACGCGGCCAACACCACACCCGCCGGCGACACCGACTGGATCGGCGAGACCACGCGCACGGGCCTCATCCAGCACTACAACCTGAGCGTGAGCGGCTCTACCGACCGCATGTCGGCCTTCTTCTCGGCAGGTTATTACAAGAATAAAGGTATCATCAAGTACAGCGACTTCGACCGCTTCTCGGCGCGCATCAACACCGAGTTCAAGCCCATCAAGGACGTGCTGACCGTGGGCGAGCACTTCACGCTCAACCGCACCAGCGAGGTGCAGGCTCCCGGCGGCTTCATCGAGAACGCACTGCAGTTCAACCCCTCGCTGCCCGTATACACCAAGGACGGCTCATACGCCGGCCCCGTGGGCGGCTACCCCGACCGTGAGAACCCCCTCGCCCGCCTCGAGCGCAACAAGGACAACCGCTACACCTACTGGCGACTGTTCGGCGACGTCTACCTCAACCTCAATCCCTGCAAGGGACTGAACGTGCGCACCACCTTCGGCATCGACTACGCTCAGAAGGAGCAGCGCATCTTCACCTACCCCATCACCGAGGGCAACGTCGCCAATTCGACCAACGGCGTCAAGGCCCAGCAGGAGCACTGGATGCGCTGGATGTGGAACCTCGTCGCCAACTACAACATCGACTTCGGCAAGAACCACGTCGACGTGCTCGCCGGCATGGAGCTCAACCGCGAGGACTCGCGCTGGTTCTCGGCATACAAGGAGGGATTCTCGATGCTCACCACCGACTACATGTGGCCCGGAGCGGGCGTAGGCACAGCCACCGCCGACGGCCTGGCGGAGGGCTACTCGCTCGTGTCATGGTTCGGCAAGGCCAACTACAGCTACGACAACCGCTACCTCGCCGGCCTGACGCTGCGCTACGACGGCTCGTCGCGCTTCGGCAAGAACAACCGCTACGCCACCTTCCCCTCAGTCTCACTGGGCTGGCGCCTCAACAACGAGAAGTTCATGGAGGGAGCCACCAGCTGGCTCGACGACCTCAAGATACGCGCCTCGTGGGGAACGACGGGCAACCAGGAGATCTCCAACCTCGCCCGCTACACCATCTACCGCCCCAACTACGGTGTCAACGAGAACGGCGGACAGAGCTACGGCACGAGCTACGACATCCAGGGCACCAACGGCGGCGCCATCCTCGGCTCGGGCTTCAAGCGCGACCAGATCGGCAACGACAACCTCAAGTGGGAGACCACGACCCAGTATAACCTCGGCGTCGACTTCGGACTGCTCAACAACCGCCTCTGGGGTTCGTTCGACTACTACTGGAAGGAGACCAAGGACATCCTTGTCAGCATGGCAGGCATCGCCGCCATGGGCGAGGGTTCGTCGCAGTGGATCAACGCCGGCAACATGAAGAACCGAGGCTTCGAGCTCACACTCGGCTGGCGCGACCAGGCGACCAAGGACTTCCGCTACGAGCTGACCGCCAACCTCTCTTCCTACACCAACGAGATCACCGCCCTGCCCTCTACGGTGGCCGCCAACGGCACCTTCGGCGGCAACGGCGTCTACAGCGTCATCGGCCATCCCTTCGGCGCCCAGGTGGGCTTCGTCTACGACGGCATCTTCCGCAACCAGGACGAGGTGGACAACCACGCCTACCAGCCCGGCGCCGCACCCGGCCGCATGCGTTTCCGCGACCTCAACGGCGACGGCAAGATCACCGAGGCTGACCAGAAGTGGATCTACGACCCCAGCCCCGCCCTCTCCTACGGCCTGAACATCTACCTGCAGTACAAGAACTGGGACCTCTCGATGTTCTGGCAGGGAGTGCAGGGAGTCGACGTGCTCACCTACGACCTCAAGAAGCAGACCGACCTCTGGAGCGGCCTGAACATCGGCTTCCTCAACAAGGGCGACCGCCTGCTCGGCGCGTGGACACCGCAGAACCCCGACTCGGACATCCCCGCCCTCGCACGCGATGACTCGAACAACGAGAAGCGCCTCTCGACTTACTACGTCGAGAACGGCTCGTTCCTCAAGCTGCGCAACATACAGATTGGCTACAACCTGCCGAAGAGCGCCCTCGCCAAGCTCCACATGAGCCGCCTGCGCCTCTACCTGAGCGCACAGAACCTGCTCACCATCAAGGCCGGCAGCTACACGGGCGTGGACCCCGAGAACCCCTGTTTCGGCTATCCCATCCCCGTCAACGTGACCTTCGGACTGAACATCGGATTCTGATTAGAGAATAGAGTGTAGAGTGTAAAGTGTAAAGAATAAAATACAAACTCAGACAATAAATGAAAACGAAGATATTACTTGTCAGCTACCTCGTGTTGGCTGTCACAATGTGCGGTTGCAACGACTTCCTCAGCGAGCAGCTGCCGCAGGGTACCATGAGCGACGAGCAGCTCAACGACCCCAAATACGTCGACCAGCTCATCATCTCCGCCTACGCCGTCTGGATCTCAGCCGAGGACATCAACTCGTCGTTCTCGATGTGGAACTACGACGTGCGCAGCGACGACGCCTACAAGGGCGGCAACGGACCCGAGGACGGCGACGTCTTCCACGCCCTCGAGGTGGCGGAGGGCATCATGACCACCAACTGGAACATCAGCGACATGTGGCAGCGCCTCTACAACTGCATCTCGCGCGCCAACACAGCCCTCGCCCTGCTCGAGAAGACCCCCGACTCGTACGAGCTCAAGAAGCAGCGCATAGCCGAGATGCGCTTCCTGCGCGGCCACGGCCACTTCCTGCTCAAGCGCCTCTACAAGAACATCCCCTTCGCCGTCGACTGCAACCTCTCGACCGAGGAGTACAACAACCTCCGCAACACAGCCTACACCAACGACCAGGGCTGGCAGCTGATCGCCGACGACTTCAAGTATGCCTTCGAGAACCTGCCCAAGGAGCAGGACGAGGTGGGACGACCCAACCGCGCCGCCGCCGCCGCATACCTCGCCAAGACATACCTCTACAAGGCCTACCGCCAGGACAACAAAGCCTCGCACCAGGTGACCTCAATCAACGCCGACGACCTAAAAAAGGTGGTGGACTACACCGAGGACGCCATCATGGCCGACTCGCACGTGTCGCTCCTTAACGACATGCACTTCAACTTCCGCCCCGAGGAGGAGTACGAGAACGGCGAGGAGAGCATCTGGGCGATGCAGTACAGCTTCAACGACGGAACGAAGAACGGCAACTGCAACTGGGCGTACGGACTGATCGTGCCCAATATCCAGGGCGTCACCGACGGCGGTTGCGACTTCTACAAACCGTCGCAGAACCTCGTCAACGCCTTCCGCGTGGACGCCGACGGCCTGCCCCTCTTCGACTCGTTCAACAGCAAGAACTACGACATGGGCACCGACTACGCCGACCCGCGCCTCTTCCTGACCGTGGGCATGCCCGGCACCCCCTACATGTTCAACCCCTCGATCATGATGGACCGCAGCGCCAACTGGAGCCGCTCGGGCGGCAAGTACGGCTACTACGTCTCGCTCAAGCACAACGTCGACCCCACGAGCAAGTATCTCGTGAAGGGCGCCTGGTGGGGTTCGCCGATGAACCGCATCGTGCTGCGCTACGCCGACGTGATGCTGATGCGCGCCGAGGCCCTCATCCAGCTCAACGACGGACGCATCGGCGAGGCTGTCAACATCCTCAACAGCCTGCGCGCACGCGCCATGCAGAGCCGCACGATGACCATCAACTACGAGAGCGACTACGGCGTGCACATCAACGTCGGCCTCTACCGCAAGTCGTACGACCAGGCCCAGGCTCTCCGTATGCTCAAGATGGAGCGTCGCCTCGAGCTGGCGATGGAGAGCGAGCGCTTCTTCGACCTGGTGCGCTGGGGCGAGGCGAAGACGGTCATCGACAAGTACTACCGCGAGGAGGCCTCGCGCTGCGACATCTACGCCAACAAGGAGTTCCACGCCGACAAGAACGAGTACCTGCCCATCCCCCACGCACAGATGGCCGCCTCCAACGGCAACTACACGCAGAACATCGGCGGATGGTAATCCATTTAGAGAATAAAGAATAGAGAATAGAGAATAAAGGGATAGTTTTGGCAATAGATAATAACTATACCATTTAACAACGCATAAGAAATGAAAAACAAGATATTGCATATCAGCTACATATTGTTAGCTGTGCTGGCGTTCGCCGCCTGCAAGGACAACACGAGCGACCTGAGCCTCGGCGGCGACTGCGCGGTGACGGCCCTCACCCTCGACACCTACAAGGGCGTCATAGACACGAAGACGCAGACCGTGGTGGTCAACGTGCCCGAGGTCTTCGACGAGAGCGCGATGACCGTGACCGAGCTCACCCTCTCGGCGGGAGCCACCGCCAACATCGCCAAAGGGCAGAAACTCAACATGCGCACCCCGCGCACCCTCCGCGTGACCAACGGCGACGTGTTCGTCGACTGGACCGTGAGCGTGCGCCACGACGAGGCCCGCATCTACCAGTTCCGCCTCAACGGCAAGTACAACGGTGTCATCAACGAGGAGCAGAAGACCATCTCCGTCTATGTGCCCGCAGGCACCGACCTAAAAGCTCTCGTGCCCTCGATCACGCTGAGCGAGGGAGCCTCGGTGACACCGCTCAGCGGCGTGGCTACCGACTTCACCCAGCCCGTCGCCTACACCGTGACCAACAACACCGCCAAGGCTGTCTACACGGTGACCGTCACCGAGATAGACGCTCCCGAGGCTCTCTTCGTGGGCATTCCCGCCTCGAAGGAGGATCTGTCGATTGAGGAACTGACGGCTTGCGAGTGGATGCTCGCCAACGTGCCCAAGACGCTCTACGCCTCGTTTGGCGAGATTGCCGCCGGCACGGTGGACATGAGCAAGTGCAAGGTCATCTGGTGGCATTTCCACCGTGACGGTGGCGTCGACGGCAAGGAGCGCTTCGAGGCTGCGGCTCCCGAGGCCCTCGCCGCACAGGTCCAGCTGCGCAACTTCTACAATGGCGGCGGCTCGTTCCTCTTCACACGCTACGCCACCAACATGCCCGCATTCATCGGTGCGGTGAAGAACGAGGGTTGCCCGAACAACTGCTGGGGCGGCGCCGAGGCCTCGCCCGAGTTCGTGGGCGGTCCGTGGAGCTTCTTCATCACGGGCAAGACCTCTCACCCGCTCTACCAGAACCTGATGCAGGGCGAGGACGCCAACCAGGTCTACACCTGCGACAAGGGCTACGGCATCACCAACTCGACCGCTCAGTGGCACATAGGCGCCGACTGGGGCGGCTACGAGTCGACCGACTACTGGCGCACGGCGACTGGCGGCGTTGACCTCGGCTGGGGCGGCGACGGAGCCATCGTGGTGTGGGAGTTCCTGCCCTCGGACGGACGCGGACGCATCGTCTGCATCGGCTCTGGCTGCTACGACTGGTTCACGACAGCGACCGTGGAGGAGAGCTTCCACGCCAACATCGCCAAGATGACCCGTAATGCGTTCGACTACCTCATGCAATAGAGAATAGAGTGTAGAGTGTAGAGTGTAAAAAATAAAGAATAGAGAATAAAGAATAAAGGTATAGTTTCTATAGATTCTATAAAATCTATGCAATCTATAGACTCTATACCGCTAAAAACCTTTCAACAGCAATGAAAAACAATATATTGACGATTGGCTACTGCATGTTGGCCATGTGCGCCTTCGCCGCGTGCAGCGACGAAGACTACCAGCTCACGCATAAGGACTTCGACGGCACGACAACCTATTTCGCCACCGAGGACGAGGCTGGCTTCGCCACCTACTACACACCGGCGGTGGGTTTCGCGGGCGACCCGATGCCCTTCTACGACCCCGTGGCGAAGAACTTCAAGGTGCTTTACCTCCAGGACTTCCGTCCCAACCACCCCGTCAACTACCACCCCATCTGGTGCGTGGAGACCTCGGACGCCGCCAACTACCGCTCGATGGGCGAACTGATCTCGTGCGGCGGGGAGAGCGAGCAGGACGCCGCCCTCGGCACGGGCAGCACCGTCTACAACGAGGCCGACCAGACCTACTACACGTTCTACACGGGCCATGCCGCCAACAGNNNNGTCACGGGCAACCTCGAGGGTGTGATGCTCGCCACGTCCAAGGACTTCAAGTCGTGGACGAAGAACACGCAGATGCTCATCACCGCGGGCAGCGACTACGACGCGAACAACTTCCGCGACCCCTTCGTCTTCCGCAGCGAGGAGACGGGCGACAACCTCTGGCACATGCTCGTCTCGACAAAGAGGGGCGGCAAGGGCGTGTTTGCCGAATACACCTCGTCGAACCTCATCGACTGGCAGTCGGCGGGCGTGTTCTGCACGATGATGTGGGACCGCTTCTACGAGTGCGCCGACGTGTTCAAGATGGGCGACTGGTGGTATCTCATCTACAGCGACCAGACGAACTTCATGCGCAAGGTGCAGTACTTCAAGGGCAGGACGCTCGCCGAACTGAAGAACTGCATCAACGACGACCACGGCTACTGGCCCGACGACCATGAGGGCTTCCTCGACTCGCGCGGACTCTATGCCGGCAAGACAGCCTCCAACGGCACCGACCGCTACCTCTGGGGCTGGTGCCCGACGCGCGAGGGCAAGGACAACACGGCTGTCAGCGCCACCGTCGAACCCGAATGGGCGGGCTCGCTCGTAGCCCATCGCCTCGTGCAGCACGAGGACGGCACGCTGACGCTCGGCCCCGTGCCCGCCATCGAAGCCAAGTACACCACCAAGAATGCATGCCCCGACTTCAGCCTCGACGGCGACGCCACGCGCCTCATGCCACGTCTGGGCCGCCACAACCTCATCCGCCTCACCGTGACGGCTGAAGGCGCAGAGGACCGCTTCGGCATCTCGCTCTGCTGCGGCAGCGACACGACGCTGAAGTACACGCTGATGATCAACCCCGAGGGTCCCGACCGCCGCAAGATCAACTTCGAGCAGGAGGGCGGCAAGGGCTTCATCGAGGGGGCCGACGGCTACCTCTGGAATCGTCCCGCCGACAATGTCTACCACATCACCCTCACCACCGACAACAGCGTCACCACGCTCTACGTCAACGACGTGGCGGCCTACACCAACCGCATCTACAACTCCGCCCTCAACTGCTGGTCAGTCAACAGTTACGGAGGCGCGAAGCTCAAGGTGAGCAACGTGAGCGTGGGAAGGTATTAGAGTGTAGAGTGTAGAGTGTAAAGTGTAGAGTGTAGAGTGTAGAGTGTAGAGTGTAAAGTGTAGAGATTAAAGATAAAGAATTGTTGATTGGTATTGCGACATAGAATATATTTTGTATCTTTGCAAACAAAAAGGCAAATGAAAACACTACGACAGTCCCTTTTCCCCTCCCCCCACTTCGGGGGGAGTCGGAGGGGGGCTTTCCTTCTTCTCCTGCTGACGTTGCTCACCGCCTGCACGTCGGCCCCGCGCTGGCGCATAGGCGTGAGCCAGTGCAGCGACGACGACTGGCGCGACAAGGTGAACGCCGAGATTCGCCGCGAGGCGATGTTCCATCCCGAGATAGAGGTGGTCATCGTCAGCGCCGACGACGACAGCGAGCGCCAGGCGGAAGACATACGGCGGTTCGCACGCGAGGGTTTCGACCTCATCATAGCCGCCCCCAACGAGGCGGAGGCCCTCACGCCCGTCATCGGGGAGGTGTATGAGGCGGGCACGCCCGTCATCATCTTCGACCGCCGCATCAACGGCAAGTCGTACACCGCCTTCGTGGGAGCCGACAACCTCGCCATCGGCGCCAACGCCGCCGCCTACGCCCACTCGATCAAGGGCGGCGACTGCCGCGTCATCGAGATATGCGGACTGACGGGCTCGACGCCCGCCATCGCCCGCCGCGACGGCTTCGACACCAAGGCGGCGGAGCTGGGCATGACCATCGTGGGCGAGGGCGACGGACAGTGGAACCGCCCCGTGGCGGCGGTGGTGACCGACAGCCTGCTGCGCGCCCACCCCGAGGCGAACGTCATCTTCGCCCACAACGACCACATGGCGATCGCCGCCGGCGAGGTGGCGCGCCACATGCACCGCCATGACATCCTCGTCATCGGTGTCGACGCCGCCCCGACCGTGGGCATGCAGGCGGTGATGGACGGCAAGATCGACGCCACGTTCCTCTACCCGACCGAGGGATACACGCTGGTGCGCACCGCCCTCGACATCCTGCAGGAGCGCCCCTACAAGCGCGAGAACATCGTGGGCATCCCCTCGGCGGTCAACAGCTCGAACGCCGAGATGCTGCTCATGCAAAACCAACTCATGGAGGAGGAGACGGGCAAGATCGAGCGCCTGCAGGCGTCGCTCGCCACCTACTGGCGCGAGCACTCGATCCAGACAGCCGCCCTCTGGGGGGCCGTCGCCACCGCCATCCTCCTGCTCGCCATCCTCGCCTACATCTTCTACATGGCGCGCGTGAAGGCACGCCAGCAGGGCGAGATCCAGTACCAGCGCGACGAGCTCCACGACCTCCATTCGGTCATCAGCGAACTGCAGGACGCACTGCAGAGCGGCGCCCCTGAGGCCGCCGCCGAGACCGCCACCGCCAGCCAGCCCGCCGCCGCGGACACGCCCGATGACACCATCGTGCGCGACTTCTACGCCATCATCGACCGCCAGCTGGGCAACAGCAGCCTCTCCATCGAGGACATCGCCGCCGCCCTCAAGCTGAGCCGCGTGCAACTCTACCGCCGCATCAAGACGGCCACCGCCCACTCGCCCGTCGAGCTGATACGCATGCGCCGCCTCGTCGCCGCCGACAAGATGATACGCGAGGGACGCGGCACGATCGCCGACATCGCCTACAGCGTGGGCTTCACCTCGCCGAGCTACTTCACGAAGTGCTACCACGAGCATTTCAAGCGTCTCCCGACCGACTGCCTGCGGAAATGAGGTTACAAAATAACGGCTTTTTGTTACATTGAACGAAATTTTTTACCCGCAGGAACAAAAAGTTACATGATTTTTATCAATGTGTTAGCAATTTTGCACCGCAATTCACAAAAAGTGCAAACATTACTAACACATTATTTTTAATCTTTTTTTCAAACACCATGGAAAAAACAAAGAGACAAACGAAGACACTGCTCTTCCTCCTCCTCGCCCTCTTCGTGGGACTTCCCCTCGCGGCGCAGGACTTTGAGGCGAGCGGAAACGTCACCGACGCCACTCTGGGCGAGCCGGTGATGGGAGCCGCCGTCCGTGAGACAGGCACCGACAACGGATGCGTGACCGACCTCGACGGCAACTTCCGCCTGACGGTGAAGCCGGGCGCCACACTCACCATCTCCTACATCGGCATGACACCGCAGACGCTGCCCGCGGCCGCCAACATGCGCATCGTCATGCAGGAGGACAACAAAGTGATGAACGAACTGGTGGTAGTGGGCTACCAGACCATGCGCAAGGTGGACCTCACCGGCGCCGTGGGCGTGATGAACATGAAGAACCCCGTGAGCGAGGCGAGCCCCAACATGCTCAACTCGATGCAGGGCAAGATCGCCGGCGTGGTGATCTCCAACGACGCCGCCCCCGGCGGCGGCAGCACGGCCATCCGCATCCGCGGCATGGCGACCGTCAACAGCTGCGACCCGCTCTACGTCATCGACGGCGTGCCCACGACCGAGAACCTCAACTCGCTCAACCCCGCCGACATCGAGTCGATCCAGGTACTCAAGGATGCCGC
>JABUTZ010000030.1:0-13226 GCA_021443415.1 Bacteroidaceae bacterium | reverse complement strand
ATCTATGGTGCGCGCGCCGCCAACGGCGTGGTGGTCATCACCACCAAGCGCGGCAAGGAGGGCAAGACAGCCATCAGCCTCAACATGAGCAGCAGCGTGCAGACACGCGCCAAGTCATACAAGATGCTCAACGCACAGCAGTGGGGCGAGATGTACTGGATGGCCTCGAAGAACGCCGGCATCACCCCCGACTTCCCCCTCTACGGCACGGGCGCGACACCCGTCCTCGCCGCCACGCTGAGCGACGGAAAGACACCGACCGCCGACACCGACTGGCAGGACGAGATCTACCACCCCGCATGGAGCAACAACATCAACGCCTCGATAAGCAACTCGGGCGAGAAGGGCTCGGTGATGTTCTCGCTCGGCTACGTCAACCAGAAAGGCCTCATCGACAAGACCGACTACCAGCGCATCACGGCGCGCCTGAACTCGAACTACAAGTTCAACAAGTGGCTCGAGGTGGGTGAGAACCTGATGATCGCCCGCTGGAACAACCGCGGCACCGCCACGGGCGACGACCGCGGCACTCCGTTCACCGCCATGCGCCAGCACCCCGCCCTTCCCGTCTATGACGCGAGCGGCGACTTCGCATCGCCGATGAAGTACCTCAAGAGCGACATCGACAACCCCGTCGAGATGCTCAGCAAGAACGCCGACGACAGCAACGAGAGCTGGCGCATCTTCGGCAACGCCTACATCCAGTACACGCCCATCAAGGGACTGACGCTGAAGAGCAACATCGGCATCGAGCACCTGCAATTCCTCAACCGCGACCTGACCCGCACCAACTACATGGTCACCCAGGCGGCCCTGAGCAGCGGCTACGGCCAGGGCGACACATGGACATGGACCAACACCGCCAACTACAAGTTTGACCTGGGCGACAACCACTTCAACATCTTCGGCGGCATCGAGGCGACCGACTACACGTTCCGCGACCTCTCTGCCAGCCGCAAGGGCTACGCCTTCGAGGACGACAACTACATGCAGATAGGCAGCGGCGAGGGCGCCATGACCAACGGCGGCGGCACCAACGGCTGGGCCCTGTTCTCTGTCTTCGCCAAGATCGACTACAACTACGCCGACCGCTACCTGCTCTCGGGCATCATCCGCCGCGACGCCAGCAGCCGCCTGGGCAAGAACAACAACTCGGGCGTGTTCCCCTCGCTCTCGGGCGCATGGCGCTTCTCGGAGGAGAACTTCATGAAGAACGTCAGCTGGCTGAGCAACGGTAAGCTGCGCGCCGGCTGGGGTACTAACGGCAACGCCGGCATCAGCGACCTCTACGCCGCCTACACGACCTACCACTACATGACCGCCGCGGGCGCCTACGACCTCAACGGCACCGGCACCTCGACCGTGCCAGGCATCGGCGTGGCGAAGACGGGCAACAGCAACCTCAAGTGGGAGACGACGACCCAGTGGAACGTGGGCCTCGACCTCGGCTTCCTCAACAACAGCCTGACGTTCAGCTTCGACTGGTATCTGAAGCAGACCAAGGACATGCTGACCACTCCCCCCGCCCTGCGAGTGATGGGCGAGAACGCCGCCTACGTGCAGAACACGGGCGACATGCGCAACACGGGTGTCGAGTTCACCATCGACTACAACAGCCCCCAGTACGGCGACTTCTCGTGGGGTGCCAACCTCAACCTCTCCCACTACAAGTATAACCAAAAAAACGAAATGGGCGCTTTTTGAAAACGAAACGTGCACGGATGCGTGTTTTTGAATGGGCTTTTAACTGATGCTTAATGTCGGTTAAAAGCCCATCTTCGTTTGGCGGATTTTGATGGGCGCATCCGTCTTTTGGCGGGAGATTGATGCGTAAATGCGGGTTACATTTCCTCCTCCCCCTCTTTCTCCAGCCCCCTCAGGTATTCCTCGTACTGGCTCGCAGGCACCTCGCGCCAGTTAGACGGGCTGTCGTTCACCGCAAGGGACACCTCGTCGGCGTACACGAAGCCGTTGAACAGCTTCATGCCCTCGCTCGCTTTCATCGTTCTGCTCATGGTCATGCCAGGGTTAGCGTTATTCCGTGATTGCCGAATGCCGTGAGATATGTCATCGTCACACCCTCGACTTCCACCGTCGTAGCATTCAGCTTGTTGTACAGGTTCTTGTGGAGCACGAACGTGATGCTGTGCGCCTTCCCCGCGCCGTACCACTCTCTCGCAACTGCGAGGAAGTCGGCGGCGAAACCGTTCAGCTGACCGCCGTCAATTCCCAGGTTGGTCATGTTGAATTTGGAGAAGCTGCCGCCGCCCATGCCGTCGTACAGGTCGTCGAGCAACCGGCTCGTCACGTTGATGTAGCGCAGACGCAGGTGGATGCCCGACTTCGAGCCGGCCAAGGCATAGAGCTGGTAATGCCAGTCATAACCCGCATGCGACGGAAAGTAAAGATGCGTGACGTTGGGGCAACCCTGCGAGATTATCCCGTCGAAACCGTCGTATGATTTCTTGTTCTTGCCTTTCGGCTCGCCGTCTCTCACCTTGACAGACCCGAACTTGTCAATGCCGGCGGGGAGACTGCGCAGGTCAACCGTCGCCTGCTGGCTGAAGACGTACAGCAGCTCGTTCTTCTCATTGTCCGCGAGGTACTTCGTGTTCGCGTCCAGCGCCGCAATCCCGTACCTCGTCAGCGACTCGCCCTCCTTCATGTCGAACACGATGTCGCCGATCTTCGAAAACACGCCGATCCAGTTCAGTATCGCAAGCTCCTTGTCCGACATGTTGCCGATGACGAGCGTGCCCGCAACAAAGCCGCCGAAACTCCTGTTGATGATACCCACGTGCACGTCGTTGTCGGCGTCTACCGTCAGGCTCCCGAACGACGGCATCGTGGTGAAGCAGTACGTATCGACGTCCGTCAGCGTCGGCGGCAGCACGTGGTCGTACTCCATGCCGTCCTCTATGCCGCTCACCGCCCTGAACGGTATTGACGCGTCGCCCTCGACGCGGCATTCGCACAGCAGGCCGTCGATCATTCGGACGCGCTTGTTGTCGCCTCTCACCTCAAGGAAAATAGGCGACGAGTAGTAGCCCCAGCAGTTCGTGCCCAGCGACTCCAGGGTCGATGGCAGGCTCACCCGCCGGGGCCCGTTGTAGCAGATGCCGTTCCCAATGCTCGTCACCCCCTCGGGGATTTCAAGCACATTGGCGACATTGGTGCAATTCGCCCACACGCTGTTGCCGATTGTCCTCAGCAGCGAGCCCTCCTCGAACGTGAAGGTGGTCAGTTTCTTTTGCCCATAGAAGACACTCGCGTTCAGCTCCTCGATGCCTCTTGCCAGCTCGTAGCTCGCCGGCAGCTGGCCGAGGATGACGTACAGCCTGTTCTTCTCTCCCTGCTCGTTGTTGCCGTACAGCTCGCCCGTCGCCTCGTCGTACTTGATGTACGGGTTCCGTTCGTCCACCGTGACGGACAGGTTGGAGTAATTGCCCGACGCGCGCAGGAACGCATTGCCCACGATGTCGCGCACACGCGGCCCGATGCGCAGGCTGGTGACTGCGTCCGTGTTCGCGTACGCCGACCTCTGCACCGACACGATTCTCCCGTCCAGCACTATCGACTCCAGATTATTCGCGCCCGAGAACGTTTCATATCCGACGCTCGTGATTCCGAAATACCTAATCTCGTCGAACGACCTGATGTTCGTGTCGCCCGCAAAGAAGCTGACATACGAGCCCGACGTCTCGTCGTAGAGTCGCGGCAACTCCTTGCAGTTGAACGCCTGCAGGTACGTTATCTCACCGTCGCTGCCGATGCCGTTCGCCAGCAACTTCTGCTTGACGTACGCGTCCGCGAACACGATGGGCTCGTCCTCGAAGTATACGCCCGTCCTGCCGTCGGCGTCCGTTATCGTCGCCCGCTTAACGTACTTCCAACTGCCGTTAGCCTGGCGGATGCGCATCAGCCTCCTCTTATCCTCCATGCTCACCCCCCTCCTCTTCATCGGGCGTCAGGCTCGCCGCCGCCGCCTCCTGCGCGTACGGGTTGACCACCACGTGGAACGTGGCCGTCGACGTATCGTCGTATGTCACCTCCATCGTCACCGTGTTGGCGAGCTCAGCCAGGCCCAGGTCGGCCGCCGCCATATCCCCGTTCAGCTCCTCGCCGTTGAGCGTGGGCTTGTTCTCAAGGTCAAGGTAGTCCTTCGTACCGTTGCTCGCCACCCTGACAAGGCTCCAGTTGCCACCCGCCGACGCAGGCTCCTTAGCACGGTACGCCTCGCCCTCGTAGTAGTTGAGGCCGAAGTCAGCGGCGCACACGTAGGTGGTGAACACCGAAAGCTTCTTCACGCCGTAAGTCGTGGCACCTTCGCTGGAACTGATGACATAATGGTAGTTTCCATTGCCGAGGTTGATCTGCGGAAAAGGGTCACCCGGCGATATTTCGCCACTCTTAATGTAGTTGACGGAGCAAAACTCAAGCACATCCGCCGCCCCCTTGTGCAACTCCGACAGCTCCTTGTTTATCGCCGACTGGAACTTGCCGCCGTCGAAGTCCGTGTCCAACAGTTGCGACGCTTCGGCGATGTGCGTCCCATCGGCGTTCTTGAACGTACCGCCTATCTTGATGTAGTTTGTTGCCATGGTTATATGAATTTAGTCCAGTCGATCGCTCCGTCGAGCTTGTTCGTGGTATAATACACGTTGTAGGGAACGGTCGATGCGAGCGTCACCTGTGTCAGCTCCGGATCGCTCGTAAAGCTTTTCGAGGTCATCGTGGCCGATGTCAGCGTCCTGTCCTTGGGAAGCACGAAAACGTGGTACTTCCTCACTCCCTCCGTGCCCATCACGCCCGTCTTGAGGTCGCGAGAGTTGTTCTTGGCGAGAGTCTTGAACGTAGAGGCTGTAGGCGGAACGTCCATCACACCCTGGTACGCCGAGCAACGCCCGACGGTGAACGCGAACGACTTCGTGTTGTCCGCGTAGCCCTTCTTCCTGCGCGAGAGTGTCCTGATAGTCACCGCCGTGCCGCTCACGCTCTCCGTGACGGCCTGGGGCAGACCGAACGGTGCGACGTACGATGCGCTGTCCGCCGTCGGCTCGCTGCCGTCAGTCGTGTAGCGAACCTCGTCAGCCCCCTTCTTGTCGATGGTGAACGTCGGAGCGGTGTCGAACTCGTAGTTGGCGGAGGCCGAGCACGCGGCCGCCTCCACCTGACGCATCACTGTCAGCGACGCCGTGGCAGTCTCCGAGGTGACACCGTTCAGCTTCGCCAGAGCCTTCACCGTGAAGGTGGCCGTCGACGCCTCGTCGAAGCCCGCCCCAGTCTTGTCCGCGAACGTGACCGCCTGCGAGATGTCCTTCGTCGCGCCTGTTCCAGCCGACGTGGTCGGCTCGCCCGCCCCAGTCGTGTAGAACATCTCCGCACCCGCCGTCCCGTTCGTCAGCCGGAACCTGGCGGATGTCGTGTCGGTGAACTCCGCGGGCAGGCTGATCGCCGGCGCGTTCACGGCTATCTGCTCGGTCAGACCGACCACCCAGTTTTTCGTGTCGCCCTTCACCTTGAGCAGCCTGTTCGTCTCGTCCACAGTGAACATCTGGCGCATCTTCTCGAATGCCGCCTTCTCCTCGGGTGTCATGCCGCCTATCTCGCCGGTCTCTATCTTGCGCAGTATCTCCTCCACCTTGACGGCTATCTCCTGCGGGGCCTTGCCGTTGAGTGCGTCATACAGCCCCTCCACCATGCCCATGCCGATGGAGTCGGTGTGGTGGCGCAGGCTGTCGATGAGGTCGGCGAACTGCTGTTCCGTCGGGTACGCGCCTGTCCTGAAGAAGCTCTTCAGTGTCGCTCTGTCTTGCTGTGCCATTGTTATCCAAGTTTTATTATATATGCCAGTACGTAGTAGGGAGGACGGTTCTCGTGGGCGGTATTGCCACCTGTGGCTGATGTGGTCTTGTCATCCTCCACATTGTCGTATGAGTAGTTACCTGGAGATAGTTTTTTCTGATATGCCTCGTAATCCTGTACATCTATGCGGTTGTCCTTGTACGGATGCACATGCGCCGGCATCTCCTCCACTGTCAGCGCGTGCTTCTTCTCGCCTCCGACCTTTCCCGATTCCTGGTATTCCGTGTCGTTGTCGTTCCTGCCCACGATGAAGCGGCCACGCAGGTCGGGGAGACGGAACTTGCCATCCTCCGGCGCTGAGTATCTTGTGCCGTTGTAATCGTAGCCAAGGTTGAACGTCGTGCCTATGGCCTCGAACAGCCTGGGGTTGTCCTCCTTGCCGATTGCGCTTCCGTCGCATAGGGCATAGCCTGCCGGAACTGCTGTACCGGCCCACATCTTGACGATTCCGTACGGCTCGCCGACGATGCTTTCAATCTCCGCCTGCAGGTCGGCTATCCTGACTTTCATGTCCGCCATCGTCTGCAGTTCGCGGAAGTCCGACCACGAGAAGTTTTCGGTGCCCATGCCCGGTGCGAGCCAGCGTTTGGTGTATGCCTTCGGGTAATTGTAGCCCTGCGCCGTCACCGCCACGTCCTGCTTCTCCACATGCGTTCCTCCAGATACCGAACCACCCTCCCAGCGCAATATCTCGCCATTCGGGAAGTCCGCGGTGCGCAGAAAGACGTAGCCCTCCTCGCGTACCAGTCCGCCGCTCGCGGGTTTGCAACCATAGAGTATCACCTTGTCGCCGCACACGTTGCCCAGCACCTCGGTGAGTGCGGCATTGTCGGCGATGTACTGCAGCGTCTCGCAGTCGAGAGGAAAGTCCTTGTTCGGCTGTCCCAGGTAGTTGCCTGTAATCTTGTCCATGTTTAATGATGATTTAATTGTCCTTAAATGCCACGCCGAACCGCATGCTCGCCAGACGGTACTGGTTGACCACCGCCCTCACCTCGCGCTCGGTGACACTGGAGAGGCGTGCAGGCAGGTTCACCCAGAAGCCCATGCCCGTCACTCCGGCATATCCGCGGCGGAAGATGCTCATGCGCCGCTCGCCGCCTCGTTGCGGCACGAGAGCCTGGCGACTCTCCGAGCGCATGTGTATGACGACGCTGTCTGCCGACGTGTCGCCCTCGGTGATCGTGATGGCGCGCTCGAGGGGGTCGAAGCGGTCGTTGAGCACGTTGCGCAGGCTGAAGACCTGTCCCGTGTGCGTCAGGCGGTAGCCCTTGTCCCGGCGGAACTGCATGAGCGAGGCGTGCAGGCCGTTGAGCGGCGACACCATCGCCCTCAGAATCGCCGTCAGCACCTTGCCTCTGAGACACATCGGCAGGGCTATCTGCGCCAGCTTGGCGTAGTTCACGTCATACTTGCTCATCGTATGGCTTCATGCTGAGGGTTAGTGACTCCACCTTCATGTGTCCCGCCGACGGACGGTGGCGTGCGTCGATGGCGGTGGGCGTGCTCTCGCCGTCCACCTTGACCGTCGCCGAGCCGAACTCCACGATGCGCACGCCGTCCACAGCCTGGAGGGCGTCGACCAGCGCCATGTTCGTGTATTCGCCGTTGAACGGCAGGTTGCCGATGTACGAGGCGATGGCCCGCTCGCACGCCTCCCTGACGTTGCCGGCCGTCAGCATGGGGTCGTAGTAGATGTCGGCCGAGCAGCTGAACCTGTCCGCCGCCTTGTTCACGAGGTTGATGCGCACCCCCGCGTCCTTGATCTCTGCGAAGTAGGCAGACACCTGCGTCTCCGTGTCGGTGTCGACGGGAGCGAGAGCGCCAGGCGAGCCGCCCGCTATCTTGACGGTCAGGAGCGATGCGTCGGCACTCTCCGTCGCGGCGGCGTACTTCACCACTCGCGCCTGCCCGATCTCCGTCTCGCTCATGCCCGTGGTGTCGTAGGTGTCGCTGTCCGCGGGCAGTGTCTTGTCCTTCATGAAGGCGAGCGCCTTGTCGCGGTACCACTTCGGACGGTGCGGTATCATCGCCTCGATCTGCGCGTCCACCTCTGTCCTATGCTCGCCCATGAGAGCCTCGAGGACATAGATGGCGAGGGCGACGACATAGAGCATCAGGTTCTCGATGCTCGCCGACCCGAAACGGTCGTTGAACGATTCGCCTACGGTGAAGCCGTATGCCTGTGCCAGGTCGGCGTCGTTCATCCACGCCGTCTGCATCTCTGTCTTGATTTCTTGGATTGTTCTCATATTGTCAGCTTACTATGAAGTCCACTCCTACCGCCATGTAGCCTATGCCGCCCATCTTGGGCGCTCCCTGGGCGAGGGCTGTCGCCGGCTCGCCCAGGAGGTTGGCGAACTGCGCCGCCACCTTGGGCGACACCACGCCGGCGCACATCAGCGTCTGTCCGTCCGCGAGGTCGTCGGTCACCGACAGATTGTTGAGGGCGCACATCGCGATGATGCCCTCCATTCCGCCCGCATTGACTATCTGTATGTCGAGCAGTGTCTGTCCGTCCTTTGCGCTTGTCGTGCTCATTCGATTGTTATTGTTCCGTCCGACGATACGGCGACCGACTTCACATCGACGCCGCACGCCCTCAGCATTCTCTTTGTCTCGCCCGGCCAGAAGGGGTCGGTGCATCCTCCCATCAGCCGACGGGCGTCAGCACCGAGCAGGGGTGTCTCCTTCCACTCGCCGGGGGCGGTGTTCAGCACCAGTTCCACCGTCTGCGTCTCCGTGTCGCCCACCTTCAGGCGACCGCCGGCTATCATCAGTTCCTGCGTCTCGTTGTCTGTCAGTAGCCCTGTCATTCGCTCAGTGTTTTACGTTTTCGTCCTCGTAGTCGCCTCGCTGCGATGGCGTGAGCCTGCCGCCGCTCCATGCGGACACCGCCGACTTCAGCGCTGCACCTCCGTCCTGAGGTACTGGCACCCATCCAGTCATTGCGTCCTTGAGCGTGTTGATGTCATTCTCCAGGTTGTTGAGTTTCTGCGTCAACTCCTGTATTTTGACCATTCCGCCCATGTCACCGCCGTTCATCACGATGCCGTCCTCGCTGACGGCAACCGTTTTCTGCCCGATTTTCACGTCGAGACGCTCGATGTCCTCGGTCAGCACCACCACGCCGCTGGCATAGCCGCCCAGCATCGCTACCACGACATAACTGCCCACGCGCGGTGTCATCACCACGCCCAGCCCGCTCTCCTGGTTCGCCTGCAGGTTGACCGCCGGCACGGGTGCGTCCTCGTCGATGGGCTCCACGTCGCATGTCCGTGCCTGCCTGTCGACCGCCGTCACCTTGCCCACGAACACGCTCTGCGACGTGCCGTGCTGCGCCAGTTGCCTTATAAGTTCCTTGATGTTGCTCATTGTGCCACTCTCTGTCCAAGGGTTATCTCCTGACGGTAGCCCGACGAGGAGTATTTGATTGTGTTCTTCGCCACCTGGTAGACGCCCATGCGCTTGCCGTCCATCTTGATGCCTATGTTGTCCAGCAGGTCCACGAGCCGGTAGCCGAACGTGGTGAGACTGCCCGTCAGGCCGTCCGCCTTCAGCCGCCTCATCTCCTGCTCCGCCCACGCGCGCAGTTCCTTCTCCTGCTTGTTGTAGGTGTGCAGCGTCCGCTTCTCGCCGTCCTTGTCGCCCACCTCCACCTTTATCTTCCTGTTGTTGGGCATGATGCTGACCGCCTTGATGCTGAGCCTTATGTCCTCCGCCCGCTTCTGCTCCAGGCTCTGGTCGCCGATGATGTTCAGACCGCGGGCGAACACCTGCGATGGCTTGGCGTCGCGCTCGAACAGCACTCCGCAGTAGAGCGTCGGCTTGCCGCCGTCCATGCGGTAGAACGAGCGGATGCCGCTCTGCTGCAGTCTGCCGAGCAGAGCCGCCACCGTGTCATCGGTCACGCGGAACTGCCCCAGGTTCTGCTCGCCGAACACCTTCACGTCCGCGAGTCCCTGGTCGGCGAGCAGAGTCTGTATGTCGACCGCCTTGTATGCTTTCTTGACCGTCGCCTTCTGCTTCAGCCTGAACATCTCGTCCTCGCAGGTCAGCACGATGGGTGTCTTGAACCCCACCTCGCGCACGTAGCCAGTGAACGCCAGTTCCAGACGCTCGTCGTAGCCGAGCCACACGCTGATTGCGTCGCCGCGTCGCACGGGCACCGTCTCGCTCCCGTCCCATCTCAGGCGCTTGGGTAGGGTCACGCGGCACTCGGTGGTCAGCTTCTCCGTGTCGCGCACCACCTCGACGGCGGTCACCATCGGCAACTGCCAGAGCCTCTCGCCCTTGATCTCTATCCGTGCGCTGAGCAGATACATGAGTTTAAGGTGTGTTTATCGGTCGTTTAATAGTCGGTCGAATATACGTTGTACTCCCGGTCCGAGAGCGCCGTGATGCTGATGGGCTGGATGTTGCTCTCGGTGCGCTGCGTCAGGTCGAAGCCCGTGATGACGATGCGGTCGATGTCGAAGAGGTCGAGGAACTGGCTGTAGACGGCTATCGGCTCCTTGAGGTCGAAGAATCCGCGCAGTTCCTTGATGCCCTCACTTGGGTATTTGTCCACCATCACGCCGTCCTCGGTGGCTATCACCCCCACGGCTATCTTCACCGTGTAGTCGTCGGCGTTGACGTATTCCTTCACGGTGCCGTCCATGCCCGTCAGCTGTGTCGCCACGATGTTCTTCCTCAGGCTGACGCTCACCACGGCGTCGCTCATCTGCAGCTGCTCGCCGTTCGCCTTGCGGAAGGTGAGCGTGCAGAGCACGTAGCGGTCGGTCCACACCGCGGGGTCGGTCATCGGCTCCGCCACGTCGTACGCCTTGATGGGCGACTGCCTCCCCTCCCAGCCGGGTGCGGGGTTTGTCCTCGCCGGCTTGAAGCCGTAGAGTTCGCCCTTCAGGTAGTTGGCGGCGCCGATGGCGGCGACGGAGACGAAGTTGAATGTCAGTGGAAGCATGGTCTTATTGCGCTAATTGGACATCGTTGAGCGCGCCCATGAGGGCGGTGGCGACGGCCTCCCTGATGCGTTCGGCACCCTCCGCCATCTGCGATGTGTGCACCTCAAACTTGTCCACAAGCCGCTCGATGTTGATTGTTATGTTCCTGATCTTGCCCGGGCCACTCTCCTTGTCGCCCGTGCCTGTGCCTGTTCCCGTGCCTTGCAGCGTGCCGCCGCTCACGTCAACCGGCTCGATGGCCGGCACGTCCATCCGTGGGGTCGATGGCTTGTCCTCCTTCTTCTTGGCACCCTTAGCCATCTCTGCGTTGTATGCGTCGCTGAACGCCTTGCCGATGCTGCTGCCGTACTGCGAGAATCCCGAGCGCATGCGCAGCAGTGTGGCGGCTATCGCCGACGCGTCCAGGCGGAATGCGGCGGATATGAGGTCGCCGATCGAGCCGAACAGCATCTTCGCCATGTCCCAGACGCCCTTGAACGTGGCGACGAACGCCGCCGCGAGCCCCTTGAGCACGGCGCGGAACTTGACGCTCGTGTTCCAGAAGTATATGCCCAGGGCCGCCAGTCCGGCTATGATGGCGGCTATCCAGCCGATGATGGGTATGTTTATGATGGCGACACTGACGGCGCGGCATGCGGTGACCGCCGACAGCTTGAACGCCCCGAACGCCGTCGATGCCGTGGCGGCGAACGTCGCCGACGCTCCTCCCGTGGTCGCGAGCGAGAGCAGGAAGGCGCCCAGGGCTTTCAGACCCTGCATCAGCCCCACCGTGCCGAAGCGCACCACGGCGAGCGTGGCGCGGAGCATGTTGATGGCGAAGCCGTTGCTGGTGAAGATGCCCGTCTTCAGCTCGTTGTTCATGAAGAGCATCTGGTAGCGGCAGGCGGTGACGACGCGTGTCGTTCCGCGCCACATGCCCGCCCAGTCGAGCCCCTTGGTCCACGCCATCAGACTGCCGACGCCGCTGATGAGCGGCACCATCTGGGCCATCGGCACCAGCGTGTCCGCCAGTGCGCCCACCCAGAGAGCCGCGTCGCCCGTGGCTTGGAAGATGCTTATCTTCGCATCGTCGATCTGTTGCCTGATGCGCGCCTGACGCTCTGCGTAACTGTCCATCACGATGGCGGCCTGCTCCTCGGCGCTGCTGGTGCCCGTCACCGCGTCGGTGAACTCCTGCAGCTTGTCCGTGCCGCCCACCAGTGCGCGCGCGGCGTTGGCGTTTTCCATGCCGAAGAGCTTGGTGAAGAGAGCCGAATCACTCAGTATGGGCTTCAGCATCTCGAGTCGCTCCTTCAGCGTCTTGTTCTTGTCGCCGAGGGCGAGCACGTCGATGCCCGCGCCCTGCAGTTCCTTCTGCGTATCCTTGGGCAGGAAGCGTCCCTGCGAGAGTATGGCGAGCGTGTTGCGCAGGGCGACACCGCCCTCGCTGCCCTTCTTGCCCGCCTTGTCGAGCACCTGAATGGCGGCGTTGGTCTCCTCGAAGCTCACGTTGGCGGCCTTGGCTGCCATGCCCGCCTGCTGGAGGGCCGCCTTGATGGCCGGCAGTTCGGCGCTGCCCGCCTGTCCCGCCGCCGCCATGGTGTTCATCATGTCGGCCATGGTCTTGCTCGCGGCTATGGGGTCGTCCATGCTCACCCCGAACTGGTTCATGGCGGTGGTCAGCACCTCGGCGGCCGCCACTCCGTCGCCTCCCATCAGCTTCGAGGTTGTCTGTATGCTCTCGCCCATGCTCTTCAGTGCGACGGGGCACTTGCCCAGCTCAGGCGTGAGCTGCGAGAGCAGCAGCTTGTAGCCCTCGACAGCCGTGCCCGCGTCAGTGCCGAACGCTTTGGCACTGTCGCGGGCGTAGCCTTCTATCTCCTTGAGGGCGTCTCCCGTAACACCCGCCACGGCCGAGAGGTCGTGCATCTGGCTGTTGAGCCTGATGCCGGGCGCGGCCATGTCGCCGAACGCCTTGCCGACCTTGTCGACGTAGTTGGCAAGCAAGTCGAAAACCGTACACGTTTTGGCAAAATTCTCGACCCATCCCGTTGACTTTTGAATTTTGGTGTTGAATCCATCGACACCATTGCCCATCCTGTCGATTTGGTCGGGAAAATTGCCCCAAAGGTTGAAATAGTAGTCGAATGCTTGCATGTTACGGAAATTTGTGTTAGATTTGCGGAAAAATTACCGCTCACGCCATGTTTGAAACTTTTATCGTAGCCCTTACATGGGTCTGCACCGCAGTGATGTATGTCTGTGCGTTTGCCTTTCCAGTACTGCTTTTGGCATTGGTGATAAAGGCAATCTATGAAGCCATACGCAAAATCAAGTCTTAGCCCCGAGAATCCGGGCGAGCATCTCTGCCGTGCGCCTGAGCCTCCAGTTCTCCAGCCACAGGGCTTGGTTGTAGTC
>JABUTZ010000002.1:126549-129888 GCA_021443415.1 Bacteroidaceae bacterium | reverse complement strand
TACGACATCGCCCTCGACGTGTGCGGCTACAAGCAGTATCCCAACGTCTTCCGCCTCTGCATGGGCACGTCGCAGGAACCCTCCGACATGACCATCGAGATCCTGCCCCGCACCGAGCATCGCGGCGACTCGTGGGAGCGTGTCTACACCTCGTTCACTCCCACCACTTCGGGTGTTTACCATCTGGGCATCAACGATGTGAGTGCCTACAACATGTACACGTTCTTCGTCGACAATGTCAGCGTCTCGGCGGGTGTGCGCAAGTCTGCCCCCGCCAAGCCCACGGCGTTCAGCGTCGTTCCCGACCCATACGGAGGCCGCCGTGTCGATGTGTCGTTCGACACCCCGACCGTCGATGCCCTCGGAGCCGCCCTCACCTCGCTCACCAAGGCTGAGATCTACCGCGACGACGCTCTCGTCAAGACCTTCGACAGTCCCGCCGTGGGCGCCCATCTCAGCTATACAGACACCACGGTCAGCGACGGCTACCACACCTACCGCGCCCTCGCCTACAATGAGAACGGTGCCGGTCAGGAGGTGACCCAGCGTTGCTTCGTGGGTCCCAACACGCCTGACGTGCCCACCGACGTGACCGTCGAGGAGACCGACGACGCAGGCACCGTCACCATCTCGTGGACAGCCCCCGAGACCGACGTTGACGGACAGGCAATTGCCCCCGAGTTGATTACATATATAATAAGTATGACCAGGGACGGTGTCGAGCACGAGGTAGCCACGGGCGTGAGCGGAACTTCGTTCACCTACCGCGTCTGCGCTCCCGACGACGAGCAGACCTTCGTCTATTTCAACGTCAAGGGCAGGACAGCCGGCGGCACGGGCGAGGCTGAGAGCACCGTCCTCTATCCCGTCGGCAGGGCTTACACGATGACCTTCTCGGACAGTTTCGCCGGTGGTGCTCAGCGCTACCGCTACGGTTCGACCGCCAACAACAACGCCTCGTGGGCGTCTGTCTCGGCGGCCGCCATCGAGCAAACTCCTCAGGACGGCGACGACGGCATGCTCCGCTTCATGGCGGCGCAGGGAGGTCTCGCCGACTACCTCCTGCCCAAGGTGCGCATCGAGGGCAACGCTCCCGTCCTCACCTTCTGGGCGCGCAACCACGCCCGTACCGCCGGCAACCGCGTCCAGCTCATCGCCGCCCTCGGTGCGCAGATGAAGATACTCAGCACCTGGGACATCTCTTCGACCACATGGACCGAATACACGGTCTCGCTCGCCGAGTTCGCCGGCACGGACGTGCGCTTCATCCTGCGCGCCGCCTACCAGAACAGCAGCTACACCTACGTCGACAACCTCCACATCAAGGAGACCGCCGCCGACAACCTGTCCGCCTATGAGGTCAGCGCGCCCTCGGCTGTGCGCCCCGACGAGACGTTCAGCGTCAAATACACCATTGAGAACAACGGCACCGCCGCCGCTACGGGTTACACCGTCCACCTCCTGCGCGACGGCGAGAGCATAGCCACAGCCGCCGGCAAGCAACTGGCGGCTGGCAAGAAGGTGAGCGGCTCATTCACCACGTCGCTCAACTCCGCCGCCCACGGCATCACTCGCTACGGCATTCGCATCGACTACGCCGCCGATGGCTTCATCGCCGACAACACGACCGCGGAGGCTGACATGGCGCAGGTGGCTCTCGTCACCAACGCCCTGCCCATGCCCCTCTCGCTCAGCGGCGAGCTCGCCACAGACGGCTACCACCTCTCGTGGGAGGCTCCCGAGAAGAACACAGCCGCAACGGCTGTTTCCGAGGGCTTCGAGATGTACGCCCACGCCACCACGAGCCATATCGGCGACTGGACGCTTGTCGATGCCGACGGCAACATAAGCGGTGGCGTCGAGACGTTCAAGATTGGCATCGAGAACCAGCAGATTTCGTTCTTCGTCTTCGACATGTCGCTCAACTCCAAGTTCCCCGCCGCCCACACGGGCAACAAGATGATGGCCACCATATTCACCAACTCGGGCGCCAACGACGACTGGCTCATCACCCCGCGCCTCTGCGGCACGCAGCAGTACATCTCGTTCTTCGCCCGCAGCTATCGCGACCCCTACAACGAGACCTTCGAGATGCTCTACACGACCGGCGACGACCCCAAGGACATCAGTGCCTTCCAGGTGCTCAAGCGCGTCAACCGTGCCTCTGCCGCCTGGACGGAGTACGGAGCCCTCGTGCCCGACGGAGCCACCTACTTCGCCATCCGTTGCGTCAGCGAGAACCAGTTCTTCTTCCTCGTCGATGACATCACCTATATCCCCGACACGGGAGCGGAGCAGCAGCTCACATTCCTCGGCTACAACGTCTACCGCGACTACGAGCGCCTCAACGCCGAGCCGCTCGCCGACTGCCGCTTCACCGACGAGGGTCGCACAGCCGCCGAGTCGCGCATCCACACCTACACCGTGACCGCCGTCTATGCCGAGGGCGAGAGCGCCCACAGCAACGAGTGCCTGCTCATCCCCGCTGCCATTCACACCGCCTCCGCCGCCAAGCTGACCACCGTCATCCACGACCTCTCTGGCCGCCGCGTCACCGCCCGCCAGAAAGGCATCGTCATCGCCAACGGCAAGAAAGTAGTGCGCTAAGGGAAAAATATCTGCGTTAATTCAAAATCACGCCACGAACAACAAGAATATCTGCGTTAATCTGCGTTACTTAAAAATATCTGCGTTAATTTTGTTTCACGCCACGAACAACAAGAACATCTGCGTTAATCTGCGTTAAAAAATCCAGCAACTAAAAATCGTAAATAAATTGTAAATTGTAAATCGTCAAATAGTAAATCTCCATGACACTTCGCCTCCTTACTCTATTCTTTACACTCTACACCCTACACTCTACACTCTGCCCCGCCTCCGCCCAGGATCGCCTCATCGGCAGTGTGGCGTGGCCCGCCAGCAAGGCCGGCCTCTACGACATCGACCCCGCGAGCAAGAAACTCACCAAGCGCCTGCTCGACGAGGAGATGTTCACGATACAGCCAGGAGGAGCCTTCGGACAGTCGGGCGTGCGCCGCGACAATCTCTACTACGCCACCAACTTCTTCACCGAGGGCACGACCATCCGCGTCTACCACGCTGTCTATGACCTCAATACCAACAAGCGTGTCTGGATCAAGCGCGACGGCATGCTCGCCGCCGCACCCATGGACATGACCTACTGCGACCTTGACGGCAAGACCTACGGCTGCTTCCACCACCCCGTGGGACTGGGCGAGGCGTACGTCTTCGGCACGCTCAACCTCGAGACATGGACGGTCACCGAGATACGCACCATAGCCACCAAGTGGCTCACCATCGCCGCCGGCCCCGACGGCT
>JABUTZ010000002.1:121945-125937 GCA_021443415.1 Bacteroidaceae bacterium | reverse complement strand
CACTACCAACACCCTGACATGGGATGCCGTGACCACCTCTGTCAACGAGGGCTATCTTGACCCCGCCGCCATCACCTACAGCGTCTATCGCTTCCCCGGAGGCGACCTCGTGGGCGGAAGCCTCACCTCGCCCTCGTTCACCGAGGAGATGGAGGAGCCTGAGTCGCTCGCCACCGTCTATTACCAGGTGGAGGCTGTCGTGGGCGGTTCGGGCTCGCGCAGCGCACGCGGCGAGAGCAACCACATGAACTTCTCGTGCATCGTGCCTCCCTACACCCAGCCGTTCGAGACTCCGGCGGTGCTCGATGCCTACACGATCCTCGACCTCAACCGCGACGGCGAGTCGTGGCACTGGTACGACTACGGTGGCGGTTCGATGCGCATCTTCGGCAGCCAGGACATGGACCTCAACGACTGGCTCATCACGCCTCCCATCCGTCTCGAGGCGGGCAAGTACTACGAGTTCTCGGTCAACCTCCACGGCTTCAAGCGCGCCTACACCGAGTTCTTCGAACTCTCGCTCGGACGCGACAACACAGCCGCCGCCATGAACATCGCCCTCCTGCCGCGCACCCAGCTCAGCAGCGACTCGCCGACTAAATACACCGTCGGCTACCTCGTCCCCGAGTCGGGCGAGTACTTCTTCGGCGTGCATGCCGTCTCGCCTGCCGGCACCACCTACATCTATGCCGACGACATCAGCGTCTCGGAGGGCAAGGCTCCTCTCATGCCCGCCCAGGTCACCGACCTCACGCTGACGCGCGCTCCCAAGAGCCATATCGCTGTCGATGTGGCGTTTACGCTGCCCACGCAGACGGTCGGCGGCGAGCCTCTGACCGAGATCACGCGTCTTGTCGTGACCCGCGACGGCTACACGACCGTCATGGACCGCACCGACGTGAAGCCCGGCGAGCGCATCGAGTTCACCGACAAACCGGGCTCGACCAACTTCCGCCGCTATTCGGTGGTTGTCTACAACGCCGCAGGTCCCTCCGCTCCCGCCGAGGCGATGGAGTATGTAGGCCCCTATTCGCCCGCCCAGCCGACCGACTTCGTCGTGCGCCGCACAGCGAACGACGGCGAGGTGCACATGACATGGAAGGCGCCCACCGAGGACAAGTACGGCAACGAACTCGACCCCGAACTGGTTTCCTACACCATCGCGGGCATGGTCAACGGTTCGCCCGCCTACCTGCGCGAGTGGTACCACGACACGCAGTTCACCTACCAAGCCCAGGAGCCCGGCAAGCCGCAGGCTTTCGTCAACTTCGCCCTCTACGCCCAGGTCGACGGCGGTTCGTCGGAGAAACTTGAGAGCACGCCCTGTCCCGTCGGCGCTCCCTACGCCATGCCCTACGTCGAGTCGTTTGCTGGCGGAGCCATGACCACCATCTTCTCGCCCGAGGACGTGTTCGGCGTTTCGTCGTGGGACACCGCCACCGACGAGACCCTCGGCCACATCACGAGCAGCGACGGCGACAACGGCTTCGTCTACGCCGTGTCGGCGCGCACAGGCAACACCTCGTGCCTCCATTCGGGCATAATCCATGTGACCGGAGCCGCCCCGATCCTTGAGTTCAAGTACTGGAGCCACGGCTCTCAGGACAAGGCGACGACCACGCTCAACATCCTCATTGACGGCGAGCCCGCAGAGCTTGATGGCAATGTCTTCGCCCATGCGGCTCCCGCCGAGGGCTGGCAGACAGCCACCCTGTCGCTCGCCGCCTTCGCGGGCAAGGACATCCAGCTGCAGTTCTTCGCCCAGTTCGGCACCGAACTGACGGTCGCCTACGACAACCTGCGCCTCATGGAGGACATCACGCGCAACCTCTCGCTCGCCGATGTCGAGATGCCCGCTCAGTCGCAGGCTGGCAGGCCGCTGACCATCAAGGCGACGGTGCAGAACAACGGCAAGGAGGATGTCGCTGGCTCAGCCTACGCCACCGTCCTCATGCGCGACGGAACGGAGGTGCAGCGCCGTGCCGGTTTCGGCACCCTGCGCATGGGCAAGTCAGCCACCGTCACCTTCACCGACAACCTGACCGTCTTCGACGAGGGCGCACATATATATAAGGTGTATGTCGACTACGCCGATGACGAGAAGACCGACGACAACGAGAGCGGGGAGATGCCCCTGCAGTGCATCGTGCCCAACTATCCCGTTCCCACCTCGCTCCACGCCATCCGCATCGACGAGCAGCAGCTCCGGCTCGCCTGGGGCATGCCTCAGGAACCCGCCGACGCACCCACCGTCACCGACGGATTCGAGGACTACGAGGCATGGGCGCAGACGGGTGTGGGCGACTGGACGCTCATCGACGGCGACCAGCTCGTGTCCGGCTCGATCGGCGGCTGCGAGATGCCCGGCGTGGGCGGCACGTTCTTCGCCTACACGGTGGTCAACAGCCAGAAGCAACCCAAGATCCAGTCGCACGCGGGCAACCAGTGCATGCTGAGCATCTTCGCCAAGGGAGGAGCCAACGACGAGTGGCTCATCTCGCCCGCTCTGAGCGGTCACAGCCAGACCATCTCGTTCTATGCTCGCAGCGGCACTGCCGTCTATCCCGAGACCTTCGTCCTCATGACCACCGACGGCGAAGCTGAGGAGACCGAGTTCTACAAGGAACTGGAGTGGGTCGAGAAGGTGCCGAGCAAGTGGACGCAGTACACGTTCGACCTGCCCGAGGGAACCTCTCACTTTGCCATCCGCTGCGTGTCTGAGGATGCCTACTACTTCACGGTCGACGACGTCACCTACACGTCCGACGAGTACAGCGTCGTCGGTCTCGTGGGCTACAACCTCTATCGCGACGGAGTCAAGGTGAACGACGAACCCATCGAGGCGCTCGACATCACCGAACTCAACGACCTCTCCGCCGCCACCGACTACGACCTCACCGCCGTCTATCTGCGTGGCGAGAGCCGTCCCGTCCACCTGCATGTCACCCTCGACGGCATACGCATTGTCGGTGCCGCCGCCAACGGGTCCGCCGCCTACGACCTCTCAGGCCGTCGCGTTGCCGCGCCGAAGGGACTGCTTATCTCCAACGGCAAGAAAATAACTATCAAGTAACAAACTAATAATCAACATCTATAAACAAAAGCAGAAAAATGAAAAAGTTTCTTTTCACATTCCTTGCGACTGTGTGCCTCGCCCTCAGCATGAGTGCCGAGGACTACACGCTGAAGAAGTGCACCAACAACATTACCACCGAGGGACTGGGCGCCAACAGCGGCACCACCATCAACGCCGCCGTGCAGTTCACCAACACTGACGTGGCTTTCCTTGCCGGTGGCAAACTGACAGCCCTGCGTTTCCACATCGCCACCACCGAAAACCTCAAGACTTTCAACGTCTGGGTGAAGTCGAAGTACAACCTGGCTGCCAAGCTCGCCAACGTGTCCATTCCCGTCGAGGATCTCAAGACGGGCATCAACGTAGTGACCTTGGACGAGCCTGTGGAGATTACCTCCACCAGCACCCTCGCCCTGGGCTACACCTATACCCAGGAGTCGGGCAAGCCCGCCCATCCCCTGACCATCACCCGCACCGACGCTACCAGCGGCGCTCTCTATCTTGCGATTGGTTCTACCTATCAGGATTACACCTCGGGCTATGGTGCTCTCTTCATGGAGGGCATTGTGTCGGGCGTGACTGTCGAGGACTACTCAGCCAAGATTACCCATGCCGCGTTCGACCGTACGTACTATTCAGTCGGTTCGCCGGCGGAAATAGCCATGGACATCCAGAACAACGGCAAGGCGTTCTCTTCGCTCGACATCACCTACACCTGCGGCGAGCAGACCGAGACAAAGCATCTCGCCGTCTCTGCAGCCTTCGGACAGACTGTCGAAGCGATTCTTCCGTTCAACATTCCCGAGCAGTACAACCCCAACACCTCGTTCTCTGCCGCCATCACCAAGATCAACGGCGAGGACTACAAGGGCGAGAGCGTGACCGCCAAGATTCCCGTCTACAACAAGCTCTATGA
>JABUTZ010000002.1:105890-121887 GCA_021443415.1 Bacteroidaceae bacterium | reverse complement strand
ATCGTGGCCATGGAGCAGATGCGCGAGAAATATCCCGACTCGTTCATCGGCATCGCCGCCCACACAAGTGTGACTGGTGGAACAGACCCAATGCACCTTGCCAACTATGCCAACTATCTGGGCATCGATGGCTTCCCCGGCTGCACCCTCGACCGCACCTACAAGGGACTGGAGGTTGATCCCGAGGCCTTCGAATACTACTACCAGTTCATGCGCGCGCAGGGCACCTATGCCGACTTCACTCTCCTCTCTGCCATCCTCCAGGACGGCAAGGTGACGGGTCAGGTCGAGGCTTCGTTCGACTTCGACGCCGAGAACGCCGACATGCGCATGACCTACGTACTCGTCGAGGACGGTGTGACGGGCTACACGCAGAGTAACTACTACGCCGGTGGCGCTTACGGCGAGATGGGTGGCTTCGAGAACAAACCCGAGAAAGTCAAGGACATGGTGTTCAACGACGTTGCCCGCGCGCTCGCTCCCAGCTTCTCTGGCACCGTGGGTAGCATCCCTGCCACCATCAAGATGGGCGAGACCTACACCAACGAGGTTACCATCGACGTGCCTACCAAGGTTCAGGACCGCAACAAGCTGACTCTCGTCGCCCTCCTTGTCGACGGTCCCAGCGGTGAGATTATCAACGCCCACAAGATGAAGGTGGACAACCTCGACGCCATCGAGTCTGTCAGCGAGTCGAAGACCATCGGCGACAGCCGCGTCTTCAACATCAACGGCCAGCGCGTCTCTACTCCCAAGGCCGGCCTCTACATCGTCAACGGCAAGAAGGTAGTATTGTAAGCTCCCCTCTGACTCCCCCCGAAATGGGGGGAGAAGAGTTTTAACTCAGAGTCCACAAGACTATACCTTTATTCTTTATTCTCTATTCTTTATTCTTTAAAATGGATTGGTTAGTTTCTCTTTTCACCTCGACCGACTCGGTGGTGCACATCGCACTGCTCTACGCGTTGGTCATCTCCGTGGGCATCTACCTCGGACGGCTCAAGGTGGCGGGCATCTCGCTCGGTGTCACCTTCGTGCTGTTCGCAGGCATCGTGGCGGGACATTTCCACTTCACGGGCACTCCCGCCGTGCTGACGTTCATGCAGGACTTCGGACTCATCCTCTTCGTCTACTGCATCGGACTGCAGGTGGGCCCCGGCTTCTTTGAGAGTTTCAAGAAGGGCGGCGTGCAACTCAACATCCTCGCCGTCAGCGTCGTGGCGCTCAACATTCTCGTCATGCTCGCCTGCTTCTTCATCTTCTTCGAACCCACCAAGTTCAACCTCGCCATGATGGTGGGCACCCTCTGCGGAGCCATCACCAACACCCCGGGTCTGGGCGCCGCCACCGAAGCCCTCACGCAGGTCTTCCCCGCCGACCAGATCCCCGCCATCGCCTCGGGCTACGCCTGCGCCTATCCGCTCGGTGTCGTGGGCATCATCCTCAGCACCATAGCCATCCGCTTCCTCTGCCGTGTCAACCTCAAGCAGGAGGAGGCGCAGATTGAGCAGGAGCGCAGTGAGAACCCCCACGCCAAGCCCCACCGCATGACGCTCTGCGTCCAGAACAAGTACCTCGACGGCAAGACCATCCTCCAGTTGCGCGACTTCCTCGGACGCGAGTATGTCTGCACGCGTCTGCTCCACGACGGCCATGTCATCATACCCAACCGCGAGACGATTGTTCATCTCGAGGACAAACTCCACATCGTGTGCGCCGAGGACGACGCCGAGGCGGTCATCGCCTTCATCGGTCCCGAGGAGCAGATCGAGTGGGAGGAGCAGGACGTGCCTCTCGTGTCGCGCAACATCCTGGTCACCCAGCCCTCGATGAACGGCAAGACCTTCGGCTCGCTCCACTTCAGCTCTGTCTACGGTGTCAACGTGACGCGTATCCTGCGCGCCGACATGGAACTCTTCGCCGACCGCAACCTGCGCATGCAGGTGGGCGACAAGATCGTCGTTGTCGGCCCCGAGGACGCCGTCGACCGCGTGGCCAAGAAGATGGGCAACAGCGTGAAGCGCCTCGCCCATCCCAATCTCGAGATCCTCTTCATAGGCATCGTGGTCGGACTCATCTTCGGTGCCCTGCCCATCTCCATCCCGGGCATGCCCATTCCCGTCAAGCTCGGTCTCGCCGGAGGCCCCCTCTGCGTCGCCATCCTGCTCGGTCGCTGGGGCTACAAGGTCAAACTGGTCACCTACATGAGTACGAGCGCCAACCTCCTCCTGCGCGAGGTGGGCTTGGTCCTCTTCCTCGCCAGCGTGGGCATCAAGGCGGGCGCCTCGTTCGTCTCCACGGTCGTCGAGGGCGACGGACTGATGTATGTCGGTTGCGGCTTCCTCATCACCGTCCTGCCCATTCTCATCGTGGGTGTCGTCGGCCGTCTCAAGTACAAGATCAACTACTTCACGCTCATGGGTGTGATCGCGGGCAGCACGACCGACCCGCCGGCACTCGCCTTCGCCAACCAGACGGCTGGCAACGACGCCCCCGCCGTCGGCTACTCGACAGTCTATCCGCTCACCATGTTCCTGCGCATACTCACGGGACAGGTCATCATCCTCATGCTCTGCGCACTGCTGTGACATCAATAAAACGCATCAAGCCCTCAACGATAGTGTGAGGGCTTGATGCCAATGTGACCCCGCTGGGATTCAAACCCAGGACCTTCAGAACCGGAATCTGACGCTCTATTCAGCTAAGCTACGGAGCCGTTTGCGGCTGCAAAGTTACAAAAAATTCAGCACACGCGTGCGTTTTTAAAGAATAAAGAATAGAGAATAAAGAATAAAGGTATGGTTTTTTGGGCTCAGTCGATATAACGTTATGACGATATATTGATATAACGACATAAAAACAACCACATTCAACGTGCCGCAGGCACCCTCAACCACATTCAACAACCCCATTCAACGTGCCGCAGGCACATTCAACAACTCTCCCATGAGCAAACTTCTCATTCCCGAAGGCTACAAGCCTCTGCTCAACCTGCAGCAGACAGAGCAGGCGATAAAGAAAATCAAGGACTTCTTCCTCGAGAGCCTGAGCACCGAACTGCGTCTACGCCGTGTCACAGCCCCTCTCTTCGTACTCAAGGGCCTCGGCATGAACGACGACCTCAACGGCATCGAGCGACCCGTCACCTTCCCCATCAAGGACATGGAGGAGGCCAAGGCGGAGGTGGTGCACTCGCTCGCCAAGTGGAAGCGCGTGACACTCGCCGACTACAGCGTGGCTCCCGGCTACGGCATCGTGACCGACATGAACGCCATACGTGCCGACGAGGAACTGGACAACACCCACTCGATGTACGTCGACCAGTGGGACTGGGAGCGCGTGGTCACCGCCGACGACCGCAACATCGACTTCCTCAAGCGCATCGTCCGCCGCATCTACAACACGCTGCTGCGCACCGAGTTCTTCGTCTGCGAGACCTATCCGCAGATTCGCCCCTTCCTGCCCGAGGAGATTCACTTCATCCACGCCGAGGAACTGCGTCGACGCTATCCCGACCTCACTCCCAAGGAGCGCGAGGACGCCATCTGCAAGGAGTATGGCGCCGTCTTCATCATCGGCATCGGCGGCAAGCTGGGCGACGGCAAGGAGCATGACCTCCGCGCCCCCGACTACGACGACTGGAGCACCGTCGACCCCGCGACCGGCCTCGAGGGCCTCAATGGCGACATCCTCGTCTGGTATCCCGTCCTCGGCCGCGCCCTCGAACTCTCGTCGATGGGTATCCGTGTCGACAAGGCGGCCCTCGAGCGCCAGCTCGCCCTCCAAGGCAAGGAGGACCGCAAGCAACTCTATTTCCACCGCCGTCTGCTCACCGACACCCTGCCTCTCTCCATCGGCGGCGGCATCGGCCAGAGCCGCCTCTGCATGGTGATGCTCCACAAGGGACACATCGGCGAGACACAGAGCAGCATCTGGCCCGACGCCATGCGCCGCCAGTGCGAGGAAATTGGGATGAAACTGATCTAAAAGGAGCCCCACCCAACCCCTCCCCGAAATGGGGAGGGCTTTCTGTTTTTTTATTAACAACTTAAACATTTATCACATGAGTGCAACAAACTCAAAACTTTCGCCTCCGCGCTTTAACAGGTACTCGCGCAAGAGTTACGCTGCCTTCCAGAGCCTTGGACGCGAGGTGTGCATCGGTGTCCTGAGCGTCGCCATGCTCAGTACGCAACAGGTCACGGCACGCACGGTGCAGGACACGCAGGCGGTGCGCGACACGACCATCCACGACGAGGCGTCGCTCGACGAACTGACCGTCACGAGTGCGCCGTCGCCCCTCGCCATGCTGGCGCAGTCGCGCATGGTGACCGTCATCACACGCGATGAGATCGCCCGAGCGGCGGTGCCCTCGGTCAATGACCTCCTCAAGTCAGTCGCGGGCGTTGATGTCCGACAACGCGGCGGCTTTTCTATGCAAACGGACATTAGTATCGACGGCGGTACGTTTGACCAGCTCACGATACTGCTCAATGGCACAAACATAACGAATCCGCACACGGGCCATCTGACCATGGACCTGCCCGTCAACGTCTCCGATATCGAGCGCATCGAGATCCTCGAGGGTGCCGCCAGCCGTGTCTGTGGGGCGGGAGCCTTCGGAGGAGCCGTCAACATCGTTACGCGCGCGGTGGCGAACGACGCGCCACGTCATGAGTTCCGCGCCAGCGTCTACGGCGGTTCGTGGGGCACGGTCGGCGGCGAGGCTCAGTGGTGCGCTCCGACAGGTCGCTCCGCCCACCTCCTCTCCGCCGGTGCCATGCGTAGCGACGGAGGCACGGCGAACAGCGACTGCCGCCGCCTCAATGCCTACTACAACGGCTCTGCAGGCACGTTCCGCTGGCAGTTGGGCGCCGCAGACAAGCGCTACGGTGCCAATACGTTCTACAGTCCCAAGTTTCCGGAGCAGTGGGAGGAGAATCGCCGCTATGTGGCGAGCCTTGCGACTGACATCCGCCTCTCTAAGGCGCAGTCGAAAACGCGAGTGGTCCTCTTGCCCTCAGCCTACTGGGTGCATACCGACGACCACTTCCAGTTGGTGCGCGGCACCGCCACGGGCGAGAATTTCCATCGTGTCGATGTCATCGGCGGAGCCCTCACCGCCGACATCGCGTGGTCGATAGGCAAGACTTCGCTCGGTGTCAATGTGCGCCACGAGCGCATCGCGAGCACCAACCTCGGTGCGCCGCGCGAGACGACCTCCAAGTATGACCATGCCGACCAGCGCACGCTCGGCGACCTGCGTCTCGACCATAGCCTCACGCTCGGACGCTGGAGTCTCTCGGCTGGTGTCGTCGCCTCCGCCGCCACGGCCTTCGGCGGCGTGCGCTTCTATCCGGGCATCGACATCGCCTACCGTCCCGACAGCCACTGGCGGCTCTATGCCTCCTACAACAGCGGTTTCCGCCTGCCAACGTTCACCGACCTCTATTATTCGGGAGCCGAGCGGCAGGGCAATGGCAGTCTGTCGCCCGAGGAGACCCACCAGCTGAGCCTCGGCACCGCCTTCCGCACCTCGTGGGCGGAGGCTTCCGTCCGCCTCTTCTACCATCGCGGCTCGCACATGATCGACTGGGTGAAATACTCCGCCGCCGACCCTGTCTATTACGCCGCCGACTTCGACCTCCACAACCTCGGTGTGCAAGTCGCCGCCTCCGCCGACCTCGCGCGGGCGTTCGGCTTGCCGCAGACGCTTCTCCGCCTGAGCTGCGCCTACACGCATATCCGCCAGTGGCGGCGCGATGCCCGCGAGGTCTACAAGAGCAGCTATGCCGGTGAGTATCTGCGACATAAGTTCACCGCCCGCTTCGCCCACACCATCTATCGCGGTCTCTCAGCCGAGTGGAGCCTGCGCGTCTGCGACCGCACGGGTAGTTACGAGCTCTACGAGAACCATCAGCCCACAGGCACTCTCCATGCCTACACTCCCTACGCCCTCATCGACACGAAGATTCAGTGGCAGACGCGCCACCTCACCGTCAGCCTCACCGCCGAGAACATCACCAACCGTCGCTACTACGACCTCGGCAACATACCCCAGCCCGGCACCTGCCTCCTCGCCGCCATCGCGTGGACGCTGTGAGCGCGAGAGGGCGTGACCGCACGGCCTAATCCCCGGGAGTGGAACAAAAGTTTCGCTCCCGGGGATTTTTCTTGCCCCAAAATGTTGTAGGCACCGCAAAAAGACGTAATTTTGTGCCGTCAAATCACAAAACGCGTATGACAGAGGCAAAGGAGCGTGAGCGCGGCATCTTCCGCGTGACGATAGTGGGCAGTGTGTGCAACGGACTGCTGGTGGCGTTCAAGGCGGTGGCGGGCATCGTGGGGCACAGTCCGGCGATGGTGGCGGACGCCGTCCATTCGCTGTCCGACTTCATCACCGACATCTTCGTGCTGCTCTTCGTGCGCCTGTCGAGCCGTCCGCAGGATGGCGACCACGAGTACGGCCACGGCAAGTACGAACCGCTCTCGTCGCTCTTCGTCGGCCTCTCGCTTCTCGCTGTCGGTGCGATGCTGATGATGGACGCTGGCGAGCGCATCTGGTCCTACGCCCACGGAGCCACGCTCGAGAGTCCGGGTGCTATAGCCCTCGTCGCCGCCGTCGTCTCTGTGGCTGTCAAGGAGGCTCTCTATTGGTACACAATCATTTACGCTCGTCGCTACAACTCTCAGGCGATGATAGCCAACGCCTGGCACCACCGCAGCGATGCCCTCTCGTCGGTGGCCACGATGGTGGGCATCGGCGGTGCCATTCTGCTTGGCGAGCGATGGACGGTGCTCGACCCCGTTGCCGCCGTCCTCGTCAGCGCGCTCATCATCAAGGTGGCGCTCATGGTCGTGAACAGCAGCATGGGCGAACTCCTCGACCATGCCTTGCCCGACGATGAGAAGGCACTGATAACAAAGGTCCTGGACGAGTTTGAGGAGGTGAGCGACCCCCACAATATGCGCACGCGCCACATCGGGCCGCGCCACTCCGTCGATATCCACATACGCATGGACGGCGAGATGACCGTCAACCAGTCACACGCCGTCACACGTCGCATCGAGCGTCGGCTGCGCGAGGAACTCGGCGCCGACACCCTCGTCAATATCCATGTCGAGCCTACAGCTCCTCGATGATGTCGTGGGCGCGCTCGAGGGCGATGTTGATGTGCGGACAGATGTTCTCCGCTCCCAGCATCTCGTTGAAGTGGCTCTTCTCCAGCACGGCGTGCACCTTCGGATTGACTCCCGAGAGGATGACCGTGATGCCGTCGCGGCGGCTCATTTGGCACATGTTCGTGAGGTTGTGAATGCCTGTTGAGTCGATGAACGGCACCTTGCGCATGCGTATGATGCGCACCTTCGGCCTCTTGCGCATGTTAGCCATTATCTCCTCGAACTTGTTGCCCGCACCGAAGAAGAACGGGCCGTTGATCTCATACACCTCCACACCCTCGGGAATCGTCAGGTGCTCGTCCTGGGCGTAGAGGACGTCGGTGTCGTTGTTCGGGTCGATCTCATCCACGATCACACTCACGTCGGTGCTCTCGGCGATGCGCTTGAGCACGAGCAGGCAGGCGATGACCAGTCCCACCTCGATGGCGACGGTGAGGTCGAAGACAACGGTGAGCAGGAAGGTCATGATGAGCACCACGATGTCGCTCTTCGGGTTGTTCATCAGTTGCTTGAACGTGCGCCAGCCGCTCATGTTATACGACACGATGACGAGCACTCCGGCGAGGCACGCCATGGGGATATAATTGGCGAGTGGCATGAGAATGAGGAAGATGAGCAACAGGACGATGGCGTGAATGATGCCGGCGACGGGGGTCTTGCCTCCGTTGTTGATGTTGGTCATCGTGCGCGCTATGGCTCCCGTGGCGGGTATGCCGCCGAAGATGGGCGACACGACGTTGGCTATGCCCTGGCCGATGAGTTCGACGTTCGAGTCGTGCTTGTCGCCGATCACACCGTCGGCCACGGTGGCGGAGAGCAGGCTCTCGATGGCACCAAGGATGGCGATGGTGATGGCGGGCGAGATGAGCCCTTTCGCCTTCTCCCACGTCAGGTCGGGAATCTCCATGCCCGGCAGTGCGTTGCTGATGCTGAAGCGGTCGCCGATGGTCTCGATGCTCGTGATGTCAAAATACTCCTTGGCGACGAGGGCGGCGACGGTCATCACGATGATGGCGACGAGCGAGCCGGGCACTTTCTTGCTGAACCTCGGCGTGAGGGCGATGATGACTACGCTCAGTATGCCGACGATGGCACTGGGATAGTCAATCGTATGGAAATCACGTATGTAGGCTCCCCATTTCTCGATGAAGTCGCTCGGCACCGTCTCCATGGTCAGTCCGAAGAGGTCCTTGACCTGGGTGGTGAAGATGGTCAGGGCGATACCGCTCGTGAAGCCTACCACGATGGGGTAGGGGATGTACTTGATGATGGTGCCGAGGCGGAACACGCCGAGCATGATGAGGAAGACGCCCGCCAGTATGGTGGCTATCATCAGTCCCTGCAGGCCGTACTGGTTGATGATGCCCGCGATGATGACGATGAAGGCTCCCGTCGGACCGCCGATCTGCACGCGGCTGCCGCCGAGGGCGGAGATGATGAAACCAGCCACGATGGCTGTGATGATGCCCTTCTCGGGACTCACTCCCGAGGCGATGCCGAAGGCGATGGCGAGCGGCAGGGCGACAATGCCCACGATGACACCTGCCATCAGGTCGTTCATGAACATCGCCTTGTCGTAATGCTTGAGGTCGTGCACCAGCTTGGGCGTAAACTTAAAGTCAATCTTCATTTTTAGAGTGTAAAGTGTAGAGTGTAGAGTGTAAAGAATGGTTGTTGACCGAATTTCACTGCAAAATTACACATTTTTCGGCAGACGGCGGTCATAGGTGGGAAAAAAGCGTTATATTTGCATTAACTATGCTGTGGTTTGTGCTTTGCAGGACCGAGTTGCTGCTGTGCAGGGACGGTGAGCGGTGGCGCTTGCCGCAGGGCGACGATGCCCCTGTGGCGGTGAAACACCGTGTGCAGCCGTTGCCCTCGCTTGACGGCGAGGAGTGCCGCGCGCTTACCATCGACTCTCCTGTCGCGGAGGACGAGAGGCGGATGTTCCCCCTGCGCCAGACATACGGCATGCTGCCGCTCGCGCACTACAACATGGCGGGCAAGGCCGCCATGCTCGCCTACTTCGACCAGAACACGCGCTTCTGCGGTGTGTGCGGCGCTCCGATGCGCTGGGACACGGACATCAGCAAGCGTTGCACGGAGTGCGGCAAGGAGCAGTGGCCGCAACTGGCCACGGCGGTCATCGTGCGCGTGGAGCGCGGCGACGAGATCCTCCTCGTGCGCGCCCGCAACTTCCGTGGCGACTACTACGGACTGGTGGCGGGCTTCGTGGAGACGGGAGAGAGTCTTGAGGACTGCGTGCGGCGCGAGGTGCGCGAGGAGACGGGCATCGAGATTGCCGACATTCGCTATTTCGACAGTCAGCCATGGCCCTTCCCTTCGGGACTGATGGTGGGCTTCACTGCCCGCTACGTCAGTGGCTCCGTGCGTCTCCAGCACAGCGAACTCGCCAGCGGAGGGTGGTTCCGGCGCGACAACCTGCCGCCCATTCCCGACAAGGCGAGCATAGCGAGGAGGCTGATTGATGACTTCTTTTTAGAGAATAGAGTGTAGAGTGTAGAGAATAGAGTGTAGAGTGTAAAAGGGCTAAAAATCAAATAATAAAATAATAAAATTCAAATCACGATAATGTCACGAGTTCTACTTATTTATACGGGCGGCACGATAGGCATGCGGCGCAACAGTCGGACGGGGGCCCTCGAACCGTTCCACTTCGACCAGATGGCGAGCGGCATCCCCGAGCTCGAACACGCGCCGGTGGAGATCGACGTGCGCCAGTTTGCGCCTCCTCTCGACTCGAGCAACATACAGCCCGACCACTGGCGGCAGATGGTCGAGGTGGTGGCGGAGAACTACGACCATTACGACGGATTTGTCATCCTCCACGGCACGGACACGATGGCATACACGGCGGCGGCGCTGAGCTTCATGTTCGAGAACCTCACCAAGCCGGTCATCCTCACGGGCAGTCAGCTGCCCATCGGCCAGCTGCGCACCGACGGCAAGGAGAACCTGATCACGAGCATCGAGATAGCCGCCGCCAAGGACGACGAGGGACATGCCATGGTGCCCGAGGTGGGTGTCTATTTCAACGGTCATCTGATGCGCGGCAACCGCACCACCAAGCAGAGCGCCGAGGGCTTCAACGCCTTCGAGTCGTTCAACTACCCCCACCTCGTCGAGGCGGGTGTCAACATCTCCTATCTGCGCCATCGCATGCTCCGTCCCGACTGGCAGGCTCCGATGCTCGCCCACACGCTGATGGACAGCAACGTGCTTGTCTTCTCGCTCTTCCCGGGCATCCGTGAGGACTACGTGCGCCACATGCTCACCATGCCCCATCTGCGCGGCATCGTGATGCGCTCGTTCGGCAGTGGCAACGCTCCCCAGAGCGAATGGCTGACACAGGTGCTCCGCGAGGCGTACGACGACGGCAAGGTGATTGTCAATGTGTCGCAGTGCATGGCGGGCAGCGTGGAGATGAGCCGCTACGATGCTGGTTGCCACCTCAAGGACGCCGGCGTGGTGAGCGGCTACGACTGCACGGTTGAGGCGGCGGTGACCAAACTGATGTACATCTGCGGCCACTGCGCCGACGCCGAGGAGGTGCGCTCGTGGATGGCGAAGAATATGCGCGGGGAGATGAGCGTGTGAATTAGAGGATAGAGAGTAGAGTGTAGAGTGTAAAGTGTAGAGAGTAGAGTGTAGAGAGTAGAGTGTAGAGAGTAGAGTGTAGAGTGTAGAGTGTAGAGTGTAAATTTTAGAGTGTAAATTTTAGAGGGTAAATGATGAGGCACATTGTTTTGATTTTCTGCTTGTTGGCACTTTGCGGTTGTCAGCCGAATGCGTTGGAGACGAACGCGGCGGGGGCGGCCGCGGGAGGCGGAACGGAGGCGGAGGTCGCCCAACCGGACTCGGTGGGCGAGGGTACAGCCGTGGCTCCATACACGGTCGCCCAGGTGCAGCAGGGAGTCAGCCGCACCGCCGATGTGTGGGTGGCGGGCTACGTCGTGGGCTACTGCGACGGCACCATCAACAAGTGCAACTTTACCGCCCACGGTGCCGTGCTCACCAATGTCCTGCTCGCCGCCACGCCCACGGCCTACGACAAGGAGGAGGTGCTCACCGTCCAACTCTCGGGCAAGACCGTCCAGCGCGACCTCGCCCTCTGCTACGACCCCTCGCGCCTCGGACGAGCCGTCATGCTCCATGTCGAGGTCATCACCAAATACCTCTCCGCACTGGGTCTCTACGGTGTCGACCAATACCTCTGGCTCGACAGTCCCGAAGCCCTCGACCTCGCCTATGCCGGCGGTGGCTCGTCGGGCGGTGGCGGCGGCACTGGGGAGGACGACCCGGATACGCCCACGACCGATGCCGTGGAGTTTCACAAGGGCGTGGGGGAGGACGTGTTCAGCATCGATGGCATCCTGTATGACGATGTGACAAAACTGAACCCGACGCAGAACTTCACGGACATGAATCCCTGCGAGCCGTGGTTCATCTTGTCAAAGAGATACGGCGCATGGCAGACCAATGTCTGGGTGATTGGCTATGTGAAGGGTTGGAACAATGGGGAGGACGATGTCAAGGTGGTGTCGCTGACCGACGGCGAGAAGGCTCTGTACGCTGATATTGAGATACATAAGGACCTGACGACATCCAAGGTGACGACCGACTCGATGAAGACATGGATGCGCGAAAGCCTCAGACGGGGCAAGAATTCGCGCCCCATACGCATACACGGAGCGCTGAAGGACGTGAAGAGCGATTGCCACATCGTCAAGATTGACTACATGGACTGGCTCACCCCGAAGGAGTGACGATGCAATTTTCGGAGCAAAAATTCGTTTATTATATATATGGAGAAAAAGACAACGGAATATATCGACCTGCGAAAGGTCACCAAGAGACTCTGGGAGAGGCGCAAGACCTACTACAAGGTTTTGCCCGTAGTGTTTGTCGTTGCATGCGCATACGTGCTCTGCCTGCCGCGCTACTACCGCACGGAGGCGCAGCTGGTGCCCGAGATAGCCAACTCGGGGCTGGCGGGCGGCGGACTGGCCGACCTCGTGTCATCGTTCGGCATCAACCTCAACGAGAACATGGGCAGCGACGCCATCTCCCCTGTCCTCTATCCCGACCTGATGTCCGACAACGGGTTTGTGGCCTCGCTCTTCAACATCCGCGTGCAGAGCTGTCTCGAGGACGACCCCGAGGAGCACATCGACACGACCTACTACGCCTATATGCACAAGTTTCAGAAGCGCACGTTCTGGAGCCGCTGGATGAACACCGTCAAGCAGTGGTTCACCCCCAAGGAGAAGGGTGCCGGCGGTGCGTTCAATCCCTACCGCCTCTCGAAAATCGACGACGGCGTGATGGAGGAGATGCGCGCCAAGATTGACATCGCCATCGACAAGAAGACGGCGGTCATCACCCTTAAGACAGAGGCTCAGGACCCGCTCATAGCACAGACCTTGGCCGACTCCATCCAGCATCGCCTGCAGGTCTATATCACCAACTACCGCACCAACAAGGCGCGCATCGACATGAACTACTACCGCGGCATGGCCGACCAGGCGAAGCACGAGTACGACAGTGTGCGCCACGTCTATGCCCGCGCCTACGACCGTGAGTATGAGGCCGTCCTGCGCACGCTCAGCGCCGAGCTCGACGACCAGGACCGCGAGATGCAGATGAAGTACCAGACCTACACGACGCTCGAGACGCAGTATCAGGCCGCCCTCGCCCGCGTGCAGGAGTGCACCCCCGCCTTCTCCGTCCTCAAGGGCGCCGCCAAACCCGTCAAGCACGCCGGGCCCAAGCGCGTCTTCCTGGTGCTCGGTTTCCTCTTCCTCGCTTTCGTCTGCACGTCGCTCTATCTGCTCAAGGACGACATCAAGGCGCAACTATCACAGTCGTAAGGTGAGAGACATAACACGCATACCCATTCGAGTGGACAGGCTGGTGCTGGTGGACAAGGCATGGCTTGCCAACGCTCTCTTTTGCGTGGGTATCGTGGTGTCCTTCTTCGTCTCGCTCCACCCCTGGTTCCTCTGGGACTTCGAGGTGCTCGCCAACGCTTTCGCCTGCGCCTGCCTGATTGGGGCTTACATTGTCGAGCGCACGCTTCCCGAACCGCCCGAGGTGAAGCACTCGTTCGTGCTGGCGATGTTGCTCTGCGGTCTCACCCGAATGGGACTGTTCTTCGTGGGAGGCGGCAACTTCTTCGGTTTCCTCTCGGTCATCATCGACCTCGTGTCGTTCTTCTTCATCTTCCGTGCTCAGGGGGCGCAACTGCGCAATGCGCTTGCTGTCGCCTCCCGCACGATGGCTGTCCTGCTCGCCGTCTCGCTGGGCGCCTTCGTCCTCTATTTCCTCGGTCGCTCGTTTCCCGCCACTACCATCGTCTATGGCGACGGCGCCTACTCGCTGATGAACTTCGGCTTCTTCGTCATCCAGGACTACGATGCGTGGCAGTTCCTGCCCCGTTTCCAGTCTGTCTTCCTCGAACCCAGCCACATGGCTGTCGCCGGCGTCTTCCTGCTCATGGTCGACATCGGCCACTGGCGTCGCTGGTACAACGTGGTGATGCTCGTCGCCATCGTCGTCTCCTTCTCCGTCGAGGCTTACGTGCTGCTTTTCCTTCTTTTCTTCCTGAGCAAGTGGATCATGCGCAAGAACTTCGTGCGCAACATCGTCATACTCGTCTGCCTTTTCGGTGGCATCGTCGCCGGCTCGTTCGTCTATAACAACGGCGACAACCTGCTCAACGAACTTATCATGATGCGCCTTGAGGTGGACGACGGTGAGATGGCGGGCAACAACCGCACCACCGACTCTTTCGACGCTGAGTTCGAGGGCTTCCTGTCGTCCTCCGACCTCTTCTTCGGACGCGAGATGACCGAACTCTACGGCAATGCCGGCTACAAGGCTTTCCTGTTTCAGAATGGACTTATTGTCAGCGCTCTGATGGTGGCGTTCTACATTGTCATGCTCTACAACCCCAAGAAGAAGCGACCTGCGGTGACCGCCGCCATACTGTCGTTTCTCCACTATGTCGTGCGGGCCCACATGATGCTCAGCCACTGCTTCATACCCATGTGGTACATGGCGCGGTGGTTCGAGTATCAACCGTCTGCTGACGAAGCAAAACTTATTGAAGATGAGCCGGGAGAACCTTGTTGACAACCGACGCATAGCGCGCAACACGGCGTTGCTCTATGTCAGGATGATCGTGGTCACCCTGCTCTCGCTTGTCACCGTGCGCTACACGCTCGCGCTGCTCGGCGAGGACGATTTCGGCATCTACAACGTGGTGGCGGGTGTGGTCACCTTCATGTCGTTCGTCACCGCCACCATCAGTTCCGCCACCCAGCGCTTCCTCGCCTTCGAACTTGGGCGCGACGGCGGACGGGGCTACAACGACATGTTCAACATGCTGCTCGCCCTCTTCGGCATCGTGGCGGTCGTCATCTGCCTCCTTTTAGAGGCGTTCTCCTATCCCATCGTCTACCATTGGCTCAACCTGCCAGCCGAACGGCTCGACGCGGCGTTCACGGTCTATCACCTCGCCGTCCTGTCTTTCTTCTCCGTCATCGTCTCGATGCCATTCCTCTCGAGCATTCTCGCCAACGAGCGCATGGGTGTCTATGCCTATATCGCCATCTTCGACACGGTGGCAAAGCTCGCCATCCTCGCTCTCCTGCTCGCCGACTGCGGCGACCGCCTCATCGTCTATGCCGTGGCTATGACCGTGGTGTCGGTGCTGACGAACCTTATCTACGTCGTTTATAATCAGCGTTGTGTCGCCGCCACGCGCATCTACTGGCATTGGAGCCGCGACGTGGTGCGCCGTCTCTCTGCCTACGTCGGCTGGTCGTTCTTCGGTGCCGTGTCGGGCATCCTGTGCATGCAGGGTCTCACCATTCTCATCAACCTCTTCTTCGGAGTTGTCGCCAACACGGCGAAGGCAATCGCCGATAAGGTGATGCTCATGGTGCAGTCGTTCGTGATGAACTTCTACATGGCCGTCTCGCCCCAGATCACCAAGTCGTATGCCGCCGCCGACCATGCCGCCGCCCTGCGCCTCGCCTACACGAGCACGCGCCTGGGCTACTACCTCATGCTCCTGCTCATCGCTCCGTTCATCGTCCTTGCCGACCTCATCCTTACGCTTTGGCTGGGCGACGGCTGCTCTGCCGACACCGTCCTCTTCACGCAACTCTCGCTCCTCTTTGTCCTCGTCAATGTCTTCGAGACGCCGGTCACATTCCTCATACGCGCCACGGGCGACATACGCCGTTACCAGGTCTGCGTCGGTTGTGTCACCCTCATGGTGGTGCCCGTATCCGCCTTGCTCTATTGGCTGGGCTGTGCCGCCTTCACCTCCTTTGTCGTCCTCAACGCCGTCTATCTCATCGCCCAGATTGTGCGCATCGTCGTGCTCCGCCGCTTCTTTCAGACAGGCATCGCCGACTATTTCCGCCAGTGTGTGCGCAAGCCGATGGCAATCACGCTCATGGTAGCCGCCGTGAGCGGGTCCTTGCTCCTGCTCGGAGTCCACGAACTCGCTGTGGCAGTGGCGGTTGAGTGCCTGCTGATGGTTGCGCTCTGGACCTACGGACTGGCTGACAATGAGCGCGAGTTGGTTCGTGGCTACATAACGAAACGCATAAAACGATAAGGTTATGATATTCAATCTTCTGCATAAAATCTATGTGGCGTGCATCCTCGCTTGGTCGTGGCTGTGCAACCGTGCCGCACTGTCCTACCTGAGGCGCTGCGGTGCCAAGGTGGGTGCCGACGCTTGCTTCAAGGGGCATGCCCGCCTCTCCCTCTTTCCGAC
>JABUTZ010000002.1:99898-104971 GCA_021443415.1 Bacteroidaceae bacterium | reverse complement strand
TTCCGCCGTGTGATGACTTGCCGCCACTTGCATTTCGTTGCCAACTCGCAATACACGAGCCGCTATCTTGCCGAGAGTCTGCACGCAACGGACATTCCCATCGTCCCCAACTCCGTGCGCGAGGACTTCGTGATGACGGGCAGTCGCACCTATCCCGAGGGCATCCGCCTACTCTCCATTCAGCAGTATGTCGACGACCCGCGCAAGAATATGCATCGTCTCCTCGATGCTTTCGCCATCGTTGCTGGCCGGCGTCCCGACGCTCGCTTGCGCATCGTGGGAAACTACGCAACCGACGAGGGCAGTGTCTTTCGCCATGCCTCCGAACTGGGACTTGCGGACAAGGTCGAGTTTCTCGGCAAGCGGTCGCACCTCGAACTCATCCCTCTCTTCGACTCCGCCTCCGCCCTCGTCCACCCTTCTTTAGAGGAGACCTTTGGCAACATCTTCCTTGAGGCCTTCGGCCGTCGCTTGCCTGCCATCGGTGGGCGCGAGAGTGGGGCAGTGCCCCAGGTGCTGGGCGATGGTCGATATGGCATTCTCTGCGACGTGACTTCGGCTGACGACATGGCGCGTGCCATCCTATCCCTCCACGACGGCAGCATCGACCGCCAGATGCTCGCCGATGCCGCCTACGCCAACCTCACCGCCCACTACACGGCGCAGGCTGTGGCGCGCCAATATGTCAAACTCTACGAAAAGATTATAAGCGAATATGGGACAGAATAATCCAAAGGTAACAGTAGTCATCGCTTCGTTCAATGCCGCCTCATGCATCGCTGCTGCTCTCGACAGTGTGTGCCGCCTGGCATACGACGACTGGGAGTGCGTGGTGGTCGATGGTGCCTCCACCGACGGCACGATGGACATCGTGCGCGACTATGCCGCACGCAATCCGCGCATACGCTTCGTCTCCGAGCGCGACAACGGCATCTACGATGCTTTCAACAAGGGTTGGCGCATGGCCCGGGGTGAGTACATCTACTACCTTGGTGCCGACGACCTGCTCTATCCCGACTGCTTCTCTAAGTGCTTCGCAAAACCTTCGACGGCTGATGTCATATACGGCGATGTGGCATACCGCACTGGCGACATCATTTTCCAGTCGCCCACCCATCACCAGCCCGACCGCCTCCGTCGTGCCGCCCTCTGCTCCCACCAGGCGATGCTGATGCGGCGCGACGCGATAGAGCGCCTGGGAGGTTTCGACGAGCAATATGTAATCACGGCGGACTTCGATCTCATGCAGCGCACGTATCTCAACCACTGCACCTACGAGTGGGTGGACGTCGTCTTCGGCATTCACGACATCGGTGGCGTGAGCGGCAGCTACGGGGCTGAGGTCGACTGCTACCGCGTGCGCCGCAACAACCGCTCCGTATCCACCGTCTCCAACTGGCTCTACACCACCTATACGTTCTACATGCGTTTCCGCTCCAACATGGTCTACAAACTCAAACGTGCTCTCAAGGAATAGACTTGCTCACCAAAGAAACATATTCAAAGTCATGATAAATGTTGTATTGATTGCCGATTCGTCGTATGCGATGCCGACAGCCGTCACTTTGGCGTCGCTGTTCGCCAGCAACAAGGGCGTGGTGGGACGTGTCTATCTGCTCAGTACGGGTATGGACGATGCGGACGTTAAGAAGATGGCGGCTTTGTGCAAGGCCAATGATGCGGACTTTTCGTTCGTCTTGGTCGACGAGTCCGCCCTTGACATGTACGACGGCATAGGCGAATGGCCGAAATACACGTTCATGAAGGTGCTGATTCCCGATTATCTGCCCGAGTCGGAGGAGACGGTCGTCTATCTGGACAGCGACATGCTCATCCTCGGACGCATCGACCATCTGCATACCGACAAGGCGTTGGCGGCGGTCGAGGATATCCCATTCACCGAGAAGCACAAGGCACGCTGTGGCATTGCCAAGGAACATTATTACATCAATTCGGGTTTCATGGTCATGAACCTGCCCCGATGGCGTGCGGCGTTTAGGCAAAGGAGCATTGCCGACCACGCGAAAGTCATGGCTTCCAAGGGTCCCATCAACGACCAGGACTGCATAAGTTCGTATTTCGCGGGAGAGGTCGAACTATTGCCATATGAGTATAATGTCACAGGTGTCTATTGGGCGGTGCATAATGCTCTATTGCCCAAATACGGACGAGTATGGTCTGCCGCCCGCCGCAATCCCGTCGTCGTTCATTTCACCAGCGAGCGAAAGCCCTGGATACCGGAAGTGTGTCATCCCTACAAGCCCAACTTTCTCTCCTACCTGCAAGCCTCTCCCTATCGCGACTACCGCGACCGCATGGTGGTTAAGCGCAAACTCCGTTTCGTGGGAAACTACATCTATGACCGAGCGCGTGCCGCCCTCGACATGCTTAGATTCCTTATATACAGGCACTGACAAGGACAACAACTCCGAGATTCTGATAACGCAGACTGCTTGGTTCTTGTAAAATTCCCAAGATTTTCAATCAAAAATTCCCAAGATTTTCAATCAAAAATTCCCAAGATTTTCAATTTGGGATGGCAAGGAGTGTATAATTCTCAGCTCGGATAGACTACAGGAAAGGTGTCAGATAGACGGGGAGCAATAATGTTTCCTTGTCCTTCTGGAGGTCCTTTGTATATATGAGATAGCGGTTTCCGATGATGTGTGAGAACTTCTGGCAGAAGGCATCGAGCGAGGCGTGAGTCTTGTAGCCCGATGACTTGACCTCTATGGGATGGAGTTTCGAGCCGCGCGAGAGGAGGAAATCGAGTTCGTAACTATGTGTCGCGTCTTTCGCCCACGTGTAGTAGAACAACTGGTTGCCTGCCGCCGCCAGCATCTGCGCTATCGCGTTCTCGTAGATGTAGCCCATGTTGGTGGAGAGCTTGTCGTTGAGCATCTTCTGATAGACGACGTTGTCGGTCACGTCCTTGTCCCAGAATGCGAGTGTGATGAACAGCCCCGTGTCGGCACAGAAAACCTTGAAGCGGGAAAGGTCTTTCGTCAGCGACATGCCCACGTTCGGGTCGTTGGAGTGGTAGGAGAGCAGGACTGTCTTGCTCTCTTCAAGATTTCTCAGCAGTTCGGTGAGTTTGTCGGCATTCACGTCGCCGAGTATGGCGTATGGCTTGAAGCGGTTGCTCGTTTGGCTCAGTTGCGATGGGATATCCTTAAACAGGGTGTTCAACCGCCCTGTGGGGTCAAGTTTCTGGAAATCATCCATGTACAGTTGGATTATCGAGCGCTTCACCATGTCCACCATACTGAAATTGTTCGTCTCGAGATATGCGCTTACGGCTTGCGGCATACCTCCGACGAGCATGTAAAGGCGAAAGTCGCGCATCTTGTCGCGGTGGGCCTTATCCAAAGGCAACCGTTTCTCATAGAACGTGCGGAGCAATGGCACGGAGGCGTTGTCGCCCAGTGCCCATCGAAACTCCTCGTAGTCCATCGGGTGGAGCGTGACGCGCTCTTCCTCACTCGGCAGGGTGATGTCCTTGGTGTTTCGCTTGATGCTGATGAGCGAGCCCGTCTCGATATAGTCGTAGCGACCGTCCTTGACAAGGTATTTGATGGCCTGACGCGCCAAGGGGCAGTTCTGCACCTCGTCGAAGACGATGACCGACTTGCGCTCTTTCAAGACTACGTTGTACAAGGTCTGCAGCTGCAGGAAGAGAAAGTCCTTGTTCATGAGGTCGTTGAACAAAGACTTCACTGCCTCCGACGCCTCGTTGAAGTCAATGAGGATGTACGACTCATACTCGTTCTTGGCGAACTGCTCCACAAGTGTGGATTTGCCCACACGTCGTGCACCCTCCACAAGGATGGCTGTCTTCCCGTTTCTCTCCCTCTTCCAGTCAAGGAGACGGTCATACAATTTGCGCTTGAATACGTGCTCCATTTTTCCTCTTTTTATTGCGACTGCAAAGGTAAAACTTTTTTCGCTAATAACCAAATGATTACAGAAAAAAGTCCGAAAATACGCAAATCTTTTCTGCCGAAAAGTCCGAAAATACGCAAATCTTTTTCTGCCGAAAAGTCCGAAAATACGCAAATCTTTAGTGCGTTTCGAGCCATTTCAGGGTCTCGCGGACACCGGTGAGGCGGTCGTAGGGCGGGGTAGGGGCGACGGCGTAGGTGTTGGCGAGGTCGATGACGTTGTCGGTGGACATGTTCCTAAGGCGGAACGAGGTCATCGGGAAGCGTATGCCGCATTTCTTCAGCATGTCACCCGTCCAGGCGGCGCAACGCACCATCCAGAGTGGGATATGATGGATCTTGAAATGCAACTCGGCGGCTATCTCGTCGCCCCACTCCTCAATGTTGGTCGCAGGGCGGTCGCCGATGTAGAAAATCTTATTACCGATGGCACGCGTGTCCGCATGCAACAGACTGTCTATCTGATAGACGGCATTGCCCACGTAGCCGTAGGTCTTGGTGCACGAAGCATGACCGATATGGAAATAGGCACGGCGCTTGACGAGATCGAAGAAATTGCGGTAGGGCTCGCCGAACCAAGGTCCCCAGATCGACGTGGGGCGGATAATAGCCCAATCGCAGTTGAGCTCCGCCTCCCATGTCAGCCGCTCCGCCTCCGCCTTGCTCTCGCCATAGAAGGTCGTGGCGGCATAATCTTTCTGATGATGGGGCTGGTAGCCTACGTGGCACACGAGCATGGACGACGTAACAATAATCTTGCGCAGTGAGGGCGACGCTTTTGCCGCCGCCAAAACATTGCGCGTGCCGACGGTGTTGGCGGCATAGTCGTCGATGCTCTTCCCGCGAAGGTCGGTGCGTGCAGCAAGGTGCAGTATATAATGGGGGTTAAACTCATCCACAATGCGTCGCAGCGTGTCGGCATCGGTGATGTCCACCGCCCGCCAGTGGCTGTTGTGCGAGGCAATCTTCGGGGCGGCAAGGTCGATGCTCAGCACCTCGAACTCACGCTCGAAATGACTGACCAGATGCGTGCCGATGAAGCCCGATCCGCCTGTGATAAGTATCCTGTCCGCCATTACTTCAGTTGTCCCCTCATTCGTCTGATTTTGCGCACGATTCTGTTGTGGCCCTT
>JABUTZ010000002.1:98369-99885 GCA_021443415.1 Bacteroidaceae bacterium | reverse complement strand
AAGAGGACGTAGAGCAGGCGGTGCGCCAGGATTTTCACCTTGAATTTCAGTCCCTTGTCAATCCACGAACATGAGTAGTGGTGGATGCAGAACGTGTTGGCGGTGACGTGCGTGCGCCCCGTGTTGAAGTCCTTTGGCGAGAAATAGTCCATAGGCAGAATCTCGATGTCCTTGTGGTCGAGCAACACGTCGTCGATGAGCAGTGGCACCGAGCGCATGTCGAGCGAACCGTCGGGGCGCACAAAGGGGCGGGACTCGTAGTAGTCCAAGCACTCGCGCACCCACTGCGCACCCTTTTCCGTACCCATCACGGCCGCCTCCACGTCGCCGTTCGCCTCCTCGCCGAGAAACTCGCGCCGGTGGAGCAACTCGTCGAAGCTCTTGAGCGTCTCCACGTCGGAGTCAAGATAAATGCCACCATGGTGGTAGAGGGCGTAGAAACGGATATAGTCGGCGGCGAAGGCGTACTTGCGTCGCTCCACGGCCTGACGCACCCACAGTACCGACGAGATGTCGAAAGCGTTCTTGTCCCACAGGCGTATCTCATAATCAGGCAGATAGCGATGCCACGAGTCGATGCATTTCTGCACTAACTCGGGGTAGGGTTCTCCGCTCAACCAGCATAAATGAATGATTTTCGGTATCATCAGATTCGTTTCTTTAGGGGTTTTCAGACTACAAAGTTACAAAAAAACGAGCGTACAGATGCTATATGTGGGGATTTAATAGTAATTTTGCAGAAAAATATGCTCTCGTGCCAATAAATAATATCGCCGCATGCAATAATAAAGGCACCAAAGGAGTTATATTTTTAAGAAAATATAGCAGAGGTGAAGATATCCGTAATAACAGCCGTATATAACCGAGAATCCACGATAGAGACCGCCCTGCGGTCTGTATTGAGCCAGACATACAAAGACATCGAATACATCATCGTTGACGGACTGTCCACAGATGGCACCATGGACATCGTGCGTCGCTACGAGACGTTGTTCGAGGGTCGCATGCGTATCGTCAGCGAGCGCGACAAAGGCATGTATGACGCCATGAACAAGGGCATTGCGATGGCTACTGGCGATGTGGTCGGCATACTCAATTCCGATGATTTCCTTACGGCCGACGATGTCATCGAGCGTGTGGCGGAGAACATCGAGGGCGTGGACGCCGTCTATGGTGACGTCCATTTCATCGACGGCGACGACCCCGATGTCTGTGTGCGCTACTACAGTTCGCGCATGTTCCGCCCCTGGATGCTCCGTTTCGGTTTCATGCCCGCCCACCCGTCGTTCTATGCTCGTCGCGAGGTTTACGAGAAGTTTGGCGGTTACGCTCTCGACTACAAGATTGCCGCCGACTTCGACCTTATGGTGCGCTTCTTCTGCAACAACCGCATCTCATCGCGCTATGTCGACAAGGACTTCGTGACGATGCGCATTGGTGGTGTGAGCACGCGCAACCTCAAGAACCGCTGGGTGCTCTCGCAGGAGGACCTCCTCGCCTGCCGCCGCAACGGTGT
>JABUTZ010000002.1:20818-98215 GCA_021443415.1 Bacteroidaceae bacterium | reverse complement strand
TCCGCCACCGCACAGTCGTCGATGACGGACAACCAGATAATGCAGTTCGTCGCCAAGCAGCACGAGGCGGGCAAGACAAACGAGGATATTGCCAAGGAACTGGTAATGCGCGGCGTGTCGGTGGACCGACTGAAGAAGCTCAAGGAGCAGTACGAGAAGAAGCAGGCGAGCGGCGAGGGCAGCAAGCTCACGGGAGTCTCGCAGACGCAGAGCCGCATGCGAGGCAAGCAGAACATTGCCAACTACAGCAAAAACGCCGAGAAACTCGACGACAACGGCATGATGGGCACGACGGTGCGCGGCAAGAAGACTACCGCCAACGGCCGCACCACAACCGCCAACGGCCGCACCACAACGGGCAAGCGCACGGGAATGCGCAACGGCAAGGGCGGCGCCTACCGCTACGACGACATGGAGCCGATGACGCTCAGCGACAGCCTCTACATGGAACTCGAGGAGATAGACCCCGACGAGGTGGTCGAGGTGGAGGAGAAGCGCATCTTCGGCCACGACATCTTCAACAACGAATATCTGAGTTTTGAGCCCAACGAGAACGCGCCCACGCCAGCCAACTACACGCTGGGCCCCGGCGACGAGGTGTATATCGACATCTACGGCGGTTCGCAGAAGTCGATTGAGGCGACCATCTCGCCCGACGGCACGGTGACCATCGACGGCGTGGGCCCCGTGCGCATAGGAGGCATGACGGTAACCCAGGCCACGAGCCGCCTGCGCAGCGCCACGGCTGAGCGCTACGCCTCGTCGAACGTGCAGCTCACCGTGGGCAACACACGCGCCATCAACGTCAATGTGATGGGTGAGGTGGTGGCTCCCGGCACATACACGATGAGCGCCTTCGCCACCGTCTTCCACGCCCTCTACGCCGCGGGCGGTGTCAACGACATAGGCACGATGCGCAGCATCATGGTCTATCGCTCGGGCAAGAAAGTGGCTGACGTCGACGTCTATGACTATATCCTCCACGGCAACACGCGCAGCGACGTGCGCCTGAACACGGGCGACGTGGTCTATGTCGGCCCCTACGCCAGCCTGGTCAACATGGACGGCAAGGTGAAGCGCCCGATGTACTACGAGATGCGCCAGAACGAGACTCTCGCCACCGCCCTCGGCTTCACGGGCGGCTTCGCGGGCGACGCATACAAGCAGACCGTGCGCGTGGTGCGCAAGAACGGCAACGACTACACCGTTCACACGGTCGAGGAGTTCGACTTCGGCTCGTTCCGCATGATGGACGGCGACGAGGTGACCGTGGACAGCATCGCGGCGCGCTTCTCGAACATGGTCGAGGTGAAGGGTGCCGTCCACCATCCGGGCAAGTACCAGATGGACGGCAAGACGAAGACCGTGCGCGAACTGCTCACGCTCATCGGTGGGGCCAAGGAGGAGGCGCTCATGGAGCGCGCCGTCATCTACCGCCTCAAGGAGGACCGCTCGAAGGAGGTCAAGTCGTTCAACCTCGGTGCCATGATGCGCGGCGAGGTGGCTGACATCCCCCTGCGCAACGAGGACATAATCGAGATCTACGACACCGAGGAGACTCGCTCGGGACGCACGCTCACCATCTATGGCGAGGTCAACTTCCCCGGCATCTACGACTTTGCCGAGGGGTCGAGCGTCGAGGACCTCATCCTGCTGGCGGGCGGCCTTACCGACTACGCCTCGCTGCAGAACGTCGAGGTGAGCCGCCGCATCAACAACCCCAACTCGACCCGTCAGGACGTCTCGCTCTCGCAGAACTTCACCTTTAATATTACGCGCGACCTGGCGCACAACGAGACAAATACGTTCACGCTCGAACCCTTCGACGAGGTCTACGTGCGCCGCTCGCCGACATGGAGCGAAAACCGCAACGTGACCGTGGCGGGTGAGGTGAACTTCGCCGGCACCTACCCCCTCAAGCGCAAGGACGACCGTCTGAGCGACATCATCAAGCGCGCCGGCGGACTGTCCGACTTCGCCTACGCCGAAGGTGCCCACCTCGAGCGCATGATGAGCGACGAGGACATGGACCGCAAGAAGGCCATCGAGCGCCTTACCAAGGCGGCGGCGGACTCCATCGACGTCTCGACACTCGACATGGCTAAAGTATATACCGTGGGCATCAACCTCAAGGCGGCCCTCGAGAACCCCGGGGGCGTCGACGACATCGTGCTCATGGACGGTGACCGGCTGGTCATCCCCGAGGTGAACAACGTCGTGAAGGTGAACGGAGCCGTCATGTACCCCAACGCCATCACATGGCAGAAGGGAAAGCCCGTGTCCTACTACGTTGAACTGGCGGGCGGCTACAACCAGAACGCCAAGAAGAGCAAGACATACATCGTCAACATCAACGGCACGACACAGAAGGCGAGCAAGGTCAAGGAACTGCTTCCGGGCAGCGAGATTGTGGTGCCTGTCAAGCCCGAGCGCAAGAAGATGTCGCCCGCCGAGATAGCCGCGATAGGCACAGCGGCGAGCGCCCTCGCCACCATGGTCGCCACCGTGACGACACTTATTATAAGGAAATAAAGACCGCCAAGGAAACGATGCTTTACCTGTATCTCGTCATAGGGTTTGTGGTCAGCATGGCGACATCGATGGTCGTGCTGCCCTGGCTCCTGCACCTGAGCAAGAAGCGGGGGCTATACGACATTCCCAACGAGCGCAAGGTGCACAGCAACAAGATACCGCGCATCGGCGGCATGATCTTCTTCCCGAGCGTGGCGGTGGCGGTCATCGTCCTTCTCTTCCTCGAGAACAACTTCAGCGATAGCCCCGACATGGTGCGCCTCACCTCGGTCATCGTCATGGTGGGCGTCTCGCTCATCTATTTCATCGGTGTCGTCGACGACATCTTCGGGCTGGGGGCCAAGTTCAAGTTCGGGATCCAGATGATAGCGGCGGCTGTCATGCCCGCCTGCAACATGTGCATCGACAACCTCCACGGCCTGTTCGGCATCTACGAGCTGCCTCTCTTCTTAGCGTGGCCCATCACCATGTTCATAATCATGCTCGTGGTCAACGCCATGAACCTCATCGACGGCATCGATGGACTGTCGTCGTCGCTCGCCGTCGTCGCATTGGTTTCGTTCACAATCCTTTATGTGGGCATCGGTGCCTATGTGTGCGGCCTGCTCTCGGTGTCGCTCCTCGGTTCGGTGCTGGTGTTCATGCGCTACAATGTCTTCGGCGACGAGAGGAAGAACACCAAGGTGTTCATGGGCGATGCTGGCAGCCTCATCCTCGGCTACGCCTTCGCCGTGCTCTTCATCAAGTACGCGACGCACTTCTATGTCTCGTCGGCCGAGTCGATGGCGGTCTCGTTCTCGCTGCTCACCGTCCCTGTCTTCGACCTCGTGCGCGTCGCCTTCGTGCGCCTGTTCCAGGGCAAGAGCATCTTCGCCGCCGACAAGCAGCACATCCACCACATCTGCCTCGATGCGGGCATGACGATGCGGCGGGCGGTGGCTGTGATTGTCGCCCTCCAGCTGACCATCATCATCGTGACCGCCGCCATGAGCCATGTCGGCATCGACATCAATCTCGTATTGTTTGCGGACATACTGATTTTCGCGTCCGCCATCCTCACGCTGAAGAACTTCAGCAAGCGCCGCAACGGCAAGCGCTAAGGTTTCGCAAACTGAGTTTGCGAAGACTACAGACTACAAAGTACAGACTACAGACTTTGTAAGATAGAAAACCCAGAAAAGGTCTGAAGTCTATAGTCTCAAGTGAGATTGTGAAAACAAGCGAAACTTGAACTTGTCAGTACTTGCGGAACGTGAGGCGCGCCTCGCCGCTGCGCAGCACCATCGCGTCGTCGTCGATCTGCTCGACGGCGAAGGTGGTGGGGGGGAGCGAGAAGAAGCCGTACTCGCGGATTGCGGCTATGTCCGTCGTGTCCTTCTCCGTCAGCCAGTCGTCGTTGTCTGTAGCCGTCTCGTTCTTCGACTGGCGGGCGAGGCGCTCGATGGTCAGGCTGCCGCCGTCGCGCTTGAAATGGGAGAAATAGAGGCGTCCGCCCAACTGCATGAGGCTGAGTTGGAAGTTCCAGAAGCGGTCCTTACGGTAGTGGAACGTCGAGGCGCCGGTGCCGTCGGCGGCGAACTCCTCGATGCAGGTCAGTTGCCACATGCCGTCGAGGTAGCCGTTCTTGGGTGCCTTCTCGCAACCGACGAGGAGGCAGGCGAGGATGATGAGCAGGTATTTCTTCATTGCTGTTGGCAGGTCGTTTGGGAGTGGGTCTTTGCGGTTAGAAGCGGAATCTCTTGGCTATCGTGATCTGGCAGCCCGTGTTGTTGCCGATCATGTCGCCGCGGTCGATGCCGAGGGCGAGTCTGCCGCTCCATCCCTTCCAGGTCGGAGGTGCGTAGCCCGCCTCGACCATGAGGTAGGTCTGGTCCATGGGGTCGTCGAAGGGGTCGTCATAGGTGCCCCAGTTGCGGCTGAAGGTCATCAGCAGCCGCCAGTCGAAACCCGTGAACGGGTTGCCCGACAGGCCCACGTGCCAGGCGCGCACGCGGTTGTTGACGCACTTGATGGCGCCGCCCTGTCCGAACGCCTTGTTGTAGAGGGGCGAGGTGAGCAGCGGCGTGCCCATCGACATGCCGTAGTTCTGCCAGCCGGTGTAGATGTTGTGGTTGTAGTAGTTGTCGCGCCCGTTCATCTTGTCGGGGATGTTGGGCGAGTAGTCATGATAGACTGCTCCCGTCTGGTTGCGGCTGTTCATGTGCTCGAAGACGAGGTTGCTCAGGAACGGGTTCGCGGGCAGCTCCACCTCAAGTCCGAGGAGATGGTCGCTGATGCCGTAGGTCAGTCCCAGCTGCGAGATGTCCTCGAAGTAGCGCTCCATGTAGGCCTTCACCTTCCAGTCCCTGCCGTGCCATGTCAGAGCCGCCACCCAGCTGCCGAGGTGGTTGCCCTCGGAGTTGTTGATGTTGCCGTCGGTGATGTCGTTGCCGAGCACGAATAGGGCGTTCTTGTAGGCGGTGAAACCCGAGGGCAGCGCCACGCCGTCCACTGTCTGGCTCAGTGTCCAGCCGCGTCCGTAGAAGCTGAACGATTTGCCGCCGAACTCCGTCGCCCACTGCAGGCCTATCTCGCCCTCGAGGGGAAACTTGTCGCGTCTGCCGAAGCGGAAATAGAGAGCCTTCTCGTGGTAGAGCGTCCCCTCGGTGCGCCGCGAGTTGCCGAGAGGCTGGTTGAGCAGTCCGTTGTCGTCGAGGTGGGCACGCTGCCAGGGGCCGTCCGTCTTCCAGCCGTAGCTCAGGTGACCCTTGATCTTCCACCAACCCCGAGTGAACGTGAACCAGTCGACGCCCACGCGCACCTGCGGAATAGGGCGCGCGTTGATGCCGTAGGCCAGTCCGCCGCTCGTCAGGCTCTCGTTGCGGTCGAGCGAGAGGGGCTGCTTCTTGCTGCCGAGGGTGATGTAAATCTTCTTCCAGGCGAACTCGGCGAAGAGTTCCTGGAGGCAGAACGTGCGCTCGCCGCCAAACATCACGGCGACGTCCGCACCGTAGCCCATGCGCCAGTTGCGCAGCGAGTCGTCGGCCATGTCGCGGTGCAGGGCGACGCGCTCGTAGTTCCATGTCGGGCGCACGCTCGCGAGTCCGTGGCGGTTGCTGCTCAGCCACATGGGGGCAAAGTTGCCGCCGCCCACGTTGGTGGTGCTCTCGATGTCCAGCCGGAGGTTGCGCCCGAGGCGCCCGAGGTCGGTGCCTTGCGCCCATGCGCCCACGCATGCGAGCGATAGGATTATGGTGAGGAGGTGTTTCATACGGTTGATGGTTGTTCGTCCTCGATGACCAGCAGTTCCTCCTTGCGCTCGCGCAGTTCTTCCATAAGGTCCTCGAGGGCGTCGCCGGTGGCTATGCGCTCGGTGAGCTGCGCGTGGGTGAGGATGAACTTCTTGTTCACCTTGGGCTTGGGCGCCCAGTCGCCGAGCATCGCCCACACCTTGCGCTCGACGAGGTCGAAGGCGGCGCGCGAAAGGACGGCCAGCTTGATGAGCCAGGTGAGGATGGAGTGCTGATGGGCGAAATGCTTGTTGTAGAACATCAGCATGGCGTTGTAGAAGACGTGGACGGCGTTGAACGAGCACTTGCGCGTGCTCTCGCCCTTGTAGTGGATGAGCGGGTAGGGGACGTAGTGGTTCTGCCAGCCCCCGAGCGTGATGCGGTAGCTGATGTCGATGTCCTCGCAGTGCATGAAGAAGCGCTCGTCGAGCAGTCCGACCTCGTCGAGCACACGGCGGCGGACCATCATGAACGCACCGCTCATCACCTCTATCTCGTGCGGCTGGCGCTCGTCGAGGTACTGCATGTAGTAGCGGCCGACGGTGCGCGACTTGGGGAAGAGCTTGATCAGACCCGACATCTTGCAGAAGCTCGTGAACGGCGTGGGCAGGCCGCGGCGCGACTCGAGGGCGAAGTGCCCCCGGGCGTCGAACATGCGCGCGCCCAAGGCACCCACCTTCTCGTTCCTGTCGAGATAGGCGATGCAGCGCATCAGCGTGTCGCCAGCCACCAGCGTGTCGGGGTTGAGCAGCAGCACGTACTCGCCGCTCGACCGCTCGATGCCGATGTTGTTGGCGCGCGAGAACCCGGCGTTCACGTCCTGGGGCATCGAGATGACCCACGGATAGCGCTCGGCGAGCATCGCCACGCTGTCGTCGGTGGAGTTGTTGTCCACCACGATCACCTCGGCGTCTATGTGCGCAATCGCCTCGCGCACCGTGTCGAGACACTGCGCGAGGAAATCGCTTACGTTGTAGTTGACAATGATTATCGAGAGACGAACGCCCATCGCGCCTTACTTTGCGTAGCTCACGGCGCGCGTCTCGCGGATCACCGTGATCTTCACCTGTCCGGGGTATGTCATCTCGTCCTGGATGCGCTTGGCGATGTCGGCGCTGAGGATGTCGATCTGCTTGTCGTCGATCTTGTCGGCGCCCACGATGACGCGCAGCTCGCGGCCTGCCTGGATGGCGTAGGTCTTGGTGACGCCGGGGTAGCTCATGGCTATCGACTCGAGGTCGTTGAGGCGCTTGATGTACGCCTCGGCTATCTCGCGGCGGGCGCCGGGACGGGCGCCGCTGATGGCGTCGCACACCTGCACGATGGGGGCGATGAGGCTCTCCATCTCGCACTCGTCGTGGTGCGAGGCGATGGCGTTGCAGATGTCGGGCTTCTCCTTGTACTGCTCGGCCAGCTTGCCGCCGTAGAGGGCGTGGGGCATTTCGGGGTCCTCGTCGGGCACCTTGCCTATGTCGTGCAGTAGTCCGGCGCGCTTGGCCTTCTTGGCGTTCAGGCCCAGCTCCGATGCCATCACGGCGCAGAGGTTGGCTGTCTCGCGGGCGTGCTGGAGCAGGTTCTGGCCGTAGCTCGAGCGGTACTTCATCTTGCCCACGATGCGCATGAGTTCGGGGTGCAGGCCGTGCACGCCGAGGTCGATGCACGTGCGCTTGCCCGTCTCCATGATCTCCTCCTCGACCTGCTTCTTGACCTTGGCCACCACCTCCTCGATGCGCGCGGGGTGGATGCGTCCGTCAGCCACCAGTTGGTGGAGGGCGAGGCGGGCTATCTCGCGGCGCACGGGGTCGAAGCCGCTGATGACGATTGCCTCGGGGGTATCATCGACGACGATCTCCACGCCGGCGGCAGCCTCCAGGGCACGAATGTTGCGACCCTCGCGGCCGATCACGCGGCCCTTGATGTCATCGTTGTCGATGTGGAAGATGGTGACGCTGTTCTCGATTGCCACCTCGGTGGCCACGCGCTGGATGGTCTGTATGATGATGCGCTTGGCCTCCTTGTTGGCGTTCATGCGCGCCTCGTCCATGATGTCGTTGATGTAGCTCTGGGCGTTGGTGCGCGCCTCGTCCTTGAGGCTCTCCACGAGTCGCTCGCGGGCCTCGTCGGCACTCAGTCCGCCTATCTGCTCCAGCTTGGCGCGCTCCTGCTCCTGCATGTTGTTGAGCTCCTGCTCCTTGGCCTCGAGCATCCGGGTCTGGTTGGCTATGCGCTGGTGGTCGGCCTCCAGCTCGTTCTTGCGCTTGCCCAGCTCGTTCTGCTGCTGGTTGAGCGACTGCTCGCGCTGCTTGAGCTTGTTCTCGGCCTGCTGGAGCTGGTTGCCGCGCTGCTGCATCTCCTTCTCCAGCTCGTTGCGGCGGGTCATCAGTGTCTTCTCCACCTCGAGCATCTTCTTCTCCTTGGCCACCTCCAGCTCGTGGGCGGCGTTCTTCTTCAGCTCGGCTGTCAGTGCGTTCTTGCGGGTGCGGTAGAGGTACATCGTACCTGCCACCACTCCGGCGCAGATGACAGCGGCTATGATTATTGTTGCCAATATCTCCATAATGTGTGTGTTAAAATGTGTGTGTTAAAAAGTTTGTTCTTGTTTGTCTCAGTTCTTGATGATGTTGATGCACTTGTCCACCTCGCGTATGAGTGCGTTCAGGCGGCTGCGTGTCATCGCCTTGTCGCTGTCCGACACGTCGATGACGCGTGCCATCTGCAGGGTGTTGTAGTCCTGCTTCTGCATCTCCACCTCCTCCTTGAGCAGCTCGATCTCCACCTCGCACTCCTCAAGGGCGGACTTGAGGTTCTTGTTCTCAGTCCTCAGCCGGTCGATGATGCGTATCATCTGCCGTATGTTGAACTCCAGTTGCTGCAGTGTCTTTGCGTCTTCGGATGTCATTGCTGCCAGGGATGTTTTGATGGGTTTACTTCTCGCTCTCGTCGGCGGGCGCCGGCTCCTTCTTCGCCAGCATGATGATGCATGTGGCGTACTCCTTGATCCACTGCTCCGAGTAGCCCAGCCGCTGCTGGTACTGGCGCACGGCGATGCAGGTGCGGCGCACGCTCTCGTCGCTCCAGTCCGTCTTGGTCAGTATCTCGTGGATTTTCTTCTCGATCATGCCGCGGAGGGCGTTCTTGAAGAACGACGGCAGGCGTAGCTTGAGGCGCATCTCGTTCGAGAGCACCATCATGATGTTCTGGCTGAAGTCCTGGAACTGGATGAAGTACGTGCGCACGTCGTTGACCGACTTGCAGCCGTGCTTGATGCTCAAGTCGATCTCCTTGAAGAACTCGTCGCTCATGCCGTAGATGTCGGTCAGCATCTTGCGGCACTTGGCGCGCTCGCCCACGCCGAGGCGGTTGTTGACCGTCGCCACCTTGAGCGTCGTCTTGAACGTGCGCAGGTCGGGCAGGGCGCTCAGGTTGCTGATGCCGAGCTGCAGCGCCATCACGCTCTGGTAGTATACGCGTATGAGCGACATGAAGTCCTCCATGCCGCCGATGCGCATCTTCTGCTCCTTCTTCTTGCCGAAAAGTTTGGAAAAAATGCTCATTTAGTGTTTTCTTTGTTCTTGTGGTTCGTTAATAGTCTTCTCCATGTCCGCGTTCAGGTCGCGCAGGCGCTTGATGATGGGCTCGGTGTCGTTGCGCTCGTAGTTGCGGCAGAGGTCCACGGCGATGACCAGGGCGGCGCGGCGCAGGTACTCGTCGCGGTCCTTCCCCTTGTCCGCCTCGGCCTGGCGGTTGATGGTCTCGTTGATGAGCTTGGCGGCCTGGCGGTAGGCCAGCTCCTCCTCCGGGCGCACGGCGAAATGATAATCCTGGCGGTCGACGTGGATCTTGATGTTCAGCTTGTTACTCTGCGTTGCCATAGCCGCCCTCCTTCAGTTCGTCGATGACCTTGAGCAGGTACTGCCCGTACTGGTTCTTGAGCATCGGCTGCGCGAGCCTTCTCATCTGCTCCTCGCCGATCCAGCCCTTGCGGTAGGCGATGCCCTCGAGGCAGGCTATCTTCAGTCCCTGACGCTTCTCGATGACCTCGATGAAGGTGCTCGCCTCCGAGAGGCTGTCGTGGGTGCCCGTGTCGAGCCATGCGAAGCCGCGCCCGAGCGTCTGCACCCTGAGGTCGCGCGAGGCGAGAAACTCCTGGTTGACGGTCGTGATCTCCAGTTCGCCGCGCGCGCTCGGCTTGATGCGCGCCGCCACGTCGACCACGCGGTTGGGGTAGAAGTAGAGACCCACCACGGCGTAGTGGCTCTTGGGCTGCGCCGGCTTCTCCTCGATGCTCAGGCAGTTGCCGTCGCGGTCGAACTCCGCCACGCCGTAGCGCTCGGGGTCGTTGACCCAGTAGCCGAACACCGTCGCCTTGCCCTCCTCCTCGGCGCTGCGCACAGCCTCGCGGAGCAGTCCGCCGAAGCCGTTGCCGTGGAAGATGTTGTCGCCTAAGACGAGGCACGCGCTGTCGTTGCCGATGAAGTCGCGGCCAATGATGAACGCCTGCGCCAGGCCGTCGGGACTGGGCTGCTCGGCGTACTCAAACCTCATCCCGATGTCCGAACCGTCGCCCAGGAGGCGGCGGAAACCCGGCAGGTCCTGCGGCGTGCTGATAATCAGCACCTCGCGGATGTCGGCGAGCATGAGCACCGAGATGGGGTAGTATATCATTGGCTTGTCAAAGATGGGAAGCATCTGCTTGCTCACACCCTTCGTGATGGGGTAGAGGCGTGTGCCGGAACCTCCCGCCAATACTATTCCTTTCATGTCGTTTGTCGTTTTTGTTAAGACCTATTTCTCCATTTTAGGCACAAAATTACTAAAAAAATCCGTATCAGCCCAACGTTTCACATCTTTATTGCACGTGTGGGCGATAAAAAAGGCGAAATGTTTCGCCATGTCGCGGGAATGTAGTATCTTTGCGTGATAATTTTACCAAAACAAGAGCAAAAACTATGATTGAGTTCAACGATATGGTCAACGAGTCCAGGCAGAACAGCGTGGACGCGGAGGAGTCCGGATTCGATTTTCTCGCCTTTGGCTCCCTGGTGCTGTCGAAGTGGTACTGGGTGGCGGCGTCGGTTGTCGTGTGCCTGTGCCTGGCATGGGCGTACCTCCATTTCAAGCACCCCACCTACATGTCCGAGACCAAGGTGCTGATACGCGACAACGACCGTCGCCAGAACACGCGCGCCGAGATGTCCAAGATGCAGATGATGGGCCTCTCGACCAACACCGACGGCTTCGACAACGAGCTGGAGACCATCCTCTCGAAGAGCATGGCGGTGCGCACCGTACGTGCGCTCAAGCTCTACACGTCGTACTACGTCGAGGGGCGCCTGCGCCGACAGGACATCTACCGCCGCAGTCCCATCCGCGTCTTCCTGGACAGGGAGACGGAGGAGCGGCTGGACGAGCCCGTGCACATCAAGGTCACCCCGAACGGCAAGGCGTACAAGGTGGAGTGGAAGGTGGGTTTCAATGCTGAAGAGGCTGAGCTGCACACGAAGACAGTCAGCTCGTTCCCCGACTCGATAGTCACCGGCTACGGCACCATGCGCCTGATGGCCATCCCCACGGACACGCTCACCCGCGAGCTGTTCGTCGACGTCAACCCCGTCTCGGTAGTCGCCAACAGCTACTACGCCCGCACAAAGGCGTCGCCGACGTCTAAGACCACGACCGTCGCCCTCATACGCTTCGTCGACGGCAACCGCCAGCGAGCACTCGACTACCTCCAGGGACTGGTCGACAACTACAACCTCTCCGCCAACGAGGAGAAGAACGAGACGGCCATTCTCTCCGACGAGTTCATCAACCGGCGCATACAGATCATCCAGGGCGAGCTCGACCTGACGGAGACCGACCTGCAGAGCTTCAAGGAGAACAACAAGATCATCAACCTCAAGAACGACGCCGCCCTCGCGCTGACGCAGAGCAGCCAGTTCCAGGACCGCCAGGTGGAGGCGCAGACGGAGATAGTCATCCTCGAGGCCCTCATCGAATACATCAGGGACAAGAACAACGAATACAGGGTGCTGCCCTCGAACGTGGGACTGTCGTCGCGCGACGCCAACGACATGATGAAGCAGTACAACGACTTGATACTTAAGCGCCAGCGCCTGCTGCACGGCTCCAACGAGTCGCAGCCGATGGTGCGCGACCTCACCCTGCAGATAGAGAACATGCGCGGAGCCGTCGAGCAGATGCTCGTCGCCCAGCGCTCGGCGATGGAGATCCAGAAGAAGAGCATCGACAAGCAGTACGCACGCTACAGCGGTCAGGTGACCAGCACCCCCGGACAGGAGCGCACCATCAACAACCTCCTGCGCCAGCAGGAAGTGAAGGCCGGCCTCTACCTCAAACTGCTCGAACGGCGCGAGGAGAACGCCATCTCGCTCGCCTCGACCGTCGCCAAGGCGCGCATCATCGAGGACGTGGAGATCGCCGGCAAGGTGTCGCCCAACAACAAGATGGTATGGCTCCTGGCCCTCCTGCTCGGCTTCTTCCTGCCCATAGGCATCATCTACCTGCTCGAGCTGCTTCGCTACAAGATCGAGGATCAGTATGATGTCGCCGCGCTCTCGCGCCTGCCCATACTCGCCACGCTGCCCACGTCCCGTGCGCTCAAGGCGAGCAAGGAGCGTGCGCTCGTCGTGTCGGAGAACACCAACGACATGATGGACGAGGCGTTCCGCGGACTGCGCACGAACCTGAAGTTCGTGATGAACGCCGACAAGGGCGAGAACGTGCTGATGGTGACCAGTGTCATCCCAGGCGAGGGCAAGACCTTCGTCTCGACCAACCTGGCGATGAGCTACGCCCTGCTCGGCAAGCGCGTCATCGTGGTGGGACTCGATGTGCGCAAGCCGCGTCTGTCCAACCTCTTCGGCCTTCACGACCGCCAGCGCGGCATCACCGAGTTCCTCATCACCGACGGCGACGACACGAGCATCCTCGAGAAGCAGATCTTCCACGGCGTGGGCAACGAAAACCTCGACGTGCTGCCCGCCGGCACCATACCGCCCAACCCGGGCGAGCTGGTGGGCCAGGACTCGCTCGCCAAGGCCATCAAGTACCTCTCGGGAAAATACGATGTCGTCATCCTCGACACACCGCCCATGGGACTTGTGAGCGACGCCCTCGACATAGCGCGCTGGGCTCACGCCACCGTTGTCGTCTGCCGCTGCGACGTGTCGGCGCGCTCGTCGATCACGTGGATCGACCAGCTCTCGCACGAGAACAAGGTTCCCCACGCCTGCTTCGTGGTCAACGGCATCAATTACAACCGTGGTCGCTACTACCACAGCTACAAGCACGGCCGCTACGGCAACTACGGCAACTACGGCACGTACGGCAACTACGGCGAGGAGGCTGAAAAGAAAAAGAAGTCGCTCTGGCGCAAGAAATAAAAGCATGGTAACGATGATGCGCACGGCGTTCATATCCCTGCTCCTGCTTCTCTCCTTGTCGGTCTTCGCCGACAAGAAGACATTCACCCTCGTCATCGACGCCGGCCATGGCGGCCACGACCCGGGAGCCGTGGGCAAGAGCGCCAAGGAGAAGAACATCAACCTCGCCACCGCATTGGCGTTCGGACGTTTGGTGGAGGCGAACTGCCCGCAGGTGAAGGTCGTCTACACGCGCAAGACGGATGTCTTCGTGCCCCTCCACCAGCGTGCCAACATCGCCAACCGCAACAAGGCGGACCTCTTCGTGAGCATACACACCAACGCCCTGCCCAAGGGCAAGGTGACGCGAGGCGCGGAGACCTACACACTCGGTATGGCGCGAGCCAACGCCAACCTGGAGGTGGCGAAGCGCGAGAACTCGGTCATCCTCATTGAGAGCGACTACAAGACACGCTACGAGGGCTTCGACCCCAACAGCAGCGAGAGCTACATCATCTTCGAGATGCTCCAGGACAACAACATGGCGAAGAGCGTGCAGCTGGCTAACGGCATCCAGAAGCAGTTCGGGGCCGCCGGGCGCACGGACAAGGGTGTGCACCAGGCCGGCTTCCTCGTGCTGCGCGAGACGACGATGCCGAGCGTGCTGGTCGAGCTGGGCTACATAACGACACGCGACGAGGAGCAGTTCCTCGCATCGTCGGACGGCAGCGGCAGCATGGGACGCGCCATCTACAACGCGTTCCTCTCCTATTACAACAGCCATCAGGGCGAAGAGGCTGTCACCCAGCCGAATGTCCCGCAACAACCCGCTGTCCAACCTGCCGCCAATCCGACAGTCCAACCCTCAGCCAGCACGTCTCCGGTCTTGGCTCAGGCAGAGGTTCAGCAGAAGCCCTCCGAGGATTGGAAGTCGTCGCCCCTCATCGAGGATGTGGTCGACGTCTCGATCATGGAGGAGCGCAAGGCGGCCATGCAGGAAGCGAGCGAGGTGGAGTTCAGGGTGCAGTTCATGACCTACCCGAGCGCTCTCCCCGCCACGTCGCTGCCCGCCGACCTTGCCGAACTGGCCTTCTACGTGGACAACAACATGTACAAGTACACCACGGGGCGCTTCACCGAATACGCCGAGGCTCAGCGCTACCGCAACGAGGTGGCGCGCCGCTACGAGGGAGCCTTCGTCGTGGCCTTCCGCAACGGCATGAGGATCGACATCAGGGAGGCGCGCAAGAAAACGAAATAACACACACACATATATAATATATAAGGTATGAAACTGTCAAAGGAGTTTAAGATAGGCCTCGCGGGCATCTTCGCCCTGCTCATCTTCTATTTCGGAATGAACTTCCTCAAGGGAATGACCTCGCTCAAGAAAGAGTGCATCTACTACATCACGTTCGACAACATCAAGCAGCTGCCCGTGAGCAGCCCCGTCTATGCCGACGGCTTCAAGGTGGGCGTCGTCCACGACATACAGTTCGACTACAAGACCAACGGAAAGGTGGTGGTCGAGATTGACGTGGCCGACGACCTGCGCATACCCAAGGGTTCGACAGCCGCCCTCGAGAGCGCCATGCTCGGCGGCAGCACGCTCCACCTCCTCCTCGCCAACAACCCGCTCGAGCGCTACGTGCCCGGCGACACCCTCACGGGAGGCTCCATGCCCGGGCTGATGACCAAGGCGACCGAGATGCTGCCCGCCGTGGAGCTCGCCATCGGCCATGTCGACACGCTCGTCATGAGCCTCAACCGGCTTGCCGCCGACCCCAACCTGCCGCTTATATTAAATAATGTGCAGGCACTCTCGGCGAGTCTCAACAAGAGCGCCGACGCCCTCAACAAGCTCCTCGCCCAGGACACGCCCAAGATGATGAGCACGTTCGCCGCCACGGGCGAGAGCGTGACCGCGCTCACCGACAAGCTCGGCGCCCTGCCGCTCGAACAGACCGTCGGCGACCTCAACAGGACCGTAGCCGAGCTGCAGGCGACGATAGCCAAGCTCAACTCCAAGGACAACAGCCTCGGACTGCTGCTCAACGACACCGCCCTCTACGCCGGACTCAACGCCACGGTGGGCAACGCCAACCGCCTCATGGTCGACCTGCGCGAGCATCCGAAACGCTATGTCCACTTCTCCGTCTTCGGCAGAAAGGACAACTAAGACTTTTTTATATTATAAAAATAAGGGCGGACAAAACGGACTTGTCCGCCCTTGCTTTTATTAACGTGTTGTATTTGCGAGGCTTAGGTGCCGAAGGCACTGCGACACTATAGCTGAGGACATAGGGTGGGGCGGTGCGTGAGGCTTGTCAAGCGGCTGTTCCTCAATGGGTTGGAATAATGCAACAGGCGAAAAGCATTTTTTTTACATATAGTTCTACTATGCTAAAAATGAGTACTGACAAGGCGAAACGGCAAGCGTCGCGGTATGTGGAAAAACATCGTTTTTCGTTTGCAAAGTCAAAAATTATTACGAACTTTGCAACACAATTCAACAGAGCATTTCTACTCCACATAATTACCAAGGAAATTGATGGAAGTCACGTCAACACATGATGACCGTTGGGGGCTTTGTCTGCGCATAATCGCCAACAATGTTACCCCGCAACAGTATCAGACATGGTTCAAGCCAATCGGATACGCCGGCTACGACGAGCAGGCGCATCAGGTGACGCTTGTCGTGCCGTCAATCTTCTTCATGGACTGGCTCGAGGAGCATTACATCCGGCTCCTGGCGGCGGTGCTGAAGCGCGTCTTCGGCGAGGGGGTCGAGTTGCAGTATCGCGTCGTCGAGGACCGCACCAACGACATCAAGGTCGACATGGTGAGCCGTCCGGAGCCGGTCGTCGACGCACAGGTGAGGGTGCGCACGGTCAATGCCGCCGTCCCCGCCGCCGAGGAGGCGCAGTTTGACTCGCAGCTCCAGACCTGCTACACGTTCGAGAACTTCGTCGAGGGCGCCAGCAACAAGATGCCGCGCTCGGTGGCATGCAGCCTCGCCGAGAACCCACGGCAGCAGACGTTCAACCCCCTGTTCATCTACGGTCATTCGGGCGTGGGCAAGACACATCTCGCCACCGCCATCGGCCTGCGCTGCAAGCAGAAATACCCCCACATGCGTGTGCTCTACGTCTCCGCCTACCTCATGTCGCAGCAGTACGTCGACGCATACAAGGAGAACAAGATTAACGACTTCATGCACTTCTACCAGACCATCGACATGCTCATCGTCGATGACATCCAGGAGTTCCAGGGCATGAAGGGTTCGCTCAACGCCTTCTTCCACATCTTCAACCACCTGCGCCTCAACGGCAAGCAGATCATCCTGACCTGCGACCGCCCGCCCGTCGAGCTCCAGGCCATCGAGGAGCGCATGCTCACGCGCTTCAAGTGGGGCCTGCAGTGCGAGATTGAGATGCCCAACGAGCAGTTGCGCTACGACATCCTGCGCGACAAGATGCGCCGCAATGGTCTGACGATCAGCGACGAGGTGGTGCGCTACATAGCCCGCCATGTGGGCGAGAGCGTGCGCGACCTCGAGGGCGTCATCAACTCGCTCATGACGCAGAGCATCCTGCTCGGGCGCGACATCGACATGGCGATGGCTGAGGACGTGGTGCGCAAGACGGTGCGCACGTCACGCGAGCCGGTGACCATCGAGCGCATCATGCGGAGCGTGTGCGACGAGTTCGGTGTCAGCGAACAGGAGGTGCAGTCCGGCAGCCGCAAGGCAAACATCGTGCGCGCCCGCCAGATGGTCATGTACTACGCCTCGAAGCTGACCGACATGGGCAGTGCGCGCATCGGCCAGTTCGTCGGCAGGCGCAGCCACGCCACGGTCCTCCACAGCATCAGCCAGGCGGAGACCCTCATCGAGAGCGACGAGACGATGCGCGACAAGGCGGAGAGCCTGCGACGTGCGCTCGCCGGCAGAATCTGAACAGCGGAATCAATCACTTTACCTAATACATATCCGGGGCGGACACAAGCGACGCCCGACTGCTTTTATCATGGAAGCCAAAACTTATTCTTACGACGAGGCGTACCAGGCCTCGCTTGCCTATTTCGAGGGAGACGAACTTGCCGCCCGCGTGTGGGTGAACAAGTATGCCATGAAGGACTCCTTCGGCAATATCTACGAGAAGTCGCCCGCCGACATGCACTGGCGCATCGCCAACGAGGTGGAGCGCATCGAGCGCAAGTACCCCAACCCGATGAGCGCACAGGATGTCTTCGACCTTCTCGACCATTTCCGCTACATCATCCCCGCCGGCAGCCCGATGACGGGCATCGGCAACAGCAACCAGGTGGCGAGCCTCTCCAACTGCTTCGTGGTCGGACTTGACGGCGACGCCGACTCCTACGGCGGCATCATACGCATCGACGAGGAGCAGGTGCAGCTCATGAAGCGCCGCGGAGGCGTGGGCCACGACCTGAGCCATATCCGTCCGAAGGGCGAGCCCGTCAAGAACTCGGCTCTGACCAGCACCGGACTGGTGCCGTTCATGGAGCGCTACAGCAACTCTACGCGCGAGGTCGCCCAGGACGGCCGCCGCGGAGCACTCATGCTGAGCGTGAGCATCAAGCACCCCGACGCCGAGGCGTTCATCGACGCCAAGATGACCGAGGGCAAGGTGACGGGAGCCAACGTGAGCGTGAAGATCGACGACGCATTCATGGAGGCGGCCGTCGAGGGCAAGCCCTACAAGCAGCAGTACCCCATCACGGGCGACAACCCGAAGGTGGAGAAGGACATCGACGCCAAGGCTCTCTGGGCCAAGATCGTGCACAACGCGTGGAAGAGCGCCGAACCCGGCGTCCTCTTCTGGGATACCATCCTGCGCGAGAGCGTGGCGGACTGCTACGCCGACCTCGGCTTCCGCACAGTATCGACCAATCCCTGCGGTGAGATTCCCCTCTGCCCCTACGACAGCTGCCGCCTGATCGCCATCAACCTCTACAGCTACGTCGAGAAACCCTTCACCGCCGAGGCCCGCTTCGACTTCGACCTCTTCCGCACCCATGTGGCCCGCGCCCAGCGCATCATGGACGACATCATCGACCTCGAGCTGGAGAAGATCGAGCTCATCATGCAAAAGATCGACAGCGACCCGCAGAGCGAGGAGGTGAAGAGCGCCGAGCGTCACCTCTGGGAGAAGATCTATCGCAAGAGCGGCATGGGACGCCGCACGGGCGTGGGCATCACCGCCGAGGGCGACATGCTCGCCGCCCTCGGCCTGCGCTACGGCACCCAGGAGGCCACCGACTTCGCCGTCGAGGTGCAGAAGACCGTCTGCCTCGCCGCCTACGGCAGCAGCGTGCAGATGGCCAAGGAGCGCGGCGCCTTCGAGGTCTACGACACCAAGCGCGAGGAGAACAACCCGATGATTTCGCGCATCCGCGAGGCTGACCCCGCCCTCTATGCCGAGATGGCTAAGTACGGACGCCGCAACATCGCATGCCTGACCATCGCCCCCACGGGCACCACGAGTCTGATGACCCAGACGACGAGCGGCATCGAGCCCGTCTTCCTGCCCGTATATACGCGCCGCCGCAAGGTGACCCACAACGACTCGACCGTCCATATCGACTACGTCGACGAGATGGGCGATGCCTTCGAGGAGTTCATCGTCTACCACCACAAGTTCCTCACGTGGATGGAGGTGAACGGCATCGACACCAAGAAGAAGTACACCCAGGAGGAGATCGAGGCCCTCGTGGCCAAGTCGCCTTATTACAAGGCTACCGCCAACGATGTCGACTGGCTGATGAAGGTCAAGATGCAGGGTGCCATACAGAAGTGGGTGGACCACAGCATCAGCGTGACCGTCAACCTGCCCTCCGACGTCGACGAGGAGCTCGTCAACCGCCTCTATGTCGAGGCGTGGCGCAGCGGCTGCAAGGGTTGCACCATCTATCGCGACGGTTCGCGCTCGGGCGTGATGATCGCCGTCGACAGCAAGAAGGAGAAGAAGGAGCCCGCCCCCTGCCTGCCCCCGACCGTTGTCGAGACGCGTCCCCAGGTGCTCGACTGCGACGTGGTGCGCTTCCAGAACAACAAGGAGAAGTGGGTGGCCCTCGTCGGCCTGCTCAATGGCCATCCCTACGAGATTTTCACCGGTCTGCAGGACGACGAGGAGGGCATCATGCTGCCCAAGAGCGTCACCCAGGGCCGCATCATCAAGACCGTCGAGCCCGACGGCACCAAGCGCTACGACTTCCAGTTCGAGAACAAGAAGGGCTACAAGACCACCGTCGAGGGACTGAGCGAGAAGTTCAACCCCGAGTACTGGAACTACGCCAAGCTCATCAGCGGCGTGCTTCGCTACCGCATGCCCCTCGAGCATGTCATCCGCCTCGTCAGCTCGCTCCAGCTCGGCAGCGACAGCATCAACACCTGGAAGAACGGCGTCGAGCGCGCCCTGAAGAAGTACATCCAGGACGGCACCGAGGCCAAGGGACAGAAGTGCCCCGTCTGCGGCAACGAAACTCTCGTCTACCAGGAAGGCTGCCTCATCTGCAAGCACTGCGGAGCCAGCCGTTGCGGATAAGGGCTTATGGTGATTTTCATCGACAATCTCAGACTCTACGCCCACCACGGTGTTCTTGCCCAGGAACGCCTGGTGGGCGCTGAGTTTTTGGTGAGTGTGAGGGTGGACTGCGCGGCTGACGAGCGTGCCTGCGTCCACGACAGCCTCCTGGGCACGATTTCCTATGCCGACCTCTGCCAGGCGGTTCGCACTGAGATGTCCGTGCCCGCCAACCTGCTCGAGCATGTGGCGACGCGCATCGCCCGACGCATCGTCGATTCCTATTCCAGCGTGCGCGAGGTGTGGGTGCGCGTGGTCAAGTGCAATCCCCCCATGGGAGCCGATTGCGAGGGTGCCGGAGTGGAAATTAGCCTCAAAAAAGGCGGAAATTTGGCCTAAATTGAGAAAAATCGCACTTTTTTTGAAAAAAAAGCCGAAAACATTTGGTCGGTTCGAAAAAAGGTCGTAACTTTGCACTCGCAAACGAGAAACAACGCCACCTGCAGCGAAAACATCAGCTCTCCGAAGCGGTTGCAGTAGCCGATGGTGGTGAAGTTTCAACGAGCAAAAATAAACCTGGACGAATAGCGCAGCTGGTTCAGAGCATCTGCCTTACAAGCAGAGGGTCGGGGGTTCGAATCCCTCTTCGTCCACCATACTAAACAAGTAATAAGCAAGAAAAGGAAGAAATGAGAAGATGGTCAATGTGTGAACATTGGCTATTTTTGTTTTACGAACTAAACTTATGAATCTGGACATTCTGACAGCCATATCGCCCATCGATGGCCGTTACCGTGGCAAGGCGGAACCGCTTGCCGCCTATTTCAGCGAGTATGCGCTGATTCGCTATCGTGTGAGGGTGGAGATAGATTATTTCATCACTCTCTGCGAGCTGCCCTTGCCCCAACTGGCATCGTTTCCGACCGCCTGTTTTGAGGCCTTGCGCGACATCTACCGCCTGTTCTCCGAGGAGGATGCCGCTCGTGTCAAGGAGATTGAGTCGGTGACCAACCACGACGTCAAGGCAGTGGAGTATTTCATCAAGGAGCGTTTCGACACCATTGGCGGACTGGACTCTTACAAGGAGTTCATCCACTTCGGTCTCACCTCGCAGGACATCAACAACACGTCTGTTCCCCTTTCGTTCAAGGAGGCTCTTGACGATGTCTATTATCCTGCCGTCGAGGAACTTATCGCCCAACTTGAGTCTTACGCCGATGAATGGGCTGATATCGCCATGCTGGCGAAGACGCATGGTCAGCCGGCATCGCCCACCCGCCTCGGCAAGGAGGTGCGAGTGTTCGCCTATCGTCTGCGCCGCCAGCTTGAGATGCTCAGGGCGACTCCGCTCACGGCCAAGTTCGGTGGTGCCACGGGCAATTTCAACGCCCATCATGTTGCCTACCCCGACCGCGACTGGCGTGCTTTCGGTAACATGTTCGTGAGCGAGAAACTCGGTCTCGAGCGTGAGGAATACACGACGCAGATTTCCAACTACGACTGCATGGGTGCCGCCTTCGATGCCATGAAGCGCATCAACACTGTGGTCATCGACCTCGACCGCGACTTCTGGCAGTACGTCTCGATGGAGTATTTCAAGCAGAAAATCAAGGCCGGCGAGGTGGGCAGCAGTGCCATGCCCCACAAGGTTAACCCGATTGATTTTGAGAACTCAGAGGGAAACATGGGGATGGCGAATGCCATCCTCGAGCACCTGAGCCGGAAACTGCCCGTCAGCCGTCTTCAGCGCGACCTGACCGACAGCACCGTGTTGCGCAACATCGGTGTGCCGATGGCGCATGCGCTCATCGCTATTCAGAGCACGCTGAAGGGCTTGCGCAAGCTCCTTCTCAACGAGGCGGCAATCAGCCGCGACTTGGACAACTGCTGGGCTGTGGTCGCCGAGGCAATTCAGACCATCCTGCGCCGTGAGGCATATCCGCATCCTTACGAGGCGTTGAAGGCACTCACGCGCACCAATTCTGCCATCACGGCAGAGAGTATTAGCACATTTATTGATTCTTTGGAGGTCAGTGACAAGGTGAAAGCAGAACTGCGCGCCATCACTCCTCATAATTACACAGGAATGTAACTATGGAAAACGAACGTTGGCGAGACCAATTCGCCGAGAACGCAGGACATGGCCGGGAGGGCTATCGTCCCGCACAGAGTGAGAACAATGAGGGTGGCGAACGCAAGCGCACACCGCGTCCACGCATCCAGCGCGCCCCCCAAAGCAGTGAGTATCAGGCGCGTCCCCACTACAACAATGGTGAGGGTGGTTACCAGCCGCGTCCTCGCTACAATCGTGAGGAGGGTGGTTATCAGCCTCGTCCGCGTGTGAACCATGAGGGTGGTTACCAGCCTCGCCCGCGCTACAATAATGAAGAGGGAGGCTATCAGCCACGTCCTCGTGTCAATCGTGAGGAGGGTGGTTATCAGCCTCGTCCGCGTTATAACAATGGCGAAGGTGGTTATCAGCCACGTCCACGTTACAATAACGGTGAGGGAGGTTACCAGCCGCGCCCGCGTTACAACAATGGTGAGGGAGGCTATCAGCCGCGTCCGCGTTACAACCGCGAGGGTGGTCCCCAGCAGGGTGGCAACCGCTATGGTCGCCAGCACACCCCTGGCTATAACCCTCATGCCAAGTACAGCATGAAGAAGCAGATTGAGTACAAGGAACAGCACTACGACCCGAACGCTCCCATCCGTCTCAATCGCTTCCTTGCCAACGCAGGCGTTTGCTCGCGCCGAGAGGCTGACGAGTTCATTCAGGCAGGTGTCGTGTCTGTTAATGGTGTCGTGGTCACCGAGTTGGGCACCAAGGTGTTGCGCACCGACGAGGTCCGCTTCCACGACGAGACGGTGAGCATGGAGAAGAAGGTGTATGTCCTGCTCAACAAGCCCAAGGACTATGTCACCACGAGCGATGATCCGCAAAACCGCAAGACGGTGATGGACCTCATCCAGGGTGCCTGCCGCGAGCGCATCTATCCCGTCGGCCGTCTCGACCGCAACACGACGGGTGTGCTGCTCATGACCAACGACGGCGACCTGGCGAGCAAGCTGACTCATCCCTCTTACCTCAAAAAGAAGATCTATCACGTCCATCTCGACAAGAACGTGTCGGTGGAGGACATGCACAAGATTTCTGACGGCATAGAGCTGGAGGATGGCATCATCTCGGCTGACGCTGTCGAGTATGCCAAGGAGGACGACAAGAAGCAGGTGGGCATCGAGATTCACTCGGGCAAGAACCGCATCGTGCGCCGCATCTTCGAGCATCTCGGCTACCGCGTGCTCAAGCTCGACCGTGTCTATTTCGCCGGTCTGACGAAGAAGAACCTGCGTCGCGGCGACTGGCGTTTCCTCACTGAGAAAGAGGTTAACATGCTCCACATGGGTGCTTTCGAATAAACAAATTTTCCGTATGAAAAGGACAAAGATAACAGATGCTCTTGCCTCTACTGACTATGGCAAGGAGATTTGTGTGAAGGGTTGGGTGCGCACCCACCGTTCGAGCAAGGCTGTCGATTTCATTCAGTTGAACGACGGCTCCACAATCAAGAACATTCAGGTTGTCGTCGATGCCGGAGTCTGCGACGAGGACACCCTGCGCCAGATCACCACCGGCTCGTGCGTCGCTGTCTGCGGTCTGCTCGTTGAGAGTCCCGCCCAGGGCCAGGCGAGCGAGGTGCAGGCGAAGTCGGTCGAACTGCTCGGCGGGTGCGATGCCACCTATCCCATGCAGAAGAAGGGGCAGAGCTTCGAGTACATGCGCCAGCACGCCCACATGCGTCTGCGCACCAACACCTTCGGTGCCATCATGCGCATTCGCCACAACATGTCGATGGCTATCCACACCTACTTCCACGAGCACGGCTTCTTCTATTTCCACACGCCCATCATCACGGCGAGCGACTGTGAGGGTGCCGGTCAGATGTTCCAGGTGACAACCAAGAACCTCTACAACCTCAAGAAGGACAAGGACGGCCGAATTGACTATTCCGACGACTTCTTCGGCAAGCCGACATCACTGACCGTGAGCGGTCAGCTCGAGGGCGAACTGGGTGCCACGGCTCTGGGTGCCATCTACACCTTCGGTCCCACGTTCCGCGCCGAGAACAGCAACACGCCGCGCCATCTGGCTGAGTTCTGGATGATCGAGCCCGAGGTGGCTTTCTACGACCTCCACGACCTGATGGACCTCGAGGAGGACTTCATCAAGTATTGTGTCCGGTGGGCTCTCGACCACTGCATGGACGACCTCGAGTTCCTCAACAAGATGATAGATAAAACTCTCATCGAGCGTCTGCAAGGTGTTGTCAAAGAGGAGTTTGTGCGTCTGCCTTACACCAAGGGCATCGAAATCCTCCAGGAGGCAATCAAGAACGGACGCAAGTTCGAGTTCCCCTGCAACTGGGGTGATGACCTGGCTTCCGAGCACGAGCGCTACCTCGTCGAGGAGTATTTCAAGAAGCCTGTCATCATGACCAACTATCCGAAGGCCATCAAGGCATTCTACATGAAGATTGATGCTGAGCGCCCCGTCTGCAACGGCGAGGTGATGGAGGAGACTGTGCAGGGCACCGACGTCCTCTTCCCCCAGATTGGCGAGATTATCGGCGGTTCGGTGCGCGAGGAGAGCTACGACAAACTGATGGGTGAGATTGAGAGCCGCAACATACCGATGAAGGACATGTGGTGGTATCTCGACACTCGCCGCTATGGTTCGTGCCCGCACGCCGGCTTCGGACTTGGCTTCGAGCGCCTTATCCTCTTCATCACTGGCATGCAGAACATCCGCGACGTGATTCCCTTCCCGCGCACACCGAAGACAGCGGAGTTCTGACGCTCTCGCTGTCAGTTCAGCAACTTATGCAGTTCGTCAACCATCTCGCTGGCGGACTGCTTTTTTGTGTTCATATACTCTTGCGTGAAGTGGCTCAGTGTCTCCTCGATAGCCTCCATCTTCTTGCCTTTCAGCTCCTTGCGCAGCACGCGTATCTTCTCGCAGTCCTGCAGTCCTTCTCTCAGTCGCTCGAAGCGTATGCTACTGCACGGACCCGGGTAGATGCTGTAGGTGTCGCCTGCCGCCCACGACCAGAAGCGTGAGTCCTTCAGAGGTTCTGCCGTCCAGCTCATCACCGCCCAGCGCAACCATCCGTCGTAGCCACCCGCCAGTGCGTGCAGCACAGTCCATGCCGACTCGGCGGGAGCGGAGAAGGTGAACGAGTTGGGGAATGCCTCGGCGCAGCATGTATAGACATTGCTTATCTTTCCCTCCGCCTCGCGACGAGCCTTCACATCGTCGGGGAACCGCTGTCCGTAGGCGATGCTGAGGAAGTGCAAATCATCGATTATCTCCGGGTGATAGCCTCCCGCGAGCGTTATCTTGAAGTCCTTGTCTGCCATCCTTATCACCTTGATTGCCTCGCGCATCTGTTCCATGGCCCGCTCGTCCATCGAGATGGCTGTGCGCTCGAACCATCCTTTCGCCTTCAGGTGCTTGGCAAAATCCCTGAGGAAAGGCAGCCAGTAGTCGGTGTATGCCTGCTCGCCGGGTGCCGCCTTGACGAACTGCACGCGGCTGGTGGCCTGGTCGTAGTAGTCGAAACTCAGAGCCCATGGTATCATCGTGTAGCAACTGATCATGTCGCCGATGCCCACCTCGTTCATCATAAACTCCACCCAGCGGTCGAACACGGTGTAGTCGTACGTCCATGTGCCGTCTATCCGCCGTGTGCGTCCTATCATGCTGTCGTATGGGTCGTAGGTCTGTCCGTTCCATGGCTTGTGCATGATGCTCGCCGTAATAGATTTCTGCCCTATGCTTGCCAACATCTTCATTATCGGGCGCATGGCATCGAAATGCTCCTTGCTCCACAACGGCGTGCCGTAGTATCTTGCCACGGCGTATGGGTTCTGCCAGAGGTCGAGATAGAACTTCCATTCGCCGGGGGAGGGTAGTGTGCGCTCGCTCACCTCCACCTCGTATGCCAGTGTCTGCTTCCGTGCCTTGTCGCTTTCCATTGCCAGCGTGCCGCGATAGATGCCTGGCTTCGCGTCCTGCGGAATCGCTATCTTCAGCCAGATGGGCTGCGCCTGTCGTGCCGGTACGCACACCCGTGTGTCGTTGCTGATGATGTCTGCCACGAGCGACGAGTCCCATTCGCTCTTGACGGGTCTCGCACTGCATCCGCCCCTGCGGTCTTTGTTCAGTTCGTCGGTCCACACATAGCCTACTACGTGTGCGCTCACCAGCGAGTCGGCGATCACCGCCTTGCCGCACTTCAGTCCATTGGCACTGACGCTGACGGCCGCCTCCGTGCCGCCGTCATTCCACACCACTGCCTGTGCGTTCAGCCGTTCTCCTCGCCACGCCTTCAGCTTCAGCGTCTTCGTGGTGAGTCCCTGCGGACACGCTTCCCGTGCATACCTCTCGTTCGTCGTTCCCCACCCGAACGTGGTGGTCTGGCTGTGCGCTGCGCCCCACATGGCCGCCGCCACAATTATCGTCACTATCCGTTTCATGTCTGCAAAGTTAGCAAAACAAACCATATCTTCCTCGTTTGATGCTAAAGAAATTGGCAAAACAACGTTTTTTTTGTAACTTTGCCCTCCGAAAAAGAAAATTGAGCGAGCATGAAGAAGGAGACAGTGGCGAAGACCAATGTGTGCCGGCTGCTGGACAAGGCAGGCGTGACATACGATATGGTGGCTTACGAGTGGGACGAGAGCGACCTTTCGGCGACTCACGTGGCGGAGGCATTGGGCGAGGACATCGAGTGTGTGTTCAAGACCATCGTCTTGCATGGCGACAAGACGGGCCACTTCGTCTGCGTGGTGCCGGGCGACAGCGAGATTGACCTCAAGGCGGCGGCAAAGGTGAGCGCGAACAAGAAGTGCGAACTGATTCCGATGAAAGAGTTGTTGCCTTTGACAGGCTACATACGTGGCGGTTGCAGTCCCATCGGCATGAAGAAGCGTTTCCCCACCTACATACACTCCACAGCCCGGACGTTCGACACCATCTATGTCAGCGGTGGCCAGCGCGGACTCCAGATCCGACTCTCGCCCCTCCGCCTCGCCGAGATGTGCGGAGCCGTCTTCGCCGAGATAATATAGTATCTTCCCCTATTCGCTATTCAGCCCCCGTGTTGCAAACGATAGTTTGCAAAAAACATACAAACACATGATAAAGAACATAATGCTTGACATGGGCGGTGTGGTCGTACCGCTCTTCGCCGAAATTGCTTTCGACCGCTTCCGCGCCCTTGGCGTCGAGCCCACCGAGTGGCTCAATCCCTATCTGCAGAAAGGGTGCTTTTTTGAGTTGGAGAACGGTGACATCACCACCGATGAGTTCTGCCGCGAGTTGGAGCGGCTGACGGGTCGCGCTCGCATCTCCCATGAGGAGGCGGCTCAATGCTGGCTGGGTTTCCTCCGCCAACCGAGCGAGGAACTGCTCCAATACCTCCTCGAACTCAAGTCGCGCTACCATCTCTGTCTGCTCAGCAACACCAATCCCTACATCGCCGCCCACCTGCGCAGCGAGCGTTTCAGTGCCGTCGGACTGCCCATCACCCACTATTTCCACTCGCTCTTCATCAGTTGCGAGATGCACCTGAGCAAGCCTGGTCGCGAGATATACCTCAAGGCTCTCGCCACCGACAACATGCGGGCGGAGGAGACAGTATTCATCGACGACGGGCCGGCCAATGTGCAGACAGCCTCCGAACTGGGCATACACACCATCCACGTCACCACCAACGAGCCTTGGCGCGACCTTTTGGAAGAAAGACTGCGAAAATTGTCGTGATTTTTTCGCCCTTTCGCAATAATTCAGTAACTTTGTACTTGCGAATCCTTACAACTGCAATAACCGAATTACCCCCAACCCAATAACCCCCAAACCCTCCACAAATGGAAAACCGCAGTTTGGTCTCTCTTGTTGACTACACAAAGGAGAAACTCGTCTATCTGCTCCAGATGGCGGCGGAGTTCGAGCGCCAGCCCAACCGCCACCTCCTCGACGGCAAGATAGTGGCTACACTGTTCTTCGAACCCTCCACGCGCACACGCCTCAGTTTCGAGACTGCCGCCAACCGCCTCGGAGCCAAGGTGATTGGCTTCAGCGACCCCAAGGTGACCAGTTCCACCAAGGGCGAGACACTCAAGGACACCATCATGATGGTGAGCAACTATGCCGACATCATCGTCATGCGCCACTACCTCGAGGGTGCCGCCCGCTATGCCAGCGAGATAGCTCCCGTCCCCATCCTCAACGCCGGCGACGGTGCCAACCAGCATCCCAGCCAGACCATGCTCGACCTATACAGCATCTACAAGACGCAGGGCACGCTCGAGAACCTGGACATCTATCTCGTGGGCGACCTCAAGTACGGACGCACCGTCCACTCCCTGCTCACCGCCATGCGCCACTTCAACCCCACGTTCCATTTCATCGCTCCCGACGAGCTGGCGATGCCCGAGGTGTGGAAGTCATATTGCCGCGACAACAATATTCGCTACGTCGAGCACAAGGAGTTTGACGAGGACGTGATTGCGGGTGCCGACATCCTTTATATGACACGCGTGCAGCGCGAGCGCTTCACCGACCTTATGGAGTACGAGCGTGTCAAGGATCGCTACCTGCTCAAGCTGCCCATGCTCGCCAAGGCGAAGCCGAACATGCGCATCCTCCATCCCCTGCCTCGTGTCAACGAGATTGACTACGCCATCGACGAGACTCCCTACGCCTACTTCTTCCAGCAGGCGAAGAACGGTCTCTATGCCCGCGAGGCACTTATCTGCGATGCCCTCGGTATCACTCTCGACGAGATAAAAGCTTAATATCCACCTCTAAACGCGCCACGGGGCGCACACACAATGAAACCCAAAGAACTCCAGGTGGCTGCCATTGAGAATGGCACGGTCATCGACCACATACCCTCAGAGAAACTCTTCGATGTTGTCCGTCTGCTCCATCTCGAACAGATGCCGCACAGCATCACCGTGGGCTACAACCTCAAGAGCCAGAAGATGGGACGCAAGAGCATCATCAAGATTGCCGGCAAGTTCTTCTCCGACTCCGAACTGAACACGCTTGCCGTCGCCGTTCCCAACTGCTCGCTCGTCATCATCCGCGACTACTCGGTGGTCGAGAAGAAGAAGGTGACCCTGCCCGACACGCTCATCGACACCATCCACTGTCCCAACCCCAAGTGCATCACCAACAACGAACCGATGCGCACGCGTTTCCACGTCCTCAACCCCGCTCTCGGCATTGTCCGCTGCGACTACTGCAACCGCGAGACCACCCTCGCCGAGGTAACGGTGAAGTAACTTCACCGCTCCCCCCCTTTCAGTCGCTATTCGGGTTCCGTGTTGCAAACGACAGTTTGCAAAAAAAAGCAGCAATTTTCAACGTGCCGCAAGGCTCTTTCAACAAGGAATAACATTTCAACCGCGCCGCAGGCGCATCTAATCATGGATAAAATTTTTGACCTTATCGCTCGCGAGCGCGAGCGCCAGATGAAGGGCATCGAACTGATTGCCAGTGAGAACTTTGTGTCCGACGACGTCATGTCGGCTATGGGCAGCGTGCTCACCAACAAGTATGCCGAGGGCTATCCCGCTAAGCGCTACTATGGCGGTTGCCAGGTGGTCGACGAGGTGGAGAACCTCGCCATCGAGCGCATCTGCCAACTCTTCGGAGCCGAGTACGCCAACGTCCAGCCTCACTCGGGCGCACAGGCCAATGCGGCTGTCTTCCTCGCCGTCCTCAACCCCGGCGACACGTTCATGGGTCTCAACCTCGACCATGGTGGCCACCTCAGCCACGGCTCGCTGGTCAACACCTCGGGCATCATCTACAAGCCCGTCGGCTACAACCTCAACAAGGAGACCGGACGTGTCGATTACGACGAGATGGAGCGTCTCGCCCTCGAGCATAGTCCGAAGATGATCATCGGCGGCGGTTCCGCCTATAGCCGCGAGTGGGACTACAAGCGCATGCGTGCCATTGCCGACAGCGTGGGTGCTATCCTCATGGTCGACATGGCTCACCCCGCAGGCCTCATCGCCGCCGGTCTGCTTGACAACCCTGTCAAGTACGCCCACATCGTCACCTCCACAACCCATAAGACTCTCCGTGGTCCGCGCGGTGGTATCATCCTCATGGGCAAGGACTTCGACAATCCTTGGGGCAAGTGCACTCCCAAGGGCGAGATCAAGAAGATGTCAGCCTTGCTCAACTCGGCTGTCTTCCCTGGCATCCAGGGCGGTCCGCTCGAGCACGTCATCGCCGCCAAGGCAGTTGCTTTTGGCGAGGCTCTCAGTCCCAAGTTCAAGGAGTATGCCCTTCAGGTGAAGAAGAACGCGGCCGTTCTTGCTGACGAGATGATGAAGCGTGGTTTCTACATCGTGAGCGGTGGCACGGACAATCACTCCATGCTCGTTGACCTGCGTCCCAAGTATCCCAACCTGACGGGTAAGGTGGCTGAGAAGGCTCTCGTGGCTGCCGACATCACTGCCAACAAGAACATGGTGCCCTTCGACAGCCGCAGCGCCTTTCAGACCAGCGGTCTGCGTCTCGGCACTCCCGCCATCACCACTCGTGGTGCCAAAGAGGATCTCATGGTGACCATCGCCGCTCTCATCGAGCGTGTCCTCGACAGCTGCGCCGACGGCGACATGGACAAGCCCGAGGCTCAGCAGACCATCTCCACCGTTCGTTCCGAGGTCAACGAACTCATGAAGTCATACCCCCTCTTCGCGTGGTAAGCGAAACTTGTTTTCCCTTGTTCGCCCCTGACGTTCACCTCCCTGAATGTCAGGGGCGTTCCCTTTCTCTATAGTGTCACTCCAATGCCGATTCCCCATCCGCACTGCGACTCGCTTCCGCGGGTGTATTCCGCCTTGATGCTGACAAACGGCACGGGACGGTAGTTGATACCAACTGTTAGGCGGTGCGTACTACTGTCTGCGATTAAGCAATCATAACGGCAAAAAGCACCCAACTGCCCGCCTCGTCCGTGCAGTATGTCGTAGCCTGCCTCTATGCCCATGTGCGCGGCATTGCTCTCTTCCGAATAGGTGGCAATCCCTCTCGCCACAAACTTATCCGTCTGATACTCAGCGTCAGCACTCACCACAACCTGTCCGTCGCAATAGCCGCTCATGCCCAGATGCAGTTCGTCCGTCGCTTGCCTCTCCACTCGCCCCACAACAGCCATCTGCCTGTCGCGTACCAGCACTTGCACCTCATACGCCCATCCCCGTCTCTCTCCCGCCATCGCCATTCCTATCCGATTGGTCTCCTCCGGCAGTACATAACATTCCTCCAATGGCAGACTGACCGTGAAGTGTTTCGTTGGTCGGTCGTAGATGTTCGCCATGCCTATGGGCATCGTTATCTTGCCCACGCGCACACTTGCCCATTCGCCAAAGGTCTTCTGCACAAATAGTTGCGTCAGGTCTATCGTTCCGTTGTATTCCGCCTCACCGCCCACAGTCCATCCGTTCGCCCACTCTTTCTCGATGCCTACCAATAGGTGCGCTCCGTGGTCGATGTCCACCTCGCCATAGCCCTCGATTGTCTGTGCGCTCGCCCCCATCGTCATTGCGCACAGGAGCATAGTCATTGTCTTTTGCATATTTTTTTTGATGCAAAAGTACTGCATGCCTTCTCTCCGCGCAATACCTTAAATAGGCTAAACAGACAGACACTCAATATGTTGACTTGCGACCATCTTTCTGCCCAACACAAAAATGCCTAAATGTAGGTATTGCTCACAATCGGAATATTTCCTAACTTTGCACCCATGAAACAGGCAAAGACATACGAGGCGACCGACAAGATGATCGACCTCATTCGCGACAACTACAATGTCCTGCAGTCGCTTTCTTCCTTTGGCATCGCCTTGGGTTTCGGTGACCGCACGGTGGAGGAGACATGCCGGCGTGCCAAGGTGGATACGGCAACCTTTCTCGCCGTGGTCAATCTGACCATCAATGGTGTCACGAGCATGCACCTTGAGTCGCTCTCGGTGGCATCGCTGCTTCACTATCTCGATGCATGCCACCATTATTTCATTGACTATCAACTGCCTTCCGTCCGCAACGAACTCTCCTCGTGCATCCGTCACGACGACGGCATCGGCTCGCTCATCCTGCGTGTCTACGACGAATACGCCCAGGAGATTCGTCGCCACATGCGCTACGAGCAACGTGTCCTCTTTCCTTATGTCGAGCGGTTGATGAGTGGCGAGACGTCCACGGCATACTCCATCGAGGATTTCGCGCGCCAGCATGCCGAGGCTGACAAGAGCCTGCGCGAGTTGAAGCAACTGGTCATCAAGTATCTCCCCGCCGATATCGACGATAGTATGCGCCTTACGTCGGCCCTCTATCTTATATATAATAATGAGGAGTGGCTCTCGCTCCACCGTCAGGTCGAGGATCTCATTCTCGTGCCGCTCATCCGCCATCTCGAGCAGTCGCTCCGTTCCGAGCGTGTCAACTCCGCCATCTCCGCCTTTGCCTGTGCCGAACCGACCGACGAGCGCGAGTCCGTCTCCGAGCGCGAGAAGGAGGTCATCGTGGCTGTCGTCCAGGGCATGAGCAACAAGCAGATTGCCGACCATCTCTTCATCTCGCCCCACACCGTGGTCACCCACCGCAAGAACATCGCGCGCAAACTCCAGATTCACAGTCCCGCAGGTCTCACCATCTATGCCATCGTCAATGGCCTCGTCACCATCGACGGACTGAAGAAGTGACCTCCCCTCCGCCTTTTCTCCCGCATAGTTTGCCCGTGCCTCGGAAATTTTCACTAAATTTGCACGACTAAAAGCGAAATACGTATGGAGGAGAGAAGATTTTTCAGTGAGACGGAGCGTGCGGAGGTAAGGGAACTTTATTCCCGTCTGGCACGCATCGCGGCTCCTGTGCTTCGCGAAGGCGATGCGCAGAAGGTGCGCACATTGATTCGTCGGGCGACGGAGGAGCATCGTCTCAACGACGATGTGTTCGGACTCAACCCTGTCATTGTCGTACTTGAGACGGCGCGTCTGATGTGCGAGAACATCAGTGTGACCAGGGCTTCGCTTCTGGGCGGTCTGCTCCATCTATGCGTCGAAAGCGGTGTAATCACCGAGGACGAGGTGCGTCGGCAGTTCGGCGACGACGTGGCGATTATCCTCTCCGGACTGAAGCGCGTGGCTGAACTCTACTCGAAGACTCCGACGGTGGAGAGCGAGAACTTCCGCACTCTGCTCATCTCCTTCGCTCAGGACATGCGCGTCATCCTCATCATGATTGCCAACCGCGTCTATGTGATGCGCCAGATCAAGGACACGCCCCATGTCGAGGAGCAGCGTCGCGTGGCTTCGGAGGCGGCCTACCTCTGGGCGCCGTTGGCTCACAAGTTGGGTCTCTACACGCTCAAGCGCGAACTGGAGGACCTGAGCCTCAAGTATCTGGAGCACGATGCCTACTACCATATCAAGGATAAACTCAACGAGACGAAGGCGAGTCGCGATGCCTATATCGAGCGCTTCATCACTCCTCTTCAGGAGAAACTCGAGGCGGCGGGACTTAAGTTCCACATCAAGGGGCGCACCAAGAGCATCCACTCCATCTGGCAGAAGATGAAGAAGCAGAAGGTGGATGTGGAGGGCATCTACGACCTCTTCGCCATTCGTGTCATACTGGACAGCGAACCGAAGAAGGAGTACTCCGACTGCTGGCTCGTCTATGGCATTCTCGGCGATATGTACCAGCCCAATCCGCGCCGCATGCGTGACTGGTTGTCGGTACCCAAGAGCAATGGCTACGAGAGCCTGCACATCACCGTGCTGGGTCCCGAACAGAAGTGGGTGGAGGTGCAGATACGCACCGAGCGTATGGACGACATCGCCGAGCATGGTCTTGCCGCCCACTGGCGCTACAAGGGTGTCGGTCAGGGCGAAGGCGGTGTCGATGACTGGCTCGCAGGCATTCGCTCGGCTCTCGAGGCGGGTGACGACATGGCGCTCATGGACCAGTTCCGCGCCGACCTCAAGGAGGACGAGGTGTTCGTCTTCACACCCAAGGGCGACCTATTCAAACTGCCTGCCGGAGCAACCGTCCTCGACTTCGCCTACGCCATCCATACCAAGGTGGGCGACCGTTGCGTGGGTGCCAAGATAGGTGGTCGCAACATCCCTCTGCGCACTCCGCTCAACAGTGGTGACACGGTCGAGATCCTTACTCGCGAGGGTCAGATACCGCGTGCCGACTGGTTGTCGTTCGTCACCACGGCGAAGGCTAAGAACAAGATTCGCCAGACGCTCAAGGAGGCGGAGTCGCGCCAGGCGGAGTATGCCAAGGAACTGGTCGAGCGCAAGTTCAAGAACCGCAAGATTGAGTACGACGAACCGACCTTCATGCACGTCATGACGCGCATGGGCTATCACAAGGTGACCGACTTCTACCTCGCCATTGCCGAGGAGAAGGTGGCCCTCCAGGACTTCATCGACCATTATATCCAACGCCAGAAGACACTTGAGGGCACAGCCGAGCGTGCGCCCATCCAGAGCACATCATCGTTTACGTCCCACACGGCACCCTCTCCCTCCGACGAGTCGGGCAGTGTGCGCTCCGATGTGCTTACCATCGACCAGAACATGAAGGGCATACAGTTCACGCTCGCCAAATGCTGCCAGCCCATCTATGGCGACCCTGTCTTTGGCTTCGTGACCACGGGGGGCGGTGTGAAGATCCATCGTCAGAACTGCCCCAACGCCACCCAGCTCCACGAGCGTTTCGGCTATCGCATCGTGCCGGCGCGCTGGTCGGGCAAGGACGGCAGCAGCTATCCCATCACCCTGCGCATCGTCGGTCACGACGACATGGGCATCGTCAACAACATCACGTCGGTCATCTCCAAGGAGGAGAAGGTGATGATGCGTGGCATCAGCATCGACACCCACGATGGTCTCTTTGCCGGCACGCTCACCGTCCTGCTCGACGACACGAGCCGCCTGACGCAACTCATCCGCCGTCTCCAGACCATACGCGGTGTCAAGTCGGTGGAGCGCATCTGATTGGCGCTCGCGTCTGTGGATTACTTGTCCAAATAATAATCTTTTGTCAACTTCTCATGCTCGGCGGTCCTTTTGCCGTCGGCATCGAGAAGTGTCAGTGTCTCTGCCGTGTAGGTGGCAGTGTGCGCTTTGACAAATTGCAACAGACAGCGTCGCACGGCTTTCCTTTCCACTGTCTTTATGTCGCATCGCCGTTCCAATGTCAGCCCTGTCGTCTGGCAATGAAATATGAAATCCGTCGCCGCCTCGTAGGGCAAGATGACTGTCAGCCGACCTCCTTCGCGTAGCAACTCGCCACTGCGCTCAGCCAATGTCTGCAAGGGTAGGGCAGAGCTGTGACGTGCCGCCGCCCGTCGCTTGTCGGGACATTCCAACGCCTTTTCAAAGAATGGTGGATTGCTGACAATGGCATCAAACTGCCGTCCAAAATCAAAGCAGGTGAAGTCGCCTTCTTCGAAGCAAATCCTGTCCGCCCACGGACTCGCCGCCGCATTCTCCCGAGCCTGTTCCACACTGTCCGCATCGATGTCAATGCCCCATAAGCGTGCCTCTGGCATCCTCTGCGCCATCATCAGCGTTACCAGTCCGCTCCCGCTTCCCACATCAAGCACATCCCCCGCACTCACTGCCGTCCATGCACCCAGCAAAACACCATCGGTGCCCACTTTCTGTGCGCACCGATGGTCTTCTATCAAAAATTGTTTGAATCTAAACGACATCTCAATTCTCTACACTCTACACTCTACACTCTATTCTCTATTCACCGCCGCCTCCCAGTGCCTGGTAAAGCGCGATGGTGTATTGAATGCAGTTGTAGCGGTTGCGGAGTTCGCTTATCTGAGCCGAGAACAGGCTGTTGCGGGCAGTGAGCACATTGAGGTAGTTGTAGCCGGAACTGTTCTGCGACAGGGCTTCGGTTGCCTTGCAAGCACGCTCAAGTGCAGCCACCTGCTCGGCGTAGAGTTTTGTCTTCTCGTTGGCGTCCTGCATGTCAGCCAGACAACTGTTCACCTCGTTGCCGGCATCGATGAGCGCCTGCTGGAAGTTGATCTTAGCCACCTCCATCTCGTCTTTTGAAATCTTGTACTGGGCGATGAGTCGTCCGCTCTGGAAGATGGGCTGCGTCAGACTACCGATGGCGTTCCACAATATCTTTGCGGGGTTCACCGTCCCGTTGTTGTTGCTCCATCCGAGGCTGGCACTGAGCGTCAGCGAGGGGAAGAAGGCGGCGCGTGCCTCGTTCTTGGCATAGTAGGCGGTGGCGAGGTCCATCTCGGCGAGGCGCACATCGGGACGGCGGGCGAGGAGCAGGAGGGGCACTCCGGTCTCCAGCACCTGAGGGGCCTGCCATGTGTTCATCGTGGCGCGCTCGATGGGTCCCGGTGTCCGACCGAGGATCGAGCACATAGAGTTCTCCATCTTGCGGCGCGAGGTGGTGAGTTCCAGCAGCTGTGTCTTGACTGACACGTAGTTTGCCTCGTACTGAGCCACAGCGGCTTCGTTGCTCATGCCGGCGTCCATCAACTGCTTCTGGATGCGGAGCATCTCCTTCCACGTCGCCTCCGTCTCGTTGGCTATGTTCACCTGCTCGTCGAGCATGCAGAGGGTGTAGTAGAGGTTTGCCACACCTGCCACGATGCCCGCCTGTGCCTGCTGGCGACCGATGCGTATCTGCTCGAGGTTCGCCTCTGCCTTGCGGCGCTGGTTGGTCAGACTGCCATAGCTGCCGAGTGTCCATTGTGCCTTGATGGGTGCCTGCCAGCTTTTCGTTGCGGGACTTGCCCAGTCAAAACTCTGCACCGTTCCCGTGGGAGCGAATGTCAGGGTGGGTATCCATGCTATCTTTGCCATGCTGAGGGCTACCTCCATCTCGTGGATGCGCAGGTCGATGGTCTGCATCGTGGCGTTGCGCAGTCCCTCCTCGATGAGAGCCTGCAGACGGTAGTCGGTGAACATCTCGCGCCATTTCACCGTGCCAAGCGACGTGGTGTCGTTGCCTATCTGTGCGTCGCCATACAGGTTCTCGGCACTGATGTCCGTCGGACGTTCGTATTTCTTCATTATGCCGCAGCTTGTGAGCATTGCGGCAGTGACTACTGTGATGATTATCTTTTGCATACTTGTTTCTCTTTTTTGCTTGTTCCTAAACTGTTCTCTGCTTATTCTATAACGTCCTTGTAGTCGCCCACGCGCTCCAGCTCCTTGGCGAACTGTGCGTCGGCCTCTTCCTGCTTCACGGGGCGTATCTTCTCCTGGAGATACTCGAAGAAGATGAAGAACGTCGGCACGACGAAGAGCAGGGCGATGGTTCCGATGGTCATGCCGCCCACGATGGTGATACCGAGCGAACGGTTGCCGTTGGCGCCGGCGCCACTCGACAGACAGAGGGGTATCATGCCGAATATCATCGTGAGCACGGTCATGAGGATCGGACGCAGACGCACCTGGGCGGCTGTGTATGCCGACTCGACGATGCCCATGCCCTTGCGCCTACGCTCGAGGGCGAACTCGGTGATGAGGATGGCTGTCTTGCCGAGCAGGCCGATCAGCATGATGATACCTGTCTGCATGTAGATGTTGTTCGAGAACTCATACAGGTGCAGGTCGCCGAACAGGTAGTAACCGCCGAACACGATGGCTACCATGATCAGCATGAAGGCTGAGATCTTCTTGCCCATGATGAGGCGCACGATGCCGAGCACGCCGATGGCTCCGAACACGCAGTAGATGACGGTGTTGATCATCGGCACCTGGGCCGAAGCCTGTGCCATCTGCGACATGAAGCTGAAGATGTAGGCGGCGAGGAAGCAGCCCATCACACCGAACGGTATCGAGAGGATGACTGCCCAGGGTACCATGAAACTCTCGTACAGACAGCTCAGTATCAGGAAGATGAGGAACGCACAGATGGCGTAGATATAGAACGTGGTGTCGCTGCCTGCGTTGGCGCGCTCCTCGCGGCTGATGCCACCGTACTCGTAGGTGTAGTTGTCGGGCATCACGTTGCGGAACTCTTCGTCGATGACATCCATGACCTCCGAACTTGCGAAGCCGGGCATGCCCATCACGCTGTACTGGATGCACGAGAAGAGGTTGAAGCGGTTTTCGTTCTCCGGTCCCGTGATGTCGGTGGCGGTGACAAACTGGCTGATGGGAGCCATCTCGTTGCCGTTGCGCACATACATGCGGTCGAGGGCTGACTTGTCGAGACGGCAGTTGGTCTCTGCCTGCAACATCACGCGGTAGATCTTACCGAACTGGTTGAAGTTGCTCACGTAGGCGGCACCCGTATATGTGCCGAGCACGCTGAGGATGGTTGAGGGACTGATGCCTGCGCGCTTGCACTTGGCGGCGTCTATCTCGATCTGAATCTGCGGATAGTTGCGGGCGTAGGCTGTCTGTGCCATCATCACCTCGGGGTGCTTGAGGATGGCCGCCTCAAACTCCTTGGCTTTCTCAAGGAACTGGTCCATGCTGCCGCCGGCGCGGTCCTGGAGCTTGAGCTCGATCATGTTACCGGCACCGTAGCCGGGTATCATACCGGGCTGGAAGCAGAGGATGTTGGCAGACTTGATCTGGCCGAGAATCTTGGTGAGTCGCTGAGTCACGGCTGTCGAGTGGCTGTCACCGCCGCCGCGCTCGCTCCAGTGCTTCAGACGCACGATGTACATACCCTGCGAGGGTCCCTGGCCGCCCATGAAGCTGAAACCTGCCACACGCTGGTAGTGAAGCACTTCCTCTGTCTCCTTGAGCACTGTCTCCACACTGTCGAGCACGCTCATCGTGGTGGCGAGCGAACTGCCCGGAGGACATGAGATACCCATCATCACAGTACCTGTGTCCTCCTGGGGTACGAGTCCGCTCTTAGTGTTCTTGATAAGGAACACCATGAGCACGCAGGCTGCTGCCAGCGAACCCCAAGCGAGGTAGCGCTTGCTGATGATCTTGGTCAGCCATGCCTTGTACTTGCCGAGAAGCGACACGTAGGTGGCGTTGTAGGCTATCTTCGTGTAGTGGTTGATCTTGCGGAAGAATCCCATGCGCTTCACCTCCTCGCTCTCCTTGGCGGGGCGCATGAGCATGGCGCAGAGGGCGGGGCAGAGGGTGAGGGCACAGATGCACGAGATACCTACCGAGGTCGCCATCGTGTATCCGAACTGGGTGTAGAAGATACCTGCCGTACCGCCGGTGAATGTCACGGGGATGAACACCGCCATGAACACGAACGTACAGGTGAGCACCGCCATCGTCACGTCGTGCATGGCGTCTTTCGTGGCGAGATAGCTGCTCTTGTAGCCCGAGTCGAACTTCTCCTGCACGGCTTCCACAACGACGATGGCGTCGTCCACCACCGTACCGATTGCCAGCACGAGGGCGAACAGCGTGAGGATGTTGATCGAGAAGCCGGCTATCGACAGACAGGCGAAGGTGCCTATCAGCGACACGATAATCGAGATGAACGGCGGAATCGAGGCACGGAAGTCCTGGAGGAAGAAATAGACGACGATGATCACGAGGATGATGGCGATGAACAGCGTCTCCTCCACGTTGGCGATTGACTCAAACAGGAAGTCGTTGGACGACAGCATGCTCGAGAACTCCAGTCCCTTGGGCAGGTCCTTCGACATTTCGGCTATCTCGTCGTCGATGCGCTGGTTGATTTCCGTCGCGTTTGCGCCGGCTATCTGGTACATCATGAAGGCAACCGCGGGCTTGCCGTCGTTGCTGCCGTGGAATGTGTAGCTGGTGGCACCGAGCTCGAGGCGGGCAACGTCCTTCAGTCTCAGCAGTGTTCCGTCCGCCTTGCTCGAGATGACCATGTTCTCAAACTCGGTTATCTCGCTCAGACGACCGGTGTACTTCATCGCTATCTGGTAGGTGTTGTCCGAGTCCTCGCCGAGTGAACCGGTGGGCGACTCGAGGTTCTGCTCCGCCAGTACGGCGCTGATGTCGCTGGGCATGAGGTGATACTGTGCCATCTTGGCGGGGTCGAGCCAGATACGCATGGCATACGTGGCTCCCATCATCATGATGTCGCCCACACCCTCGATACGCTTCAGTCGGGGCACGACGTTGATGTCCAGGTAGTTGCCGATGAACTGCTCGTCATACTCGTCGCTCGTGGCGCGCAGGGCGTTGATCTGCAGGAACGAGGTCTGGCGCTTCATTGTGGTCACACCCACGCGTGTCACCTCCTGAGGCAGCAGAGCCTGGGCGCGGCTCACGCGGTTCTGCACGTTCACAGCCGCCATGTCGGGGTTGGTGCCTTGCTTGAAATAGACCTGGATGGTCACCGAACCGGTGTTCGTTGCCGACGAGGTCATGTATATCATGTTCTCCACACCATTGATGGCCTCCTCAAGGGGTACCACAACGGCTTTCTGCGCCGCCTCGGCGCTGGCGCCCGTGTATGTCGTGGTCACCATCACCGTTGGAGGTGCGATGTCGGGATATTGCTCCACGGGCAGTCCCATGAACGATATGAGTCCGATAAACACTATGAGGATCGAGATGGACATCGCCATCACCGGCCTCTTTATAAATATGTTTCCTTTCATTTCCCTTTTTATATTTTACACTCTACACTCTACACTTTACACTCTAAACTCTTATTTCTCCTCTTTCTTCACCTGGTCGCCCTCGCGCACCATGCCTGCTCCTTCGGCGATGATCTCGTCGCCTACGTTCAGGCCGCTGTGCACGATATATTCCTTGCCGTTGCTGTTGGGCTCAATCTCGATGATGGCGCTGTTTGCCACCCATGCCTTGCCGCGGGTCTTCGAACCGTCGGCGGCGTAGATATCCACGTCCTCGGTGGTCTTCTCCACCTTATACACATAGTGCTTGTTCTGACGCTGGAAGCATGCTCCCTGCGGGATCACAATCACGTTGTCGTAGGTCTTGGGGATGATGACGGCGCCCGAAGCACCGCTCTGTAGGATGTGGTTGGGGTTGGCGAACACGGCGCGCAGGCTCACGCTGCCAGTTGTCTTGTCGACGATGCCGCTGATGGTCTCCACCTTGCCGCTGTGCTCATAGACGCTGCCGTCCGACAGGCGCAGCTGCACGGCGGGGAAGTTCTTCGTGGCTGCCTCCAGACTGCCGTACTTGCGCGACAACTCGAGCACCTGGTTTTCGTTAAGCGAGAAATAGACGTACATCTCGTTGTTGTCGCTCACGGTGGTCAGGGGCTGTGCCATCGCACTGCCTACGAGCGAACCCTGACGGTAGGGGAGGGTGCCGACCACGCCGTTGGCGGGCGACTTGACCACCGTGTAGTTCAGGCTGTTCTGCGCATTCTCCACGGCCGCCTTCGCCTGCTCCACGCTCGCCGACGCTGTCAGCTGGGCGTTCTCGGCTGTCTGCAGTTCAAACTCGCTGATCACACCCTGCTCGCGCAGTGTCTTTTTGCTGCTGAGGGTGAGGTTGGCGGTGGCAAGGCCCGCCTCGGCGGCGCGCAGGTTGGCCTGGGCTGTCTTCAGGGCGGCGCGATAGGGCACCTGGTCGATGATGAACAGTGTCTGGCCCTTGCTCACGCGCTGGCCTTCGGTCACGAGCAGCTGCTGGAGCGTACCGCCTACCTGCGGGTAGATGCTTATGTCCTGGCGTCCCTGTATGCTGGCCGAATAGGTGGTGTTGAGCTCGCGGTTGGCGGTAGCCACCTTCATTGTCTTGTAAGGCTTCGCCTGACCGGCGCGGGCGGCGAGGGCTTCACGAATCTTTGCGCTTTGGTCGCAACCACTGAGCATAACTGCGCACACGGCGAGTGCGCCAAAAAGTGTCTTTTTCTCCATAAATTGTGTTATTTTGTTATTGTTTTTTGCTTTCTTTGTGCAATTCGGCTGCAAAGTTACGAAAAAAATGCCACCTACAATTAACTTGTGGGTGGCACTTTTGTGCAAAAAGTCGGATTTGTATGCTTTTCTTCTTGTTACTTGCCCATCGACATCAGGAACTCCTCGTTGTTCTTCGTTCCCTCCAGTCGTTCCTTGACGAATACCATCGCCTCGGTGGGTGTCATCTCGGCTATCATGTTGCGCAGTATCCACATGCGATCCAGTGTCATCTTGTCCTGGAGCAGGTCGTCGCGGCGTGTGCTTGAGGCAATGATGTTCACGGCGGGGAAGATGCGCTTGTTGGCGAGCTGGCGGTCGAGCTGCAACTCCATGTTGCCTGTGCCCTTGAACTCCTCGAAGATCACTTCGTCCATCTTCGACCCCGTGTCGATCAGCGCCGTGGCGATGATGGTTAGGCTGCCTCCGCCCTCGATGTTTCGCGCGGCTCCGAAGAATCGCTTGGGCTTCTGCAGGCTGTTGGCGTCCACACCGCCCGAGAGTATCTTGCCGCTCGCAGGAGCCACTGTGTTGTAGGCGCGCGCCAGACGTGTGATCGAGTCGAGGAATATGACCACATCGTGTCCGCTCTCCACCAGTCGCTTTGCTTTCTCTATCACGAGGTTGGCTACGTGTACGTGGTGGTCGGCGGGCTCATCGAAGGTCGAGGCTATCACTTCAGCATTCACTGTGCGTGCCATGTCGGTCACCTCTTCGGGGCGCTCGTCGATGAGCAGCACCATGAGGTATGCCTCGGGATGGTTGGCGGCGATGGCGTTGGCCACGTCCTTGAGCAGTATCGTCTTACCTGTCTTGGGCTGGGCTACGAGCAGTGCGCGCTGACCCTTGCCAATGGGCGCGAACAGGTCGACCACGCGCACCGAAAGGGGTGCTTTGTAGTTGATGTTGCGTTTCTCGTCGTTTTCATCTTTTTTACCTTTTTTACCTTCGCCACAGATGTCAAACTTCTCGTCGGGGAAGAGTGGCGTGAGGTGCTCGAATGCCACGCGGTCGCGTATCTCGTGTGGCTGGCGACCGTTGATTTTGTCTATCCTGGCGATGGTGAAGAACTTCTCGTTCTCGCGGGGCAGCTTGATTGGACCTTCGACCACGTCGCCTGTCTTCATTCCCCACTGGCGTATCTGCTGGGCTGTGACGTAGATGTCGTCGGGTGCGGGCATGTAGTTGTAGTCGCTTGAGCGCAGGAACCCGTGTCCTTCGTTCATCACTTCGAGCACCCCGCAGCCCACTATCTTGTTGTCAAAGTCATATTCGGGCTGTTCGGGCTCTTTCTTGGGCGCCTGTTCGCGCTTCTCTGCCTTCTCCTGCTTGGGCTCCTCTTTCGGCTCTGCCGCCTGTTCCTTCGGCTCTGTTCCCCGGTATCCGCCCGTGAGCGACAGGTCGGGTATGTCTGTCAGTATGATGAAGTCGTTCTCCTCCTCTGTGCTTGCCTGGGGTGTCTCGTTTTCAGCCACAGGCTCCGCCGTTGCGCTTGCCTCCGCTGTCTGTGCGTTTTGCTCCTTGGCGGCGACTTGCTCCGTCTCTGCCTCTTTCTCTGCCTTCGTCTTGCGTCCGCGCTTCTTTGGTGCTGGCTTTTCGGGGGCTGGCTCCGCGGCAGGTTCCGTTGCGGGTGCCACTGCCTCTGCGGTTGCCGTTTCGGCTTTTGCCGTCTCTGCTTTTGCCGTCTCTGCCTTCTTGGATTTGCCTGCAGACTTTTTCTCCGCGGTCTTGGCTTTTGCCTTTTTCTCGCTTGCGGGCTTTTCGCTCCTTGGTTGCGTATTTTTGCGCTTTGACCCTTGGTCGGCCTCAGTGTCCAGTATCTCGTAGATTAGTTCCTTGGGTTCAGTCTTCTTGCCGACTTTCAGCCCCAGTTCTTTCGCAATTGCACCCAACTCTTCGGGTGTCATGCTTGCCAATTCAAATTTGGTGTGCATATATAATAAATAAGGTGTATCGGATGCCTCAGCGCTCATAACAAAATCCTTTTTCCGCTAAGGCTCTGCAAAGTTAGTCATTTATTTTCATTCTTTCACCAAAAAACACGGATTTTTTTGTAATTTTGCGCTATGAAACCGTATTTGCAGGTAGAGGGATTGACCAAACGCATTGGCGACCGCACTCTTTTCGAGGATATTTCCTTTGGCATCGCCGAGCGTCAGCGGGTGGGCCTCATCGCTCGCAACGGCACGGGCAAGACGACGCTTCTCAACATCCTGGCCGGCATCGAGGGCTATGAGGAGGGCAGTGTCATCCTGCGTCGCGACCTCCGTGTGGCTTATCTCGAGCAGACTCCGCATTTCGCCCCAGGCTCCACCGTCCTTCAGGCATGCATGGAGGGGCACGACCCGCTCTCCTCGCAGTCGGAGCGAGAGATGCGTGCCAAGCAGGTGCTTACCATGCTTCGCATCTCCAACCTCGACCAGCCTATCGACATCCTCTCGGGCGGTCAGCAGAAGCGTGTGGCCCTGGCTCGTGTGCTGATTACCAATCCCGACCTCCTTATCCTCGACGAGCCTACCAACCATCTCGACCTTGGCATGATCGAGTGGTTCGAGGGTTATCTCAAGCGCAGTTCGATGGCTATCCTCATGGTCACTCACGACCGTTATTTTCTCGAGCGTGTGTGCAGCCTTATCCTCGAACTCGACGACGAGCGCCTTTATGCTTATCGTGGCAACTATTCTTACTACCTCGAGAAGCGCCAGGAGCGCATCGACGTGGCGAATGCCAATGCGGCGCGGGCGCAAAATCTCTATCGTCGCGAACTCGAATGGATGCGTTCCACGCCTTGTGCGCGCAGTGGCAAGGCGGAGTATCGCAAGCAGTCGTTCTACGAACTTCAGGAACTGGCGCGCGCTCCCCAGCAGTCGGAGGCGGTGCGCCTTGAGGTGAAGAGCACCTATATCGGCAACAAGATTTTCGAGGCTGAATATGTCTGCAAGGCTTTCGACGACCGCGTGATTCTCAAGGATTTCTACTACAACTTCTCGCGCTACGAGAAGATGGGCATCGTGGGCGACAACGGCACAGGCAAGAGCACGTTCATAAAGTTGCTCCTCGGTCTCGTGCGTCCCGACAGCGGGCGTTTCGTCATTGGCGAGACGGTGCGCTTCGGCTACTACAGCCAGGAGGGCATGGAGTTCGACGAGCAGATGAAGGTGATCGATGCCGTCCGTCGCATCGCCGAATATGTTGACCTCGGCGGTGGCCGCCATCTCTCTGCCATGCAGTTCCTCTCGCATTTCATGTTCAGCCCCAAGGACCAGCAGAAGTACATCTACAAGCTGAGCGGTGGCGAGCGCCGCCGTCTCTACCTCTGCACGGTGCTGATGCGCGCCCCCAATTTCCTCATCCTCGACGAGCCTACCAACGACCTCGACATCACCACGCTCCAGGTGCTCGAGGAGTATCTGCGCGATTTCAAGGGTTGCGTCATCGTCGTTTCCCATGACCGCTATTTCATGGACCGCGTCGTCGACCATCTCCTTGTCTTCCGTGGCAATGGTGTCATCAAGGACTTCCCGGGCAACTACACGCAGTTTCGTGAGTATGAACTTCTTCGCGAGTCCGAGCAGACTTCTGCTCCCTCTTCCTCGCAACCTAAGCGTCCCTCTGCCAACGACTCCGACTCGTCTTCGTCCCAGCGCAACCAGAACCGCCGTCCGCGCCTGACGTTCAAGCAACGTCAGGAGATGGCCGCGCTCGAGGCTGACATCGAAGCCCTCGAGGCTGAGAAGCGTCGCATCGAGGCTGACCTCTGCGGTGGTTCGCTCTCGGTCGATGAGATTACCGCCTGTGCCAAACGTCTGCCTGCGCTCAACGACGAACTTGACGAGAAGTCGATGCGCTGGCTCGAACTTAGTGAGATTGAGAATGATAAGTAGAATCAAATCTTTCATCGCAGACCACGCCCTGCTCGCCGATGGCTCTCGTGTCCTCGTGGCTGTCAGCGGTGGTGCCGACAGTGTCTGCCTCCTGCTTGTGTTGCACGAACTGGGTTTCTCGCCCGTTGTCGCTCACTGCAATTTCTCCCTTCGTGGTGACGAGAGCGACCGCGACGAGGCTTTCGTGCGCTCTCTCTGCCAGCGCCTGAACGTGGAGTTCCACGTCCGTCGTTTCGACACGCGTGCCGAAGCGCGGCGCACGGGCAAGAGCATCGAGATGGCGGCGCGCGACCTGCGCTACGACTGGTTCGCCCAGTTCGGTCTGCCCGTGGCGGTGGCTCACCATCGCGACGACAATGCGGAGACGCTTCTCCTCAACCTTGTCCGTGGCAGCGGTCTCACTGGTCTTTCCGCCATGCATCCTTCGCGTCCGCTTGGTTCCGTCTCCGTCGTCCGTCCGCTCCTCTGCGTCTCTCGTGCTGAGATTGAGGATTTCCTGCGCTCGCGTGGCGAGTCGTTTGTGACCGACAGCACCAATCTTGAGGACGATGCGCGTCGCAATGTCGTTCGCCATCGTCTGTTGCCGCTTCTCGCCGAGCTGAATCCGTCCATTGCCGACTCGCTCAACCTCACCGCCCAGCATCTCTCCGAGGTGAAGCAGATCTACGACATAGCCGTCTCATCCTGCATCGACCGTTGTCTCCACGACAACGTCATTTCTCTTCCTTCCCTCCTCGCCACGCCTGCTCCGCGCACCGTTCTCTTTGAGATTCTCTCGCGCTATGGTTTCAACTCTCAGCAAGTTGACGCTGTCTGGGCTGAGCGCGACGGTGTTTCGGGCCGTGTCTATGAGAGTGGCACTTGGCGTCTCCTTCGCGACCGTGAGGGTTGGCTCCTGCGTGCCAAGGACGACGACTATCGTGTCCTCACGTCCGTCCTTCCGCTCGAGGGCGAGGTGCGTGTCGCTCCCGACCTCGTCCTCTCCGTCTCGCGCCATCCCGCGGCTGGCTATGTCATCCCGACCGATGCCTCCGTCGTCAGTCTCGACCTCGAGCGTCTTGCCTTCCCGCTCACCGTCCGCTTCGCCCGCGAGGGCGACCGCTTTGCGCCCTTTGGCATGACGGGCTCGCGCCTTGTCAGCGACTATCTCACCGACCTCCATCTCTCGCTCTTCGACAAGGAGCGCCAGTTGCTTCTCTTCAGTGGCGACGAGATTGCATGGGTGGTCGGTCGCCGTCCTTCCGCCACGTTCGCCGTCTCGCCATCCACGCGCTTCGTCCTGCGCATCGTGGCGCGTCGCACTAACTAAAACCATGTAAATCAATCATATCACCATGAAACGCATTGCCATACTTGCCTCGGGCGAAGGAACTAACGCCGAGGCCATTGCACGCTATTTTGAGAATAATCCCGACGTCGAGGTTTCGCTACTCATCTGCAACCGCAAGGCGGCAGGCGTGTTCGAGCGCATGCGTCCGTTCGGAGTGGAGTCTCACTATTTCCCAAAGGCTGAGTGGGTGGACAATGGAGCCGCCAATGTACTGCAACTCTTCGCCGAGCATCACATTGACCTCGTCGTACTGGCCGGTTTCCTCGCCATCATTCCCGACCCGCTCATCCGAGCCTACGAAGGTCGCATGATCAATATCCATCCGTCGCTCCTGCCCAAATTCGGGGGGGTAGGGATGTATGGCTCCAATGTCCATCGCGCCGTCCTTGATGCAGGCGAGAAGGAGAGCGGTATCACTATCCATCAGATTTCCAGCGTGGTGGATGGTGGCGAGATAGTCTTCCAGGCTCGTTGTGCCGTGGAACCCGACGACACTCCCGACACGCTCGCCGCCCGTGTGCACGTCTTGGAACACACTCATTTCCCTCGCGTCGTTGCCGAACTCCTCGCTGCACAATAGGATAGGCGTTTTACTTGATATAAATCAATTTGTTGACGTAATATTTTGCCATTTGCCCAAAAAAGCGTAACTTTGTGCCGAAAAACAATAGACAGAAGAAAAAGAAAATCTCTAATCCGATGATAAACAATCAGATACGACCTGATTTTATAATTGAGTCAAGTTGGGAGGTTTGCAATAAGATTGGTGGTATTTACACGGTGTTGTCAACGCGGGCGAAGACGCTTCAGGTGGCAATGCCCGACCATATCGTTTTCATAGGCCCCGATGTCTGGGGCTACAAGGAGAACCCGCTCTTCAAGGAGGACGGGCTTTTGTTGTCTTCATGGAGTCAGGCTGCTTTGGCGGAAGGACTTCGTGTGCGTGTGGGTCGCTGGGCAATCCCCGGCGAACCGATTGCCATCCTCGTTGACTTCACTCCTTATTACGCCCGAAAGAACGAGATCTACGGTTGCCTGTGGAATGATTTCGGTGTTGATTCGCTCCACGCATACGGTGACTACGACGAGGCGTCGATGTTCAGCTTTGCCGCAGGTCTCGTCACCGAGAGCCTCTACCGCCATCAGCTTGCCGCCGACTGCCACAATGTCATCTATCAGGCCCATGAGTGGATGACCTGTCTCGGTGCGCTCTACATCCACAAGCATGTACCCGAGATAGCCACGATATTCACCACCCATGCCACCACCATCGGTCGCAGCATAGCAGGCAACAACAAGCCGCTCTACGACTACCTCTTTGCCTACAATGGCAACCAGATGGCCGAGGAGTTGAACGTGCAGAGCAAGCACAGCATCGAGCGTCAGACGGCCCACAATGTCGATTGCTTCACGACGGTGAGCGAGGTGACGGGACGCGAGTGCGCCGAGCTCCTTGACAAACCTGCCGATGTCATCCTGCCCAATGGATTCGAGGACTCGTTCGTGCCCAAGGCACAGGCTCTCGCCAAGATACGCCGCGAGGCCCGCGAGCGCGTGAAGAGGGTGGCGAACGCCTTGATGGGTGTGCGCATCAGCGACGATGCGCTCATCGTAGCCACCAGCGGACGCTATGAGTTCAAGAACAAGGGAATAGACGTCTTCCTCGAGGCGCTCAACCGCTCGCTGCGCAATGTCAGTCTCGACCGCGAGGTGCTGGCTGTGGTCGATGTGCCGGGTTGGGTGGCTTGTCCGCGTGCCGACCTCCAGGAGCGCCTGGCTTCCGGCCTCACTTTCGACACGCCGCTCGAGCACCCCATCGTGACGCACTGGCTCCACGACATGACCAACGACCATTGCCTCGACATGCTGAAGCACTTCAACATGTTCAACCGACCCGAGGACAAGGTCAAGGTGCTCTTCGTGCCTTGCTATCTCGACGCCAACGACGGCATCTTCAACATGCCGTACTACGACCTCTTGTCGGGCAATGACCTGAGTGTCTATCCCTCTTACTACGAGCCGTGGGGCTACACCCCGCTTGAGAGCATCGCCTTCCATGTGCCCTGTATCACGACCAGCCTGTCCGGCTTCGGCTGCTGGGCCAATGAGGTGAAGGGAGCGCAGAGCACCCTCGGCGACGGCGCCTTGGTCATCCCCCGCAACGACTACAACTACAGCGAGGTAGCGGACAGCATCAAGGATGCCATCGAGCAGTTCGCTAGGATGGACGACAAGGAGGTGGATGCCTGCCGCAAGGCGGCCCGTGCCCTCTCGCAGAAGGCTCTGTGGAGCAAATTCATTACAGCATACTATGAGGCATACGACTTCGCCCTGCGTCGTCGCGACCTCAGACTGAACAAATAAAAAACAAATCGAAATAAATCGTATGAAAATCAAAGCATGCAATGCAAATGAGGCCACATGGAAACAAGTTTCCGTGAAGAGCCGCATTCCTGCCGAGTTCGCCAAGTTGGAGGAGCTCGCCCACAACATGTGGTGGGCATGGAACCACAGCGCCCGTTCGCTGTTCCGCTCGTTCGACGAGCGTCTCTATGAGGAGTGCAAGCAGAATCCCGTCCTGATGCTCGAGCAGATCAGCTACGAGAAGATGGAGAAACTGACCAAGGACAAGACCGTTCTCAAGAAGATGAACGATGTCTATGCCGAGTTCCGTGCCTACATGGACGTCGAGCCCGACAAGAAGCGCGCCTCGGTGGCATACTTCTGCATGGAGTATGGTCTGAACCAGGTTCTTAAGATCTACTCGGGTGGTCTGGGTATCCTTGCCGGTGACTACATCAAGGAGGCTTCGGACTCGAACGTGGACATGTGCGCCGTCGGTTTCCTCTATCGTTTCGGCTACTTCACGCAGACGCTGTCGATGGACGGTCAGCAGATAGCCAACTACGAGGCGCAGAACTTCGGTTCGCTCCCCATCGAGCAGCAGTTGAACGAGGACGGCACACCCATGGTCGTTGACGTTCCCTATATGGACTATATGGTACACGCGTACGTGTGGCGCGTGAATGTCGGCCGCGTCAAGCTCTATCTGCTTGACACTGACAACGACATGAACTCGCAGTTCGATCGTCCCATCACCCACGCCCTCTATGGCGGCGACTGGGAGAACCGCCTCAAGCAGGAGATCCTGCTCGGTATCGGTGGTATGCTGTTGCTCAAGAAGTTGGGCATCAAGAAGGATGTCTATCACTGCAACGAGGGACACGCCGCCCTCTGCAACGTGCAGCGTCTCGTTGACTACGTGCAGAGCGGTCTCACCTTCAACCAGGCTCTCGAGCTCGTGCGTGCAAGCGGTCTCTACACCGTCCACACTCCCGTGCCTGCCGGTCACGACTACTTCGACGAGGGCCTCTTCGGCAAGTACATGGGTGGCTATGCCCAGATGCTGGGCATCACCTGGGACGAGTTCATCGGCATGGGCCGCCAGAACCCCGAGGACAAGAGCGAGCGTTTCTGCATGTCAACCTTCGCCTGCAACACCTGCCAGGAGGTCAATGGCGTAAGCTGGCTTCACGGCAAGGTGAGCCAGGAGATGTTCGCAGGCATCTGGAAGGGCTACTTCCCCGAGGAGAGCCACGTGGGCTATGTCACCAATGGTGTCCACTTCCCCACATGGTCAGCCAACGAGTGGCGCAAGCTCTATGCCAAGCACTTCGACGCCAACCACATGAGCGACCAGAGCAACCAGAAGATCTGGGAGGGTATCTACAATGTGTCTGACGAGGAGGTATGGGCAACACGCATGGCCCTGAAGGCCAAGCTGGTCGACTATATCCGCGAGCAGTTCCGCGAGTCATGGCTGAAGAATCAGGGTGATCCCTCGCGTGTGGTCAGCCTCATGGAGAAGATCAACCCCAACGCCCTGCTCATCGGTTTCGGCCGCCGCTTCGCCACCTACAAGCGCGCCCATCTGCTCTTCACCGACCTGGAGCGTCTTGAGAAGATTGTCAACAACCCCAACTATCCCGTTCAGTTCCTCTACACTGGTAAGGCCCACCCCGCCGACGGTGCCGGTCAGGGACTCATCAAGAAGATTTACGAGATTTCGCAGCGTCCCGAGTTCCTCGGCAAGATTATCTTCCTTGAGAACTACGACATGCAGTTGGCTCGCCGCCTGATCTCTGGTGTCGACATCTGGATGAACACCCCGACCCGTCCCCTTGAGGCTTCGGGTACATCGGGCGAGAAGGCTCTCATGAACGGTGTCGTCAACCTGTCCGTGCTCGACGGCTGGTGGCTCGAGGGCTATCGCGAGGGTGCCGGCTGGGCTCTCACCGAGAAGCGCACCTACCAGAACCAGACCCATCAGGACCAGCTCGATGCCGCTACCATCTACAGCCTGCTCGAGAACGAGATCATGCCTAAGTACTATGCCCGCAATGCCAAGGGTTACAGCGAGTCATGGATCAAGGTCATCAAGAACTCCATCGCCCAGATTGCTCCCCACTACACGATGAAGCGTCAGCTGGACGACTACTACAACAAGTTCTACAACCGCCTCGCCGAGCGCTACCACAAGCTGTCCGAGAACGACAATATGCTCGCTCGTCAGATTGCGCAGTGGAAGGAGACCGTGGCTGAGCGCTGGGAGAACATCAACATCGTCTCTTGCGAGCGCAGCGAGGCTCTCAATCAGGGAGTTACCGAGGCTGGCCAGAAGTACAACATCAAGCTCGTGGTTGACGAGCAGGGTCTGCAGGACGCCATCGGCCTGGAGCTTGTGACCATCACCACCGACAAGGACGGCAAGGATCACATTTACAGCGTCGAGCCTCTGGCAGTCACTCGCCAGGAGGGCAACCTCTACACCTTCGAGCTGACCCAGAGCATCGACAACGCAGGTAGCTTCCGCGTGGCATACCGCATGTTCCCGAAGAACGCCAACCTGCCTCACCGTCAGGACTTCTGCTACGTCAAGTGGTTCAACTTCTGATGACAGGCTGACAAAGGAAAATGACAATGGCGGACATCCCCGAAGGGTGTCCGCCATTATTGTGTCTAAGCGAATTTGCAAACGAGCGTCCGCCGGCTATGATGCCGAACCGATGGCCTCGGAGCCTACTCCTTGAGTGCCTTGATAATCTTCTTGCCCATCGAAATGCCCGCGAGGATAACCGGGACATTGCCTATGAGCGCACCCACGACTCCAAAGCGTGATGCCTGGGGGGAAACCAGGGTGCGCGCATCGTTCTGCAACTTGCGCAACGCCTTGTCGGCTTCTTCCCGTGCCTGCATGCGCAGGAGGGTCAGTGCATGCAACTCGTTCGTTGGCTCCTTGGGGGCATATTGCTCGACTATCATTGTTTTGCGTCGTTGATGGTTTTGACAAAGAGATGGTGCATCATTCGCGCTATGGGGTTGACAACCAACTGCGTACGCATGGCATAGAAGATGGCGGTCAGGACGACGATGATGAGGGCGACCGCCGCATAGCCCATCGCCACGCTGCCGGTAAGCTCGCCGATGTAGTTGGCGAGCCCCATCAGCAGGAAGGCTACCGCAATGGAAGCCAGCACAAAGAGCACGCAGACAATAATCAGCATGGAGAGGATGACAGTCCCTTTCTCGGCCACCGAGATGAGGGCATACCTCTTCTCAAGACCGACATAGTCCTTGACCTCGGCCAGCAGTTTGCTCAACTCCGTCGCCATCGCTGTCAGTCGTTATGCCTCAGTGTCCAGCTGAACGTCTTCCTTGATGTCGTCGACGATCTCGTCGATCTCGTCCTTGCTAAGATGGATGCCGTGACGCTGGAGCGCCTCGCGCACCTTGTCGCGTGTCTCCAGACCCTTGCGCTTGAGCATGAAACGAGTTGTCGAACCCTTCTGTGGGGCGTACAGAAGACCGAGGGCTGCGCCGATAGCCGCGCCGCCGAGAAGTGCTACGAGATAGTTTGCTGCTTTCATAGTTGTATGTTTTTGGGTTAAACTATTTTATGCAAAGATATACATTTTTTTCTTCTCTCCCTCATATTTTTCCCTTAATAATTGCAAAAATGCGCTTTTTCTCTTATCTTTTGTGAAAAAGTTGCTGTTTTATACATGTAAAACGCGTTTTTTTCTTAACTTTGCATAGTAATTTTATAAATGAATAATATGAAGAAGTATCTTTTCTTGACTGGCGTGCTTTGCGCCGCCGTTCTTTTCACCGGATGTAAGAGTAAGGAGAGTGCCTACAAGGCGGCTTACGAGCGTGCGCAGCAGAATCAGCAGGCTGAGCAGCAGGCCGGTGATGTCACTCCCGTAGTTGCTCCCGCAGTAGCTGTTGCCGGCGGCAATGCCGAGACCGCGGCCGCTCCCACCGTAACGGAGATTACTCCCACCACCGTCACCCAGGTCACTCCCGTCACTCCCGTAGTGACTCCCACCGATCCGCAGACAGTGCCCGTACGTTCGGAGTCTGTCACTCTTGTCAATGGCTCGGGCGTTCAGGCCTACAGCGTCGTATGCGGCAGCTTCTCGGTCAAGACTAACGCAGAGGCTCTCCAGAGGACTCTCCAGGGCAAGGGATACTCGGCCCAGGTGGTCATCAACACCTCTATCGTTCCCAACATGTATCGTGTGCTGGCGACGACTCATGGCGACAAGCCTTCGGCTGTCCAGAGCCGTGACGTGCTCCGTGCCGACTATCCCGACGCATGGATACTCTACAACAAGTAATCTATCGTGAGATACATAAAGACACTTTGGTAAAGTGAGTAGATTAAATTGCAATCTGGACAGGAACTCGCTGTGAAGCAAGTTCCTGTTATTTTTCACAACAAAAGTGTATGAAGCGCGTTCTCGCAATCGATTACGGAAAGAAGCGCACGGGACTGGCGGTGACCGACCCCCTGCAGATTATCGCCGGCGCATTGGACACGGTGGAGACAAAGTGCCTGGAGCAGTATCTCGTCGACTACGTGGCGCGCGAACCTGTCGAGCGCATCGTGGTGGGACATCCGAGACAGATGAACGGCGAGGAGAGCGAGAACATGGTTCGCATCGAACCATTCGTCAACCGCCTGCGACATCTGTTTCCCGACATCGAGGTCGAGTTGTATGACGAGCGCTTCACCAGCCGCATGGCACACCGGACGATGCTCGACGCGGGTCTCCACCGCAAGGCTCGGCAGAACAAGCCTCTCGTGGACCGCATAGCGGCGACCATCATCCTGCAAGGCTGGATGGAGGCACGCAAAGGATTTTGAAACACAAGCAAACCAAACAAATATGATTTATCCCATTTATATCTACGGACAGCCGGTGCTTCGCGAGGTGGCTGCCGACATAACGAAGGACTATCCCGAGTTGGACAAGTTGATCGCCGACATGCGCGAGACGCTTGCCCATAGTGGTGGCATCGGTCTGGCGGCTCCGCAGATCGGTCTGTCCATCCGTGTCGTGATCATGGACCTCGACCTCATCAGCGACGACTATCCCGCCTACAAGGACTTCCGTCCGACCTACATCAATGCCCATATCGTGGAGTACGACGACAAGGAGACGGAGACGAGCGACGAGGGATGTCTGTCGTTGCCTGGGCTGAGCGAGCCTGTGCGCCGCCCGAAGCGCATCCGTGTGCAGTGGCTTGACGAGAAGTTCGAGGCGCACGACGAGTGGATAGACGGTTACTTGGCTGTCGTGATGCAGCATGAGTTCGACCACCTTGAGGGCAAACTCTATATCGACCATCTGTCGGCTTTCCGAAAGACATTGATAAAGAAAAAGTTGCAGTCGCTGATCAAGGGCGATTTCGACTGCTCTTACAAGTGCAAGGTGCGTAAGCCGACCAGGTGACATGGGTAAGGTGAGGCGGTTGCTCGGTGCGTTGCTCTTGCTGGTCTGCTGTCCGCTCATGGCGCAGGTCAACACCGACAACGTGATGGTGATGGGGCGCTACGCCCTGTCATCGGAGGACTATGTCCTTGCCATTCAGCGTTTCAACCGCGTTCTTGCCTCCAAGCCGTTCATGCCGGAGGCTTATTTCTTCCGTGGTCTGGCGAAGTTCTATCTTGAAGATTACCATGGGGCGGACGCCGACTGCACCCACAGCATCGAGCGTTCGCCTTACGACCCCAACGGCTATGTCCTGCGTGGACTGTGTCGTGTCCACATGTCCCACTTCGAAGATGCGGCGCGCGACTATGAACAGGTCATCTCTATGGCTCCGTTAGACAAGTCGGCGTGGCACAACCTCGTGCTCTGCCGCGTCGAGATGAAGCAGTGGGACAGGGCTGTGTCGGCCCTCGACAGCATGATGCGCACCTGGCCTAAGGATGCCAACTTCCTATGTGTCAGGGCTCAGGTGGCTGTCGAACAGACCGATACGGCTACGGCGGAGACCTACTTGAAGCGCGCCCTTGAGGTGAACCGCTACGAAGGACGTGCGTGGACGTTCCTTTCATACATCAGCCTGAACAGGGGAGAGTGGAGCCAGGCGGAGCAACAGCTCGACACGGCAATCATCGCCGAACCGCGCATCAGCGGCAACTACATCAACCGCGCCCTTGCCCGCTACCACCAGCAGAACCTGCGCGGGGCGATGAGCGACTATGATATCGCACTTGAGATTGACCCCAAGAACTATCTCGGTCACTTCAACCGCGGCCTGCTGCGCATGCAGGTGGGCGACGACAACCGCGCCATCGAGGACTTCGACTACGTCCTCTCTGTCGACGCGGAGAACGACTTGGCTCTTTACAACCGAACCATCCTATATGACAACACGGGCGACTACCGCTCCGCACTCAAGGACATCAACAGCATACTCCAGCGCAATCCCTATTTCTGGGAGGGCTACATGCTGCGTGCCTCGCTCAAGCGTAAGACGGGCGATGTGGCGGGAGCCGAACGCGACGAGTTCAAGGTGATGAAGGAGCAGATCGAGGTGCGCTCGGGAGCACGCAAGGCACGTGTGGCAACCCGCAAGCAGAGCAACAAGAACATCAACGACTACGACAAACTTGTGGAGGCTGACGACAACGAGCCCGAGAAGGAATATGCGAGCCAGTGGCGCGGCAAGGTGCAGAACCGCTATGTGGAACTCAAGCCGCTACCAGCCATCACGGAAGAGATACTGCGTGATGCGTCGCCCGAGCAACGACTTGCTTTCCAAAGCTTTAACCGAGGTTGTGTACTTCTCGCAGAGAACAACCACGACGATGCCATCGCCGCTTTCTCGGAAGCCGTCAAGGCTGACGTGACCATGTCGGAGGCGTACTACAACCGCGGTGTGGCGTATATCATGAAGGGAGAAAAGAAAACCGGACTCGCCGACCTCAGCCATGCCGGTGAACTCGGTCTCTACGGAGCCTATAACCTGATAAAGAGATTCTCTAAATGACAAAGATAAAGGAACAGGACATCATCAGTGCGGCGGAAAAGGGCATGGACGAGTTCGTGCAGCTGTTCGCCGACGCCATCAATGCATCCATCGGCGGAGAACTGACGGCGGAGAACATGGCTACGCTCAACGGCGACCAAATCACGCTGTTGGCATACGTCATCTTCCGCGACGAGGTGATGAACGGGGGGTTCATCCAACTGATACACAATGGCTACGGCCCTTTCATCTTCGACAACCCGTTCGCCAAGGCGATGCGCCTGTGGGGTGCCAGGCAGTTGACCAACCTCGTCTATGACGGCAAGCGACTCTACGAACAGCACAAGGCGCGCCTCACGGCAGAATGTACGGTCGAGGAGTTCATGGCTCTCTTCGAGCAGTTCCCTGAGTTCGACGACCTCGACGACGCCTTCATCGAGATGGAGGAGGAGGTGACCGAGGCGGTCGCCGTATATATTGACAATCATATAGATAGATTTGCCGATGTCGAAAAATAACACATCAAACATAAACATTCGCAACAAGCGGGCATCGTTTGAGTACATCTTCATCGACCGCTTCACGGCTGGCATTGTGCTCACCGGTACGGAGATAAAGAGCATACGTGCCGGCAAGGCGAGTTTGGTGGATACCTACTGCCTTGTAATCAACGGCGAGGTGTGGGTGAAGAACATGCATATCGCACCGTATGAGTTCGGTTCCTATAACAACCACAACGTGCGCCGCGACCGCAAGTTGCTGCTCAACCGCAAGGAAATCCGCCATTTGGCAGATGACCTGAAGTCGCCCGGATTCACGCTTGTGCCCACTCGCCTGTACATAGACGAGAATGGTAGGGCTAAGCTGGACATCCACCTCTGCCGTGGCAAGAAGGAGTACGACAAGCGTGCCTCGATGAAGGACCGTGACGATAGGCGAGAGATAGACAGAGCCTTTAAGGTTAAATACTAATATGCATAATATCAGACAAGTGAAACGCATAGTTATAGCTTTGCTTTTAGTAGTGGCGGTGTGTTCCGCCTACGCGCAGAAGAACCCAAAACGTGAGTTTCGCGGGGCATGGATACAGTGTGTCAACGGACAATTCATCGGTCTTGGCACCACGGAGATGCAGCGCACGCTATCGTCGCAGTTGGACTATCTCCAGCAGTGCGGCATCAACGTCATCATGTTTCAGGTGCGCGCTGAGGGCGATGCACTCTACGCTTCAGCCATCGAGCCTTGGAGCCGTTTCCTCACGGGGCGGCAAGGCACACCGCCACAGCCATATTGGGACCCATTGGAGTGGATGGTCGAGCAATGCCATCGCCGCGGAATGGAGTGCCATGCGTGGATCAATCCCTATCGGGCGAAGACCAAGACCACGAATGAGTTGGCAGTCACCCATCCGGCCGTCGTTCACCCCGAGCGATGCTTCGAGTACGATGGCATCTATATTTTTGATCCAGGGCTTGCCGAGAACCGAGACTATATCTGCGGCATTGCGGCAGACATCGTGAAGCGCTATGACGTTGACGGACTGCACATCGACGATTATTTCTATCCTTATCCCTCGGGTGGCAAGCAGATACCTGACCAGTCGACATTCGAGAGGTACGGCAGTGGATTTGCCGAGGTGGGGGACTGGCGTCGCGACAATGTGAACAAGTTTATCCAGCAGCTGTATGAGACCGTGCACGCCGTCAAGCCATGGGTCAAGTTCGGCGTTTCGCCATTCGGCATCTACCGCAACCAGAAGAGCGACCCTGACGGCAGTCGCACGAATGGACTGCAGAACTACGACGACCTGTATGCCGACGTGCTGCTATGGGTAGAGAAAGGGTGGGTGGATTACAACGTGCCGCAAATCTACTGGGAGATAGGCAACAAGGCGGCAGACTACGACACGCTGATAAGATGGTGGAGCGCCCATGCCGGTCAGCGTCCGCTCATAATCGGCCAGGACGTGGAGCGTACCGTCAAGTTCGCCGACATCGCCAATCCAAGCGTCAACCAGATGCAGGCTAAGTACACACTCCAGCGTGCTTTGCCCAACGTAGCCGGCAGTTGCCAGTGGTATGCGAAGGCGGTCTGCGACCATGTCAATGACTATTCCGCCAATCTCAGGAGATTCTATCACCGCACGCCCGCTCTCCAGCCGCTCATGCCGTGGATTGACAACAAGGCGCCGAAGAAAGTACGCAGCGTGGAGGCGGTATTGACCTCGGACGGCTACGTGTTGTTCTGGACGGAGCCAAAGGCGAAACGCGAGGAAGACCGTGCGTGCAAGTATGTCGTCTATCGCTTCAACAAGGGCGAGAAGGTTGACCTTGAGGACGTTGACAAGATAGTGGCGCTGACAACGAACACGTATTACAAGCTGCCCTATGTCGATGGTACGACCAAATACACGTATGTCGTCACGGCTCTCGACCGCCTGCACAATGAATCGAAACCTGTAAAGAAAACGATAAAACTATGAGACACGAAGTACCTGTGCTGCTGCTGACGGGCTATCTCGGCAGCGGCAAGACAACCCTCGTCAACCATATTCTCACCAACCAGCAAGGCATCAAGTTCGCCGTCATCGTCAACGACATAGGTGAGGTGAACATCGATGCGCGCCTGCTGCAGAGGAACGGAATGGTGGACCTTAAGGACGAGAGCCTGATCGGACTGGAGAACGGCTGCATCTGCTGTTCGCTGAAGATGAACCTCGTGGAGCAGTTGGCGGACATCGTTGCCCTCCACCGCTTTGACTATATCGTCATCGAGGCAAGCGGCATATGCGAACCGGCACCCATCGCCAGCACCATCTATTCCATACCGACGATGGGGGAGAAGTACAACCACCACGGGACGCCCCGTCTCGACTGCGTCGTGACTGTGGTCGATGCCCTGCGTATGGCGTCGGAGTTCGGTTGCGGTGACCGTCTGCGCCGTCATGACATCGACGAGGACGACATCGAGAGCCTCGTCATCCAGCAGATGGAGTTTTGCGACATCATACTATTGAACAAGGTGAGCGAGGTGTCGGCAGAGGAACTTGGCCGCATTCGCCGCATCGTGCGCTCGCTCCAGCCCAAGGCTGAAATCATCGAGTGCGACTATGCCGACGTGCCGCTGGAGTCGATCATCAACACCGGTCGCTTCAATATGGCCGCCGCCGCCTCGTCGGCTGGTTGGGTGGAGGCGCTGAACACACCCCTCAAGGACTTGGAGGAGCAGGACCGCCACCGCCATGAGCATGAGGAGGAAGAGCATGAACATCATCACCATGGGCATCATCACGAGCATGAGCATCACGAATGCGATGAACACGAACACCATGGGCATGAAGAACACGAAGAGCATCACGGGCATGCAGGACATCACGAGCACGAACATGGAGAGCATGAACATCATGGGCATCACCATCATCACGACCATGAGCACAGCCACATGGAGGAGTACGGCATAAGCACGTTCGTCTATTATCGTCGTCCGCCTTTCAGCCTGCACGCATTCGACAAGTTCGTGGCGATGAAATGGAGTCCCAGCATCATCCGGGCCAAGGGAGTGTGCTATTTCGATACCGACCCCGACGTGTCATATATGTTCGAGCAGGCGGGAGTGCAGAAGAAACTGACCGACGCCGGCATGTGGTATGCGACTGCCTCGGAGGAAGAGTTGGCGCAGTACTTCAAGGAAGAACCGGGGTTGCTGGAGGAGTGGGACGACACGTACGGCGACCGCATGCAGAAGATCGTCTTCATCGGTCAGAACATGGACCGAGAGCAGATCGAACGCGACCTGGACGCCTGCCTGAAAGCATAGACCTTATTTTTGATGCACGTCCAGCTGCGGGAACGGAATCTCGATGTTCTCGTGGTTGAGAGTGTCGTAGATGGTCTCCTTGATGAGCGCCACCGACGCCGCCTTTCGCATCACCTCCACCCAGACGCAGACCTTAAGGTCGACGCTGCTGGCTCCGAAATCGAGGAATGCGATGCTGATGCCGCGCGCCTTGTCGTAGCAGTCGAGATGCTCGAGGGCGGCGGTAAGCACCGTGCGCACATGGGCGACATTGGTGCCGTAAGCCACTCCGACGGGAATGACCACAAGCTCGAGGTTGTGGTTGTGGGTCATGTTCTTGAAGTTCTTGCTGAACAACTGGCTGTTGAGGAAAGCCATCTCCGAGCCGTCGGATGCCTGGATGATGGTGCTCTGGTATGAGATGTTGCTCACCGTGCCGCGCACGCCGTCGCACTCGATGATGTCGCCGATGTGCAGGCGTCCGAGCATGAGGCTCACGCCGTAGAAGAAATTCTCGAGCGTGTCCTTCATGGCGAAGCCGATACCCGTCGAGAGACCGCCCGTGATGACCAGCACCCACGAGTTGCCGATGTTGAGCGTAAGCATCGAGATGATGAGCCATGCGCCCCAGATAAGGATGCTCGTGATGTTGCGCCCGATGACGATGGCACCCTGTCCGTTGGGTGTGTTGCCATAGCGCAGTTGGAGCAACTCGCGCACGAGGTGGGCGAGGTAGCGGAAGATGAAGTAGAGCGCGATGACCGTGCAAAGACGGCCGAGGCTGAACGTGATGACACCCTCGATGTCAATGGCGGGAGCGGTGAACTCCTCCCAGACCCAGTCGGTCATGTCAAACACGTCGGCGCTCCAGTAGATGCTGAAGAGGACGGACATGACACCGGTCACGGGCAGCAGGACACGGTTGACAAGGTCGATATGCCACGTCTGGGCGAACGTGGCGCCGCGCTCACGGCACCGCATCTCGTATCGCTCCAGAAGGTCGTACATGCACACGATGGTCTGTATGCAGGTAATCTGCATCATCCACCAGATGAACACCTCGACAGCCATGAGCGTGCGTCCCACCATGGCGAGCGTGATGCTGGCGATGATGACAGCGAGAGTCACCCATGCGTAGAAGAGGTCGCTGCGCGGCATCACGCCGCCGTGGCGCTTGATGGCTATGAACTGCCAGATGGCGGTGAGTACGAGCAATGGCGGGAAGTAGAGTGCGATGATGGCGCTGGGGATGAAAATCACGCGCATCACGATGACAAAGAAGCCCATCGCAAGCATGGGGGCGTAGATTTTCAGGCCCGCGAGCTCCGCCTTGCCGTCCTTCATGCGGATGATCAGGCTCAGCTGGATGGCGGTCGCCAACCAGGCGAACTGCACGAGCAAGCCGCTGGCAGAGTGGATGAAGTTGTGGTCGATGACCATGTTCAGTATGCCCACGACAATGGCAAACGTACCCATGGCAAAGCACAGGATGGCGTTGACCGGCGAGTCGAATTTCGCCTCTATACGCTTGAAGCGAGGAAGGGCGTAGCGCCATATCAGCCAACCTATCAGCATGGCAACCAAGGCATAGAAGAACATGATGGCGAACACCATGTACACGATCGTTCCGCGCCACTGCGACTGCACGCCGTCCTCTGTCTCGGCATACTTGTCCGTAATCGTGCGACCCGATGCGGTGGCGTTGTTATAGAAATTGCGCAGCAGACTGATGTAGCTCTCGCCCCGCTGGCGGAAGATGCCGTTCTGCAGGTTGCGGTAGCGCACCTGGGCATAAGCCTTCAGCTCGGTCAACTGGCTGTCCACCTTATTGTATTGGTCCTGCAGGCTGAGCAGCTCCTCGCGCTGCGACTCCAACTCGCGGTGAATCACATTCGAGAGGGCGATGCAACGCTCGCGGCTGGCGGTCATCGCCGTGTCGGTTGAGTCGGTCCTGATGTCGGCGAGGACAGCGACCAGTCCCTTGTAGCGCGCTACCTCGATGTCGAGTTGCGCGCTGAGCGTGTCGAAAGGAATCTGGCGCGAGTGGAAGCGGTCGTAGAGTTCGGTCGCTTGGTGGCAGGCGTAGGTCATGTCGAAGACGTAGTCTTGCTGCTGGCTATAGACCATGAGCGAAATCTGGTTCGCCTCGTCGAGATAGGCGTCGAGCATGGCACGCAGGTGGACCCGCTGTTCCTTGGACCTCTCCTGTGCCGCCCGCAAGTCCTTGTGGTAAGTCTGCAACTCCGACCTCAGGACCAGCAGAGTCTGGTCCAGATCCTTCTCTTTCAGCACACCGAAGGCGGATATGCCGAACGTGATTGCCAGCAAAATGACAATTATCCTGCGTCCCATAAAATCGTGGTTAGAACGTGAACTCCGAAATGCCCTTCACCGTCGTCTGCTCGCCCGTCAGCATGTTTTTGACGGTGTATTCGCCGTTAGCCATCTCCGTTTCGCCGGCTATGACAACATAGGGAATGGCGAGCGCGTTGGCATAGGACATCTGTTTCTTCATCTTGGCGGCATCGGGATAGACCTCGCAGGCGATGCCGCGTGAGCGCAGTTCGTCCGCCGCCTTCATGCAGTAGGTCGCCTCCTTCTCGCCGAAGTTGACGAACAGCACCTGGGTGGTCGTGGTCGTGTCGGCGGGGTAGAGGTTGAGTTCCTCGAGCACGTCGTAGATGCGGTCGGCACCGAACGAGATGCCCACGCCGCTCAGTCCCGGCATGCCAAAGATGCCTGTCAGGTTGTCGTAGCGACCGCCGCCCGTGATGCTACCCATCTGCACGTCGAGTGCCTTCACCTCGAAGATGCATCCCGTGTAGTAGTTCAGTCCGCGGGCGAGGGTGAGGTCGAGTTCGAACGTGTTGGTTGACTCGCCTTGAGCCAGGGTGTCGAGCACAAACTTCACCTCCTCAAGACCCTTCAGTCCCGTCTCGCTCTCGGCGAGCAGGCTGCGCATGGTCTCGAGTTTCTCTTCAACTGTTCCCTCCAACTTTATGATTGGCTGGAGTTTATCGATAGCCTCCTGCGGCAGTCCGGCATCCGCCAACTCAGCGTTCACCTTGTCGAGGCCAATCTTGTCGAGCTTGTCGATAGCCACCGTGATGTCGATAATCTTGTCGGGCGCGCCAATCATCTCGGCTATGCCGGAGAGAATCTTGCGGTTGTTGATTTTCACCGCCACGCGGATGCCGAAGCGGCTGAAGACGGTATCGACGATGCGCATCAGTTCCACCTCGCAGAGCAGAGAGTCGCTGCCCACCACATCGGCGTCGCACTGATAGAACTCGCGATAGCGGCCGCGCTGCGGACGGTCGGCACGCCACACGGGCTGAATCTGGTAGCGGCGGAAGGGGAGCGTAAGTTCGTCGCGGTGCTGGACGACATAGCGGGCGAAAGGCACCGTGAGGTCGTAGCGCAGTCCTTTCTCGCACAATTGAGCCGCGAGATGGCCGGTGGCCTCGCCGAGCTCTTCGGGCTTGATGCCCTTGAGAAAATCGCCCGAGTTGAGGATTTTGAAGAGCAGTTTGTCGCCCTCTTCGCCGTACTTGCCCATCAGGGTGCTGAGGTTTTCCATCGCGGGGGTCTCAATCTGGCGGAAGCCATACAGGCGATAGACGCTTGCTATTGTGTTGAATATGTAGTTGCGGCGAGCCATCTCGGTGGCACCGAAGTCGCGTGTACCCTTGGGAATGCTTGGCTTGGTCATTTTTTTGGGGGTTTGGGGTTAAGGGGTTAATGGGTTTGGGGTTATTGTACCGAAGGTGGTAATAAACAAGGTGTGAATGGATTTCGGAGTGCAAAGTTACGCAAAAGCGAGATATTTTGCAACCCCTATAACTGATTTTTTTGTAACTTTGCGCTTTGAAACAAAACCGCATCGTTCTATGCCACTCTTTTGGAAAAAACATACTGAGCCGGAGCCTGTGCTCTGGCACCCGGAGAATAATAGTGAAGCACCCGCTCCCCAGCCAACCGTTGATACCAAGGAAATCCGTCGGGAGTTCGCCCAGCGCGACGCCCAGGCGGACGTGCTGACGGCTGACGAGTTGCGCCAGTTGCACGAGCAACGCAGACTGGCTCTGCTCCGCGTCGAGTCGCTTCAACATGAGCTCGATACGGCGAACGAGCGCACCCACTTGCACAATGAGTATGTCAATCTGCGTGCTCGTCTGGAGAGCCTCCGCGCCGTGATGTACGAGCGTGGCAAGACACTGGCGGCGATGCGCAACGACGAACAGCGGCTCTTGCGTTTTGACGCCTGCGAGGACGCACTGCCCCTCTATTTCCGCCTGCAGACACGCATGACCGACATGGCGCGCCAGCGAGACTGGTCGTCGGGTCTGAAGGAGACGTTGCGCTCGCTGCGCATAGCCGCGGACAAGGCAATGATGGAGATGGACACGGCACGCACGGTGTCGATGGAGGCGGACCGCCAGTTGGCACTGAAGGAGGAGGAACTGGCAACAGGCTACAAGACAGAAGGTTCGCTTGCCGCTCTGCGCGAGGACATGGCGGTGATGGCGGATGCCCTTGCCGCCGTCGACGAGGAACTGAAGCGCTATCGTTCGATGCGCGATGACCTTGAAGCACGCATGCGTGACATCTCCTCACGCCTGACGGCCAACAGAAGCCTGCTGAATCCGTTGGAAGCCAATCGCGACACAATCGAGCGTACGGCGGCTTTGCTGGTGCGCATCGACAAACTCTCGTCGATAGATGCCCGTAGACAGGCAATCAAGGAAGAGACAGGACGTATAAGGCTGAAACAGATAGACTTGAACGAACGATTGGCATCGCTCTTCGCCCGCGACCAGGATTTGGAGACACGTCTTGCCGCCCTGCATGCAGAGGTGGAACGCCATCGCGAGGCAAACCGCGGCATCGACGGTCAGCGACTGCAGATGGACGTGATGGAGCTGAGGACTCGCAGGCAACTGCTCATCGAGGCGGAAGGCCTTTGGCGAGCCGCATGCGAACTGCAGAACACAATCGATGCGCGCCGCCACCAATCGCTCGCCCTGCGCCAGAAAATCGAACGCAACGTGGCAGAGACAGCGGCTATGGAACAGCGAGTCAAGCAGTTGTCGGCTGACACCGAGCGCCGTCGGTATGACTACACGCTGTCGAAGGGACAAAACGTCATCCATCTGCGAGCCGACTTGCGCGAGGGAGAGGCATGCACCGTATGCGGAGCGCTCAACCACCCGTTCCACAGCGACACCATCATCGAGCAAGACCGACTGATAGGCATCTGGAAAGGAGAGGTGGAGAAGTTGGAGATGGAACTGCGCGGAGCTCGCTCCTCACTGCTCTCGCTCCAGTTGGAGACAGCGGCAGACCAAGCCGTGGCCGGTGTTCTGTCGGAAGAGCTGACAGCCGACGTGCGTCGGTTGTCGGAGATGGAGAAGAAATGGGCTGAGTATGCCGCCCTCGACCTCTCGCTCTCCGGTTTTCAGCCGAATGTGTATGCCGACTCCCGCATGATGACCATACGCGGACTCATCGAGGCCTCGGTGCGTGACGAGCGCGATGCGGCGAAGCGACTTGAGACCTACAACTTCCATCAGCGAGAAATCAATGCGCGCCAGACGGAGGCCGACGGCATCGAAAACGAGCGTCAGGACCTCCATTCGGCCCTCATCGAGACAAACACCAGTTGTCAGGTGATGACCGCCTCGTTGGACATCCGCCGTCACCTGCTGGCAGACTGCGACGCGGAGTATCAAAGCGAGTATAAGCTGATAGACTCAGCCATGAACTCCATCGACTGGCACACACGCTATCTGGCATCTGCCGATACGTTCAAGTCGGAGATGCTGCACCGCCACGATGAGTGGAAACGACTCTTGGCGGTTGTCGCCGACGACGAGCGCAAGGAGGCTGAACTGAAGGTGGGCATCGATATCTGTGAGGGTGTGGTTGCCGACATCGAAATGATCAGGCAGAAATTCCTCGTGCGCATGCAACGCATGGGAGAGATGACAGGAGACCTGGAGTCGCTCAGCGGACGTCTGTTTGGCGGACGCACCGTGCATCAGGTTTATGACGAGGCACGCGTCAAGGCCCTTGAGGCTCGCGAGTCGTTGTTGAAGTCGGTGACTGAGGCGATGAGGACGGGTGCCGAGCATGAGTTCATGCGCGGTCGCGAGGGCGCGATGGCTGAGGCCTTCGACCATGTCACCGCCGAGGTGGGCGATGCGAGGACGAAACTGGACGACTGGATGTACAAGTTCCGCATGGCGGGCAACCCGCCGTGCCGCATCGACGAACTGGACGAACTGTTTGCGCCCGGTACCGACTGGCACCTCCTGCGTGGAGAAATCTACAAGGCTCGCCTTGCCCACGAACTGTCGCGCCTTGAGGAGGCAGATGCAAATGCCCGTCTGATGACGATGGAGGAGGGTGGAGCGAAGGAGATGTCTGACCAGCAACGCGAGAAATTGATCGCCCAGCGGATGGAACTCCTGCTTTCAGTCGCACGTATCGACCAGAGGCTCGCCGTTCACGAGTTGGCACTCAAGAAATTGGAGATGATCGAGAACGAACGCTGACGCAGTTCGTCGGCGGTCAGCCCCTCGTGGGCGATGGGCTTGAGAATGTCCATGCGCAGGCGGTGCCACCTGACAAACCAGAAACCTTTCTGGCGCGGCAACACCTCGTAGCTGCCACGGATAACGACGGGAACGACATCAAGGCCGATCTCGGCGGCGAGGTTGAACGGACCGCGCCGGAACGCACCGAGGTCGCCTGTCAGCGTACGTTCGCCTTCGGGAAAAGCCACCAGGCTGGTGCCGCTGTGCAACACGTCGCGAGCCTGTTGCATGGTCATGGCGGTCGCCTTGGGACCACTGTTGTCCACAAAGATATGGCCGGCGTCCTCGCACGCCCGACCGACGAGGAAAATCTTCCTGAGCGACTTCTTCATCATCCACTTGAAGGGACGGCCGAGATAGCCATAGACAAGGAAGATGTCGAACGAACCCTGGTGATTGGGGGTGAAGACATAGCTCACGCCATGCATCAGATTCTCCCTCCCATGCACCTCTACCGGCAAGAGCAAGATGGCGCACATGGCTCTACTCCAGCATCTTGCGGGCCAGTAACTCCAGAAAGGAGCCGACGCGACGGTGCAACCTACGGTGGTCACGATGGCGGTGATGGCGGTGAGCAACAGCAGCAGAGGTGCCACTATCAGCTGGTAGATGCAGTAGAGGAAGTTCATCGTGGTTGTCAGTTTTGTGGAAGAAAACGGTTCAACTCGTTTGCGGGCAATCCGCGCCGCTGTGCATAGTCCGCTCGCTGGTCGTGACCTATCGGTCCGATGGCGAAATAGCGTGCCAGAGGATGGCCGATGATGAGTCCGCAGACAGATGCGTGAGGGCGCATGGCACCGCTCTCGGTCAGCGTGATGCCTATGCGTTGCAGATTTATGAGCTTGTCGATGATGAAGTTAAGGCTCATGTCGGGCAGACATGGATAGCCAATGGCAGGCCGCAGGCCAGGGTGGTGGGCGTTCATCTGCTCCGCTGTGGCTTCAGCGAGGCGGTCGGCGAGAGTCTGGGCGAGCATGCGCTGGTAGGGGTCGTCGTCGTCGAGATGCGGCAAGTCGGCACTCACGCTGGTGGCGAACAGGCTCACAGTATCTCGCTCGGGATGGATGAAGTCGGCGAGGCAGAGATAAGGCTCGCTCTGCTGGCGGAGCATGGGCAGGCGCGTGTCGCCGATGATGATGTTATCACCATCGGAGTGGGCGGAGAATTGCTCTACAAGTGCTTGGCACACAGGTTCGTCGCCCCACACATCGAGCATCTTATCGGCATCGCCGAGGAGTTCGCCGGGTACGTTCGACCTGCTCACCTTCCACGCATGGTAGAAGTAGCTCCAGTCGATGAGACTGCGCACGTCTTTTATGGAATATCGCTCAACGCTCAAAACGCAGTGGCATTGCGGCTCGGTGGTGGACGACGGACTGTCCGTCCCACACCTTCTGCCCGTTAACGTATGTGGCAACTATGCGATGACGCAGCGTCGCGCCCGCCAGCGGAGTCCATCGGCACAGGCTGACGACATCGTTGTCGCCAACCATGTATGGCTCCGTCTCCTGCACGATGGCGAGGTCGGCGTAGTAGCCCTCGCGGATCTCGCCACGCTTCTCGATGCCGAAAGTCTGCGCCGGGTTGTGGCTCATCCACTGTGCCGCCTTCTCGGGTGTGGTCTCGCCGAGCATGGCGCAGAGCGAGAACTGCACCATCGGCATTCCGCTGGGTGCGGTGAGACAACCGCCATTCTCCTTTTCGGAGAGCAGATGGGGGGCGTGGTCGGTGGCTACTGTCTGTAGGATGCCTTCCTCCAAAGCCTGCCATAGGGCATCGCGGTCGGCGGCAGTCTTGACCGCAGGATTGCACTTAATCCTTGCGCCAAGCCTCTCGTAGTCGGCATCGCTGAAAAGCAGGTGGGGCAGACAGGCTTCGGCCGTGGCTCGCCCGCGCACCAGGTCAATCTCCTCCTTGGTCGAGAGATGCGCCACATGGAGCCGTGTGCCACACTCCGTCGCCATCGCCACCGCCAGACGTGTGCTTTCGATGCATGCCTCGCGCGAGCGAATGAGCGGATGGACGGCGAAGTCGCGACTGTCGCCATACATCTGTGCGTTGCGGTTGATGATGTCGGTCGCTTCGCAGTGGGTGACCACGGGAATGTCGTGAGACAGGCTGAACACCTGACGCAGGGTCTCGTCGTCGTCAACGAGCATGCCGCCCGTACTGCTACCCATAAACACCTTGATGCCTGGCACTTGCGAGTAATCGACCTGTCGCAGGAACTCGGTGTTGTCGTGCGTCGCGCCAACGAAGAAGGCGTAGTTGACGAGGCTGTCGCGTGCGGCGATGGCTTGCTTCCCGGCGAGGGCCTCGGCGGTGGTGGTCGTAGGCATGCAGTTGGGCATCTCGCAGACACTCGTCACTCCTCCGGCCGCGGCGGCAAGGCTCTCGCTGGCGATGGTCGCCTTGTGCGTCATGCCCGGTTCGCGGAAATGGACGTGGGTGTCGATGACACCGGGCATTACCATGGCTCCCGCGAGGTCGATGACCGAGTCACCGCCGTGGGCGCAGACATCTTCGCCGACACTTTCTATATATAAACCATCAATAGTCACACCTCCGCGGACGATGCCGTGGGGTGTGACTATTCGTGCGTTGGTGAGCAGAGTGCGCATTTACCAAATCTTAACGCGTTGATCCTTAGGCAGGTAGAGAGCGTCGCCCTCCTTGACGTCGAACGCCTCGTACCATGCGTCGATGTGGGGCAGGGTGCCGTTTACGCGCAATTTCGAGAGGCTATGGGGATCGACCATGGTGAGATAGCGCATCAGTTCCTCGCTGATGATTCCAGCCCACACATTGGCGTATGAGAGGAAGAAACGCTGGCGGGGCGTGAAGCCATTCTCGTCGGGCAGGGGAGTCTTGGCGAGGATGTTCTCAAGGGCGTTGTAGGCAATCATCACGCCGCCGTGGTCGGCGATGTTCTCACCGAGGCAGAGTTTGCCGTTGGCCATGAGTGCGGGCTGCTCGCCTTTCGCAGGCAGAATCTCCAGACCGTTGAAGTAGGCAACGAGCGAGTCGGACGGATGCTTGTAAGCCTCGATGTCGGACTCCGCCCACCATTGGCAGAGGTTGCCGTTCTTGTCGTACTGACCACCCTGGTCATCGAAGCCGTGGGTCATCTCGTGACCGATGACCACACCGATGGCACCCATGTTGGTGGCGTCGTCGGCATCCATGCTAAAGAAAGGAGGCTGGAGGATGGCGGCGGGGAAGCAGATCTCGTTCGTGGGCGGATTGTAATAGGCGTTCACCGTGTGGGCGAACATGTGCCACTCGGACTTGTCAACAGGCTTGTTGAGCTTCTTCTCGCGGTCGAGCTGGAACAGGAACTCCGAGGCGGCGACCATATTGTCAAGCAGCGACTTCTTGGTGTCGATGACCAGTTTCGAGTAGTCCTCCCACTTGTCGGGATAACCAATCTTGACCGTGATGGCATCGAGCTTCTCGCGAGCCACCTTCTTGGTTGCATCGCTCATCCAAGTCTGTGCGTCGATACGCTCGCCGAGCGACACGCGCAGGTTCTCCACGAGTTGAGTCATGCGCTCCTTGGCGGCGGCGGGGAAGTATTTCTCGACATACAGCTTGCTGACAATCTCGCCCATCACACCATCCACCATGGCGATGGCGCGCTTCCAGCGAGCGCGCTTCTCAGTCTGTCCCTGGATGGCGCATGCAAACTTGTGGGCGGCATCGTAGTAGTCGTCGCTGAGCGACGAGCTGGCTCCCATGATGGTGCGTATCGTGTAGATGGCCTTTAGTGTTTCCAGTGGCAGGTTCTGAAGCAGCTCGCAACCCTTCTTCACGGGCTCAATCTGGCAGAGGTTGACATCCTTCACTCCATCGTAGCCATATCCCTTTATATAGGCACCGAAGTCGTAGCCAAGAGTAGTGTTAAGTTCGTCGATGGTCAGCTTGTGGTAGTTCTTCTGCGGGTCGCGAAGGTCAACGTGCGAAACGGTCACCTTAGCCATCTCCTTCTCCACGTCGAAAGTCTTCTTGTACATCTCCTCGGCTTCTTCTGCCGAGTATCCGCTCAGGGTGAGCAGGGAGGTGACGTACTCGTGGTGGGCGGCGAGGATGCGCTTGTTGTCGGGAGTGTCCTCGAGGTAGTAGCGCTCGTCGTCCAGGGTCAGACCGCCCTGGTAGATATAGACGATGTTCATCTCGGCGTTCTTGTCGTCGGTGGAGATGCCGATGTGGAACATCAGGTTGTCGTGGTTCTTGTGGCAGAGGGCGATGAGTTGCTCGCGTGTCTCGCATTCGTCTATCTCTTTAAGATAAGGCTTCAAGGGACTGGCACCGAGTTCGTTACGGCGCACGCTATCCATAGCCATCGTGTAGAGGTCTGCTATCTTCTGGGCATCGGCATCGAGTTTTTGGCTACCGTCGGTGAGTGCGAGGAAGAGTGCCTGCACCTGCTTCTTGTTCGTGTCGTCGAGCTTGGTGAACGACCCCCAGCGCGGGTATTCGGGATTCTGTGGGTTGTGGTCTATCCAATGGCCTGTCGCATAGGCGTAGAAGTCATCACCAGGAACGATGGTGGTGTCAAGGTTGGCATAGTCGATGCCCGACGATGTCTGCCTGCTTTCGGTGCAAGCTCCAAGTGTTAGCAGTGAAGCCATAAAAATCAGTTTATAATTCATGATGTTAGTGATGTTTTTTGTTTGGTTGGTCAGACACCAAGCGAGTCGTCGAACGCCAGGTTGTCATCTACGATTTCGTCTCTTCTCATCGAGTAGCTGCCATCGGGGTGTATGGTCAGTCTCACTTGCACATACTCGTCGCTCAGGGGCAGTCCCACGCTCACGGCGAAGCAGATGCCCTCGGGCACAGCCTTATGATAAGCCATTCCTTCCAGTATGTTCGCACTGAGGAACTTGGCATCCACATAGTCCGCCAATGTCCTCTTCGTGAACGCCTTGGCGAGTATCTGCTGTCCGTCGCGGTTGATGGTGAGCGAGATGGTGTTGCCTGCGTACTGCTGTCCGTCGCTGTCGGTCACCACATCGGCAGTGTCGTTGGCGAGGCGCACGATGGTGTATTCCCACTTGGCTCCGCGATGGTGCACGGTGTCGGTGTAGAAGTAGTCGTTCATCCTCTGGATGCCGTTAACCTCCTGGACAGCAGGTGCGGCGATACGCACAGTGCTTGACTGTTCCTTGCCGCCGCACGAGGCGAGCATCATGATGGTCGCTACGATGATGAGTGTCTGTCTCATTGCTTGTGAATGAATGTGTTGAGAAATTCGGGAAATGCTTTCACGGAGGGCAGTATGATGCCGGCTCCAGCCTCGGAGAGTGCGCTCTCGGGCAGGGGACCCGTGTTGACAGCCACGGTGAATATGCCTGCCGCCACCGCCGCCTGCACACCAAGGGGAGCGTTCTCGACCACTATCGCCTCGTCAGCCTCCACGCCCGCTTTCCGAAGTCCCATGAGATAGGGTTCGGGGTGGGGCTTGCAGTGGCACACATCAAAGGACGTCACCATCGTCTCGCGTGTGAACACTCCGGGGAAGTGCTTCTCAAGGCGGGCGAGCTGGGCTTTCTCGCCCGATCCGGTCACGAGTATGCACTTAAGTCCCGCCTCCTGCACCGAGCGGAGCATCTCTGCGGCTCCTTCAATCACGGGGGGCTCGGGCTCCAGGTTGTAGTAGTGGGACTTGATGCTGTAGATTTCCTTTACCTCATCAGCCGTCGCGTCGCGTCCGCGTTCGCGCTGCATGAGGATGTTGATGGTGCCGTCGCCCGTACGTCCCTCGTTGATATACACTTCCTGCTCGGTCAGGCTGAAACCCACGTCGTGAGCCGCCTTGACCCAAGCCTTGGCGTGCCCGGGCATTGAGTCCACGAGCACGCCGTCCATGTCGAACAATACAGCCTTGAGCATTACTTGATGCGCTCGCGTATTGCCTTGGTTGCCTCCTCGTAGCCGGGCTTGCCGAGCAGGGCGAACATATTCTTCTTGTAAGCCTCCACGCCGGGCTGGTCGAAGGGGTTGACCTTGAGCATCAGACCGCTGATGCCGCAGGCGCGCTCGAAGAAGTAGATGAGCTGACCGATGTGGTACTCGTCGAGGCGGTCGATGGAGAGCAGGAGGTTGGGCACACCGCCGTCAACATGGGCGAGCTGGGTGCCGAGTTCGGCCATCTTGTTCACCTGGTCCACACGTCTGCCCTCAAGGAAGTTGAGTCCGTCGAGGTTCTCCTCGTCGTGGGGGAAGAGGACGGTGTGGTTGGGCTCGCCGATGCTCAGCACGGTCTCGAAGATGGTGCGCTCGCCGTCCTGGATCCACTGTCCCATCGAGTGGAGGTCGGTGGTCAGGTCAACGGCTGCGGGGAAGATGCCCTTCTTGTCCTTGCCCTCGCTCTCGCCGTAGAGCTGCTTCCACCACTCGCCGATGAAATGGAGCTTGGGTGAGTAGTTGGCGAGAATCTCTATCTTCTTGCCGCTCTGGTACAGTGCGTTGCGCACGATGGCGTAGATGGCGGCAGGGTTCTCCTCGACGGGCTGGTCGGTGGCTGTCGCCGCCTCCATGTCGGTGGCGCCCTTCACCAGCTGGGCGATGTCATAGCCGGCGATGGCGATGGGCAGCAGACCTACGGGAGTGAGCACTGAGAAGCGACCGCCCACGTTGTCGGGGATGACGAAGGTCTTGTAACCCTCCTTGGTGGCAGTCTGGCGGGCGGCACCCTTGACGGCGTCCGTGATGGCGACAATCACCTTGCGGGCTGTCTCCACGCCGCGCTGCTCCTCGCACTGCTTCTTGAGCAGGCGGAAGGTGAGGGCTGTCTCGGTGGTCGTACCGCTCTTTGAGATGTTGATGACACCGAACTTCTTGTCCTTGAGATAGTTGGTCAGTTCGTAGAGGTAGTCCTCGCTGATGTTGTTGCCAGCAAAGAGAATGGTCGGGTTCTTCTTGTCGGCGATGAGCCATGCGAAGCTGTTCTGCAGAGCCTCGATGACGGCTCTGGCACCGAGATAGCTGCCTCCGATGCCTGCCACCACTACGGTGTCGCACTCCTGGCGGAGTGTCTCGGCGGTGGCCTGGATCTCTGCTACGAACTCAGGGGTGATGCCGCTGGGCAGGTGCATCCATCCGAGGAAGTCATTGCCGGGGCATGTGCCGTCCTCCAGTGCCTTATTGGCTGCGTGGGCGTCTGCACCCATCTTCTGTACTGCTCCTTCGGGAATGAACTGAAGGGCTTTCGAAATGTCAATCTTAAGCATATTTTTTGGGGTTTTAGGGTTTTTGGGGTTGGGGGTAATTTGGTTAGATTACTATTGTTTATCTGAAGCTGTCGGTCAGCAAGCGAATCTCGATGGTCGGGCTGATGCGCTCGTATAGAATGTTATAGACAGCGTCGAGGATAGGCATGTTGACGTGCGTGCGGCGGTTGATGGCCTTCATGCACGCCGTGCCGTAGTATCCCTCGGCTATCATCTCCATCTCCACCTGGGCGCTCTTCACGCTGTAGCCCTGTCCGATCATGTTGCCGAACACGCGGTTGCGCGAGAAGTTGGAGTAGGAAGTCACGAGAAGGTCGCCGAGATAGACCGAGTCGCACACGTTGCGCGGGGCGGGGTGGATGGTGGTGAGAAAACGCTCCATCTCCTGTATCGCATTGCTGATCAAGACGGCAAGGAAGTTATCGCCATATTTCAGTCCGCGGCAGATACCGGCGGCGATGGCATACACGTTCTTCAGCACCGAGGCGTACTCGATGCCAATCACATCGTTGCTCGTCTTGGTCTTGATGAAGTCCGACGCCATCATGTCAGCCAGCTGCTGTGCCTTCTCCTCGTCGGCACAACCGATGGTGAGGTAGGTGAGGCGGTTCATCACCACCTCCTCGGCATGGCTGGGGCCACCAATCACGGCGAGGTTCTCCTCGGGGACGTTGAAAATCTGGTGGAAATACTCGGAGCAGATGAGGTTTTCGTCGGGCACAATACCCTTGATGGCAGTGACAATCAGCTTGTCGCGCAGTCGGCTCTTGAGTTTCTTGAGGTGCGACTTGAGGTAGGGCGAAGGGGTGACAAACACCAGTGTGTCGTGGCTGTCAACTATCTTGTTGATGTCGGACGAGAAGTCGATGCGGGAGACATCGAAGCGGGTGTTGGTGAGGTAGCCCGGGTTGTGCCCTAAGCGCTTGAACTCCTGTATGCGGTCGTCGCGACGCATGTACCAACCTATCCGCTCGTTGTTCTCGAGCAGAATCTTGGCTATGGCAGTCGCCCAACTGCCACCTCCAAGCACCGCCACTCGTCCACAGCTTGTCATCGTGTCCAGCTTTCAATGACATCAAGTCCCGGACGCTCGATGTCGAGTTTGTACTTCTTGATAATCTCGATCAGTTGCTGCTGCAACTTCTGCGGATTGACACCCTCAAGGTCGCTGACGAGGTAGTAGCCCGCCTTCTGGATGAGGGGTACGAGCGTCTCGTCGATGCCCTTTTCTACATAGTGTGCGGCAGGGTCGCGCGGCGATCGCTTCTCGGGTTTCATCTGGGGGAAGAGCAGCACCTCCTGGATGGTGCTCTGTCCGGTCATCAGCATCACCATGCGGTCAATGCCGATGCCGATTCCGCTGGTGGGGGGCATGCCGTATTGCAGGGCGCGGAGGAAGTCCTGGTCGATGATCATCGCCTCGTCGTCGCCCTTGTCGGCCAGTCGCATCTGCTCGCGGAAACGCTCTTCCTGGTCGATGGGGTCGTTGAGCTCGCTGTAGGCATTCGCCAGCTCCTTGCCGTTGACCATAAGCTCGAAACGCTCGGTCAGTCCGGCTTTCGAGCGGTGCATCTTGGTGAGGGGCGACATCTCGACCGGATAGTCGGTGATGAACGTGGGCTGGATGAATGTCCCTTCGCATGTCTCGCCGAAAATCTCGTCGATGAGCTTGCCCTTGCCCATGGTCTCGTCCACCTCTATGTTCAGTTTCTTGGCTATCTCGCGTATCTCGTCCTCGCTCTTGCCGTCGAGGTCATACCCGGTCTTCTCCTTGATGGCTTCGAGGATAGGCAGACGGCGGTAGGGAGCCTTGAACGAGATTGTCTTGCCGTCGATGACACTCTCCGTGCAACCGTTCACGGCGATGCAAATCTTTTCGAGCAGTTGCTCGGTGAACGACATCATCCAGTTGTAGTCCTTGTACTGAACGTAGAGTTCCATGCAGGTGAACTCGGGGTTGTGGGTGCGGTCCATGCCCTCGTTGCGGAAGTTCTTTCCAATCTCATACACACCCTCGAAACCGCCCACAATCAGGCGCTTGAGGTAGAGCTCAGTGGCGATGCGCATGTACATATCCACGCTCAGGGCATTGAAATGAGTCATGAACGGACGTGCGCTCGCACCGCCTGCTATGCTCTGCAGGATGGGAGTCTCCACCTCCGTGTATCCGGCCTCGTCGAGGATGTGGCGCAGGGTGCGCAGGATGGTGGCGCGCTTCAGGAATGTGTCCTTCACACCATCGTTGACCACAAGGTCAACATATCGCTGACGGTAGCGCAGTTCGGGGTCGTCGAAGGCGTCATACACCTCGCCGTCCTTCTGCTTGACCACGGGCAGGGGCTTGAGCGACTTGGCGAGCACTGTCACCTCACGGGCATGCACGCTTATCTCGCCGGTCTGGGTGCGGAAGACATAGCCGCGTACTCCGACAAAGTCGCCGAGGTCGAGGAGTTTCTTCACCACGCTGTTGTACAGCGTCTTGTCCTCGTCGGGACAAATCTCATCGCGCTGCACATAGACCTGTATGCGGCCATGACTGTCCTGCACCTCAAGGAAGAGAGCCTTGCCCATCACGCGGCGGCTCATCATGCGTCCGGCTATGCATACCTCGCGCTGGGGAGCCTCGTCCTCGAATGTGGCCTTAATCTCGTCCGAGAAGGCGTTCGTCTCGTATACGGCGGCAGGGTAGGGGTTGATGCCCAGTGCCTTGAGTTGCTCCAGATTGTCGCGGCGCACTATCTCTTGTTCGCTAAGTTCAAGTATGTTCATTGTTGTTTTTTGTATTTAATATGCAAAGTTACTAAAAAATTCACACCTTATTTATATATTATGGGGAAAAATCTCATCTCGCAGTGTTGTTCAGCAGGGCGCGGGCGTTGCCGAGGGCCTCCTCGGTCAGTGTCTCGCCACTCAGCATGGAGGCAATCTCGCGCAGTCGCTCTTCCTCGCTGAGCAGTTCGATGTCTGTCTGCGACTGGGTCTTGTCATCGTCCTTGAACACACGGTAATGGTGGGCTCCCCGTGCCGCAATCTGAGGCAGATGGGTGATGCTAATCACTTGTCTGTCAGCGGCTCCCATGTCAGCCATGATACTGCCCATCGCCTCGGCAATGCGTCCCGACACACCGGTGTCTATCTCGTCGAAGATGATGGTGGGCAGTTGGACGGAACCCGTCAGCAGGCTTTTCACCGCCAGCATGACACGTGCCGCCTCACCGCCCGAGAGCGAGGAGAGGGAGCAGAAGGCCGTGCCGCTGTTGGTTGACATGAGAAACTCCACCTCGTCGGCACCGTTCTCGCGCGGAGCGTCCAAAGGCGTGATGCGTATGTCGAAGCGTGCGTTGGGCATACCCAATTTGGCGAGCGTGGCGTGTATGCTGTCCGTTATCGTCATTGTCACTGCCTTTCTGCTGGCTGTCAATCGCTTGGCAATGACATGGAGTTCCTTCTCTTTCTGTGCCAGTTCATTCTCGACGGCTGAGATCTGCTCAGCTATGTTGCTGAACGAGTTGAGTTTCTCTTCCAGGTCGGCGAACAAGGCCAGCAACTCTTTCGTGTCGTTGACATG
>JABUTZ010000002.1:0-20744 GCA_021443415.1 Bacteroidaceae bacterium | reverse complement strand
GTCGGAGGTGCGGTCGGCAAGTTCGCCGGCAAAGTCCTTGATGTCGATGTATGCGCTCTCGGCTCGCTCTGCCAAGTCGTTCAGGCGAGGGTTCATCGTAGCGGCGGAATGGAGTTTCGCCGCTACCGAGCGCAAGAGGTTGACCGCACCGCTCTCGTCGTTGTCGGTCAGTGATGCCGCCTCGGAAAGCAGTTGCACCGTGTCGGTGGCGTGGGCGAGTGCCTTGCGCTCGTCCTCCAGTTCCACCTCCTCGTTCTCGCGCAACCTTGCCTCGGCTATCTGTTCGTACTGGAACTGCATGAAGTCGTGCTCGCGCTCTGTCGCCTCATACTCGCTCCGCAGAGTCTCAAGCCGTTCCCTTGTCTCTTTCCACTCACGATAGGCCAGTCTGTAGTCGTCGATCGGCGACCTTGCTATGGTGTCGATGACCGAGAGTTGGAAACCGGAACTTTTCAGCAGGAGGTTCTCGTGCTGCGAATGGATGTCTATGAGCATGGAGCCCATCTCGCGCAGTTCCGCCACTGTGGCTGGTTCGTCGTCGATGAAACAGCGGCTCTTGCCGTTGGCTGAGAACGTGCGTGTCATTATGCGGTCGCCGAACTCCGCCTCTATGCGGCATTGCTGGGCGCCGGGTCGGATGACCTTGGCGTCCGCCCTTGCACCGAGAATGAGTTGCAGCGCGCCCATTATGATGCTCTTGCCCGCTCCCGTCTCACCCGTGATGACACTGAACCCGGGCTCGAACTCCACCTCGAGGCTGTCGATCAGCACGTAGTTGTGTATGGTCAGTCGTGTGAGCATAGTTCTTCCAAGGCCCGCTTGATGGTTATGTCGTCGCGGTTGCGATACTGCTGGTAGGCGTCGCCGTCCAGAATGTCATAGATGATGGCGCCATAGATATGATGCTCGAAGAGGGTCTGGCTGCGCTGCATCATCAGCGGGCGGTGTTGCAGTCCGTGCTCGGCGGCGTAGGTGGCGAAGCGGCTCATCACATTGTCGCGCTTGACCACCTTGAGCACGTCGTCGACATCGTTGCAGAGGCGCAGGATGGGGCGGCGCGTGTCGCAGTAGTGGAAGGCGAACTGCGTAGTAAGGCCACGGAAGACAGCCTCGCGGAAATAAGAGGTTATGTTTGTCGTGTCCTCGGGCACGAAGATGTCGGGCATGATGCCGCCGCCGCCATAGACGGTGCGTCCGCCAAGGGTCTTGTATTCGGGACCGTCCTGGCGTATGCTGTCCTGACTGTAGAACTCACCGCGCTCGTATCGCTGCAGCAACTCGTTCTCATACTCCTCTCCATGTCCTGCCGCATAGGGCTTCTGGATGCAACGTCCCGCAGGCGTGTAGTAGCGGGCTACGGTCAGCCGCACCTGGCTGCCATCGCGGAACTCCATCGGCTGTTGCACCAGTCCCTTGCCGAAACTGCGGCGGCCGATGACCATAGCACGGTCGTTGTCCTGCATCGCCCCGGCGAAAATCTCGCTTGCCGAAGCCGACATCTCGTCAATCAGCACAACCAAGGGCAGGGACGTGAAACTGCCGTGTCCGTTGCTCATGAAGTCCTCGCGCTCCATCTTGCGTCCCGCGGTATATACAATCAGCTGGTCTTCGGGCAGGAACTCGTTCGCCATCTTGATGGCAGTCTCCATGTATCCGCCGCGGTTGCCACGCAGGTCGATAATCAGGCTCTTCATGCCGTTGGCGTTGAACGCCGCCATCGAGGTCAGCATCTCGAAGTAGGTCGTCTCTCCGAAGTTCTTGATGTGGAGATAGCCCGTCTTCGTGTCGGGAATGATGTATGAGCAGTCGATGCTCTGCACGGGTATGTCGCCGCGCACGATATTGAAACTCAGTTCCTTCTTCTCGCCGATGCGCTTCACCCCAAGTCGCACATGGCTGTCCTTGGGACCTTTCAGGCGATGGATGGCACCGGTGTCCGTGACCACGTCCTGGCCGACATAGAGCATGCTGTCGATGTGGACGATGCGGTCGCCCGACATCAGGCCGACCTTCTCGGCGGGACCGCCCTTGATGACGCTCATCACGACAATCGTGTCCTTGATGATCTTGAACGACACGCCGATGCCCGAGAAACTGCCGCGCAACTCGTCGTTGGCGTCCTGGGCGTCGGAGGCGGGTATGTAGGCGCTGTGCGGATCCAACTGCGAGAGGATGAGCGGAATGGCCTCCTCGACAAGGTTGGCGGTCGAAACGGTATCAACATAGCCGTTGTCAATCATCTGCAGCAAGTAGTTGATCTTGTTGCTGCCCATGTTGATTATGCTCAGTCTGCCCGCGATGCGGTAGTTGGTGTAGAACGTGCCTATAAGCACGCCTATCGCCAGGCAGAGAATCATCAGAAAAGGGGAGTATCTTCTCATAGTAATTCAAGTTTTGTTACGGTTATTCCGGCGCGTTTCAGAAGGTCGATGCCGTCTGTCAGGCGATATTCGCGGGCATAGACGACATGCTTGATGCCAGACTGGATGATCAGTTTCGAGCACTCGATGCAAGGCGAGTCGGTGACGTAGAGCGTCGCCCCCTCGCTGTTGTTGCCCGAGCGTGCTATCTTTGTTATGGCGTTCGCCTCGGCATGCAGGACGTAGGGGTGTGTCACCCCGTTCTCGTCCTCGCACACATTGGGAAAGCCCGACGGAGTGCCGTTGTAGCCGTCGGAGATAATCATCTGGTCCTTGACTATCAGCGCACCGACCTGACGGCGCGTGCAGTAGCTGTTCTCGCTCCATATCTGCGCCATCCGCAGGTAGCGCCTGTGCAGTGAGTCTCCTTTGTCCATGTCTATTTCTTGTTCTCGATTTTCACTGTGTTCATCTTGCCGCCGTCATCGTAGATGAGGTAGGCGGACAACTCGGGGTGGAGCGAGAGTATGCGCTTGCTCTCCTCCAGTCCCATGACCATGAACGAGGTGGCGTAAGCGTCCGCCATCGCGCATGTGGGTGCGAAGACGGTGGCTGAGAGCAGGCTGTGCTGCACGGGATAGCCCGTGTGAGGGTCTATCGTGTGGGCTATCTTCCTGCCGTCCTCGACGCGGAAGTTGCGGTAGTTGCCCGATGTCGCCATCGCTCCGTTGTTGAGGGTTATTATCTCCATCACTCCCTGGTCGTCAAGGTCCTCCGACGGCTTGCTTATACCTACGCTCCAAGGTTTTCCCTTGGCGTTTACACCATGTGTCACCACCTCGCCGCCAATCTCCACCATCACGTTCCTGGCACCATGGGCGAGCAGGTAGTTGGCCACCGTGTCGCAGGCGAAACCCTTGGCTATGGCACTGCAGTCGAGCGTAGCCTCGTTGTCCGTCAGGCGTGCCGTGTCGCCGTCGATGAGCAATCGCTCGTAGCCGATGTGCTGCATCAGGCTGTCTATGCGCATGCTGTCGGGCAGTGTGCCGTTCTTGTAGCCGAAGCCCCAGGCGTTGACCAGTGGCCCCACCGTGATGTCGAAGGCTCCGTCGGTCTCGCCCGACACCTCGAGGGCGAGCGTGAGTACCTGGCGCGTGATGCCGTTCATGACGATCAGCCCCTCGTTGTTCAGCGCCGTAAGCTGGCTTTCCTTGTTGAACATGGACAGGCTGCGATCCACGTCGTCCATCACCTTCAGGCATGAGTCAGCCAGCGCAGGGTTGCCTTGGAACGTGATTTTATATATGGTCCCGAAGACCGAACCTGTGTGCGTCGAGTAAGCATTCTGCTCGCCGTTGCGCCTGATTATGAGTGTCGTAGCCACCAGCAATACGGTCAGTGCCGGCAAGTACCACCATCTTTTTTTCATTTTCTGCTTTCTTGTTTGTCGTTCAAAATTCCACTCCTATGTAGAAATGGCCGCCGATGGCGGAACTGCCGCTCTCGCCAAATCCCGGTACCGCCCACGGAGCGCCTATCGGGTCGTCGCTCTCGCTGAGGCGGAACTTGTAGCGGAGCGCCCAGCCTATGCCCACCATCTTCCAGAGGCGCGTTTCGAGGTTGATGCCCACTTCGAGCCAGTGGGCACTGCCCGAGAAGTCCTTCATGTTAGTACCCACCATGACGCTGGGGTTGGCATAGTCGGGAGTAGGGTAGTCGATGTCGTATTTGTACGTCGAGAAACCATAGCGCACGCCGAACATGAAGCGGCTGTGGCGCTTGTTCTTCTTGGTGAAGTTGTAGTCGGCGCCAATGCGGAAGTAGGGGCCGCGCACCTTGCTGCCTATCTTTGTCGATTCGTCTTTGTAGTTGCATTTGCCGTAACCGCCTTCGACGGTGGGGAAGAGTTTGTTCCACAGACCGATGCGTGCCGCTCCCTCATATCCCTGGCAACCCATGCCAATCGCCTCCATGAGCGGAGCTGCCACGTCGATGCGCACCGCAATGGAACTCAATGTCTTTATCGAGTCCTTCGGCGGCTGCTGTGCCTGCTGAGCCTTCGCCCCGCACAATGCCAGCAGCGCAAATATCAACGCAAATCCTCTCATTCTCTATTTTTTACACTCTACACTCTACACTCTACACTCTGCACTCTACACTCTACACTCTACACTCTATCTGGTATCTGTTGCGCTCCTGACTGCTGCGGCTGATAAGGTCGCCGAGGAAGCCCGCCACGAAGAGCTGTGTGCCGAGAATCATCGTCGTGAGCGCGATGAAGAAATAGGGCGAGTCGGTGACAAGGCGGTAGTGGTTGCCCATGTACATGTCATAGAGTTTCACGCCACCCACAAACATCGCCATCAGTGTGCCGGCGATGAACATGAGCGAACCGATGAGACCGAAGATGTGCATCGGCTTGGCGCCAAAACTGCTCAGGAACCAAAGCGTGATAAGGTCGAGGTAGCCGTTCACGAAGCGGTTGAGGCCAAACTTCGTGTTGCCGTATTTGCGCGCCTGGTGCTGCACCACCTTTTCGCCAATCTTCTTGAAACCGGCGTTCTTGGCGAGGTAGGGGATGTATCGGTGCATCTCGCCGTAGACCTCGATGCTCTTGACCACCTTCTTGCGATAGGCTTTCAGTCCGCAGTTGAAGTCGTGGAGATTCTTTATGCCGCTCACGGCGCGGGCCGTTGCGTTGAAGAGCTTGGTCGGAATGGTCTTCGACAACGGGTCGTATCGTTTCTGCTTGTAGCCGGAGACGAGGTCGTAGCCATCCTCCTTGATCATGCGGTAGAGTTCGGGAATCTCGTCGGGCGAGTCCTGAAGGTCGGCGTCCATGGTGATGACCACATCGCCCTGCGCCTGCTCGAAACCGCAGAAGAGGGCGGGGCTCTTGCCGTAGTTGCGACGGAAGCAGATGCCATGCACGTTGGCATCCTCCTGGCTCAGGCGGGTTATCACGTCCCACGAACCGTCCGTGCTGCCATCGTTCACGAATATGATTTCATACGTTAGCCCCTCTCTTTCAACCACTCTTTTTATCCAGCTATGAAGCTCGGGAAGCGACTCCTCCTCGTTGTAGAGGGGTATGACTACAGATATGTCCATTTACCTATTTTATATATGAGTCTAATTGAATGCAAAATTACAGAAAATTTTGCGTCTGAGCGAAATTTTCGTGCAAAACATTTGGCTGGAACGTCAAAAAGCACTAATTTTGCACCCGAAAACGGGAAAGCCCTGTACGGCCAGCTCCCTTTGAACTCCCCCAGGACTTGACCGTAGCAAGGGCAGAAGGTCGTAGCGGCGCGATGCAGTCAGTTTTCCCACCCGCCTCTTTAGCTCAGTTGGCCAGAGCACGTGATTTGTAATCTCGGGGTCGTTGGTTCGAATCCGACAAGAGGCTCCAAAATGAAGAGAACTCCCGCAGGAGTTCTCTTCGTTGCTTTTGTATGTCTTTCCGCCGGCTTACATCATCACCGTCTGGGCACGGTCGGGACCCACGCTGACGATGGTTACGGGCACTCCCATGGCGCGCTCTATATAGCGGATATAGTCGGCCAGGGCGGCGGGGAACTGCGACTTGTCGGTCATGGCGGTGAGGTCGGTCTTCCATCCCGGCAGGTCTTCATAGACCGCCGTCCATCCCTCTGTGTCGTAGGGCATTGAGGTGGTGCGCACGCCGTCCTTCTCATACGCCACGCAGACGCGTATCGTGTCAAACGTGTCGAGCACGTCGCCCTTCATCATGATGAGCTGGGTCACTCCGTTGATGTTGATGGCATAGCGCAGGGCGACGAGGTCGAGCCAGCCGCAACGGCGGTTGCGCCCGGTGACGGCGCCATACTCATGGCCAATCTCGCGGATGCGGTCGCCCGTCTCGTCGAAGAGCTCCACGGGGAAGGGACCGGCGCCTACGCGTGTGCTGTAAGCCTTGAAGATGCCGAACACCTCGCCGATGTCCTTGGGACTGACACCGAGGCCGGTGCAGACACCGCCCGTGCAGGTGCTGCTCGAGGAGACAAATGGATAGGTGCCGTGGTCGATGTCGAGCAGCGTGCCCTGGGCACCCTCCGCCAGAATGTTCTTGCCCTCGGCGAGCAACTGGTGGAGTTCGTTCTCCGTGTCGGTGAGTTGGTATGAGCGCATGTATTCCACGCCTTCCATCCACCGCTTCTCGTCGTCGGTGATGTCAAAGTCGGTGAAGTGCATGTCGCTGAGTATCTGCAGGTGACGGGCTTTCAGCGCATTGTATTTTTCAAGGAAATTGTTTCCGATGTCGCCCACGCGCAAGCTGGTGCGAGCCGCTTTCTCGCTGTAGGTCGGACCGATGCCCTTGCCCGTCGTTCCGACCTTGTTCTTGCCCTTCGCCGCCTCGTAGGCGCGGTCGAGCACACGGTGTGTGGGCAGGATGAGGTGGGCTCGGCGGCTGATGTGCAGGCGGCTGCGCAGGTCGTAGCCGGCGGTTTCCAGTTCGCGTGCCTCGAGCATGAACAGGTCGGGCGCCACCACGCAGCCGTTGCCGATGATGTTGAGCTTGCCCTCGTCGAAGATGCCCGATGGAATGCTTCGCAGCACGAACTTCTTGCCTTCGAATATTATCGTGTGGCCGGCGTTGGGACCTCCGGCGAATCGAGCAACCACATCGTACTTCGGTGTGAAGACATCGACGACTTTTCCTTTTCCTTCGTCGCCGAACACAATGCCTAAGAGCGCATCTACTTTTCCTTTTTGCATGATGATTGTTGTTGTTTTAGTTCTTCTTGATAGCAGCGCAGACAGAGTCCGTAGAGATAGACAATCGGTGTGCGCACCGAGAATCCGCGCGTGCTGACATGGCGCACAGCCTCGTCGACATTCTTCGCCTTGACCGCCTTGGCGGCGTTGCATCGCGTGCAAACCGTCAGACAGCGTATGCGCATGTCGGTGGGCGTGAGTTGGTAGACCGTCTGTCCGCGCGAGCGGAAACTGGTGACCAGTCCCGCTTTCTGGTATAGGTTGAGCGCGTTGTAGTACGTCGGTCTGGTCACGGCAAACGGCCCCATCTTCTCCGTCTGACCCTGCAGGTCTTCGAGCGTGAAGAGGGTGGGGCATTGCGTAGCCGCCCTTAGGAGCATCACCCGCTCCTGGGTGCATCGCAGTCCTTTTTGTGCCAGGTATTCGCGCAGGGAACGCTCGTAGTATTCGCTGTCAATACCCGTTCGCTTAATTTTTGCCATGATGATGAGTGCAAAGTTACAAAAAAAATGACTAACTTTGCAAAAAAGAAAAAATAAATATCAAAAATATGAAAGCACGTTTGATTGTGATGAACTTCCTGGAGTTTGCCATCTGGGGAGCGTATCTGACTTGTATCGGTCAGTTTCTTGGCAGAGTGGGACTTGGCGAGTACATCTCGTGGTTCTATGTCGTTCAAGGCCTTGTGTCCATCTTCATGCCTGCGCTGATAGGCATCATCGCCGACCGTTTTGTGCAGCCGCAGCGCATGCTCGGCATCTGCCATCTGCTCACTGCCGCCGGCATGCTGGTAGCCGCTTGGGCTGGTTCGGGCGAGAATGTGACCATCGAGTCGGTCTTCATTCCCTATGCTTTTGCCATCGCCTTCTTCATGCCTACGATTGCCCTCTCCAACACGGTGGCGTTCTCCATCCTCAAGAATTACGGCATGGACACGGTCAAGGACTTTCCGCCCATTCGTGTGTTTGGCACCGTGGGCTTCATTGTCGCCATGTGGTTTGTCAACTTCTGCAGCCTCGGACTTGACGCTCCAGCGCAGTTCACTTACATGCAGCTCGTTGTGAGCGGTGTGCTTGGCCTCATCCTTGCTGTCTATAGCTTCACCCTTCCCGAATGTCCTCTCACCGAGCAGAAGGAGGACAAGACCTGGGCTCAGCGCTTCGGCTTCGATGCCTTCGTGCTGTTCAAGCAAAGGAAGATGGCCATCTTCTTCATCTTCTCGATGCTTCTCGGCATGTGCCTCCAGGTGACCAACGGCTATGCCACTCCTTATATAAATAGTTTCATGGCCAACGGCACGAGCTGGTTTGCGAAGAACCCCACGCTGCTCGTCTCCGTGTCGCAGATCTCCGAGTCCATCTGCATCCTGTTCATCCCATTCTTCCTCGGTCGCTTCGGCATCAAGAAGGTGATGACCATCGCCATGCTGGGCTGGGTGCTCCGCTTCGGATTCTTCGGCATCGGCACCACCGAGACCACCGTCGGTCTCTTCTTCCTCTTCGCCTCGTGCATCGTCTATGGTGTGGCTTTCGACTTCTTCAATGTCTCGGGCGCTCTGTTCGTTGACCAGGAAGCCGACCCCAGTGTGCGTGCCTCGGCTCAGGGCCTGTTCATGCTGATGACCAACGGTTTGGGCGCGAGCATCGGTACGTACGTGGCTGGCAAGATTATCGACTCTTACTGCTCATGGCAGGGCGACTTCCTCGTGTCACGTCCCGAGGTGGCTAACGGATGGCAGATCTCGTGGTTCATCTTTGCTGGCTTCTCGCTCGCCGTCACAGTGGCGTTCATGCTGATATTCAAGTACAAGCACGTGCGCAAGTGAAGGAGGAACGCTTCTTTTACGCGCCCGACGCGGTAGGCTCTTCGACCATTCGCTTGTCCGACGATGAGGCGCAGCATGCCGTCCGTGTGTTGCGGCTTGCCGAGGGCGACGAGGTGTGGGCGATGGACGGGCGCGGTATGTATTACCGCTGCGAGATAGCCGTCGCCACGCGCAAGGCGTGCGAACTCTCTGTCCTTGAGGTTCTCCCGCAGACAAAGACCTGGCGCGGTCGGCTCACGCTGGCCATAGCGCCGACCAAGAACATCGACCGCATGGAGTGGTTGGTGGAGAAGGCTGTCGAGATAGGCGTTGACCGCATCGTGCCCCTGCTCGCGCAGAACAGCGAGCGGACGGCGCTGAAGACGGAACGCCTGGAACGCATAGCCGTCAGTGCCATGAAGCAGAGCCGAAAGCCATGGGCTACGGAAATAGCCGAGATGACTCGTTTCGAGGATTTTGTCGCTTCGGCAGTGGGCAACCGCTACATAGCCCATTGCCATAACGACATGGGGGAGCGGCAGTTCCTCCTCGACACGACTGACCGCGTGGCGGGCGAGGACCGCGTGGTGATGATAGGTCCCGAGGGCGACTTCTCGCAGCGTGAGGTGACGCTGGCCATCGAGAGCGGTTTTGTGCCCGTTTCCCTTGGCGAGAGCAGGCTTCGCACGGAGACCGCCGGGCTTGTCGCAGTCCATTTTATGAGTATAATGAACAGAAAATAAATCATTGTTTATGAAAACGATACGTTTTATTGTTGCAGTTGCACTTTCAGCCCTTGTCCTTGCGGCTTGCAAGACTCGTCAGGACAGTGCGCTGGTGTCAGCCATACCCGACGAGGCGGCGGCTGTCGTGGCGATCGATGCCGAGCGCGTAGAGAGCGAGTTGGGATCATTGCCCGAGAAACTCGATATGCTCGCCAAGTTGTCGGCGGTCATCGACAAGTCGCAACGCTCCTATGTCTTCTTCGAGAAGACCGGCGGTATGGGAGCCGTGGTGCCTGTTGCTGATTGGGAGTCGCTCAAGGACGGACAGACGCCGCTCGTCTTCGCCGAGCAGGACGGTCTCTGGTGGGCGGAGGAGAGTCTGGTCACTTTCTGCTGCGACGGCAACCGCCTGTTGCTCATGATGGGCAGTTCGCTCAACAAGACCACACGTTCGAAGATGTCGAAACTGATGGGCAAGAAGACATGTCCGTCCGCCTTGCTCGACCGCATCGAGGAGCACGAGGGCATGTATGTGGCTGCCTGTGGCGGAGAGATAGGCAATATGCTCAGCCTCTACCTCGGCATGTCCGACCTTCAGGATTTCTTCAGCAGTACCGACCTCTATGCCACGTTCGTGGTCGATTGCGAGGACAAGACGGCGGACATCACGGCGGACATCGAGTCGGACAACGACGAGATGGTGGCGGCCATCGTCAAGAAAGTGGACGATGCACTGGCTATGGTGGCGATGTTCATGCCCAACCTGCTCGCCATCGACGGCAGGGAGATAAGCGTCCAGTTGGAACCCACCGCAGACTTTGTCGGAGGAGCGATGGGCGAGAGACTTAGGAATGATGTCGAGGAGTTGTCGCTCGTGTACGACGAGAAGGCGCACTTCGAGTTGCACTTGGTCGCCAAGCGTCCTTTGCGCGAGATGATTATCAACGAGGAGTTATGGAACAGATAGTCCTTGACAACGTACTGCCCACAGTCTTCCGCGACCGCACCGGGGTGACGAGCGATGTGTGGCATCGAACCCTCACTTTCGAGCGTGGCAAGACCTGCCTTGTACGTGCCGCTTCTGGTACGGGCAAGTCGTCGCTCTGTGCCTTTCTCACAGGTCAACGCTCGGACTATGAGGGCATTATAAATTTAGATGGACGCAATATCCGCACCCTCAAGGAGAAGGAATGGACAGCCCTGCGCCAGCGCTCGCTAAGCCTTATGTTTCAGGAGTTGCGCCTCTTTCCCGAACTGACAGCCATGGAGAACGTGCTCGTCAAGAACTCGCTGACCGGCCATCTGAAGAAGAAGCGCATACGCGAGTGGATGGAGCGTCTCGGCATTGCCGACAAGGAGCAGACGCTTGTGGGCAAGATGAGTTTCGGACAGCAGCAGCGTGTGGCGGTAATTCGTGCGCTGGCACAACCGTTTGATTTCCTTATCCTTGACGAACCCGTCAGCCATCTCGACGATGCCAATGCCAAGGTGGTGGCTGAGATGGTCGGCGAGGAGGTGAAGCGACAGGGTGCAGGCTTGATAGTGACGAGCATCGGCCGCGACCTGCCGATGGAGTTTGACACCTTGTTAAATATGTGATTGCTATGCTTTGGAAGTTACTTCGCAAACATATCAGTGTGGCTCAGCTCGCGGGCTTTGTCGTAGCCAACCTTGTGGGCATGCTGATTGTGCTGACGAGCATCCAGTTCTATCGCGACGTGGAACCCGTGTTCAGCGGCAAGGACAAGTATCTCGCTGACAACTACTTGGTTGTATCGAAGAAAATAGCCTTCATCGGCGGTCTGCTGCCCATCAACTCCGAGTTCGCGGCCGATGCCGTGGAGGAGATGGCTGAGAGTCCTTTCGTGGAGGCTGTGGGCAAGTTCACCCAGGGTCATTACGACGTGCGTGCCACCGTAGGGCTGTTCGGAGACAACGGCATCAGTACGGACATGTTCTTCGAGGCTGTGCCCGACGAGTTCGTGGACATCCCCCTTGACGACTGGCGTTTCGATGCCAACGACTCGTCGCAGGTGGTGCCCATCGTCCTGCCGCGCAATTACTTGGCGATGTACAACTTCGGTTTCGCACAGAGCCGCAACCTGCCCAAGATGAGCGAGGAGATGATAGGCAAGATAGCCATTCGCCTGCGCCTTCAGGGTGCCCGTGGCGAGTGCCGCCTGGCCGGAAGAGTGGTTGGCTTTGGCAAGCGACTCAACACCGTCCTTGTGCCGCAGGCTTTCATCGACTGGAGCAACCAGACGTTGGCTGGCAAGACGGACTTCGACCCCACGCGTCTAATCATTAAGGTGGCAAACACTGCCGACGACCGCATCACGCAGTTCATGGACGAGCACGACTATGAGGTCGAGGACGACAAGACGGAGGCCGGACGCGTCACGTTCCTGCTCCGTGTGATTAGTGCCATAGTGATTGGCATTGGCTTGATTATCAGTGCCCTGTCGTTCTTCATCCTCATGCTGAGCATCTACTTGCTCGTGCAGAAGAATACGACAAAGTTGCAGAACCTCCTACTCATCGGCTATCCGACTTGGCGTGTGGCACTGCCTTACCAGTTGCTGTCCGTCGGTGTCAACCTCATCGTGCTGCTGCTCGCACTGCTGGGCATGTATGTCATTAGATATCTATATATGAACGCGTTGACAGATATGTTCCCCGACATGGAGGAGACAGGTTCATGGCTCACCGTTGCTGTCGGCATCGTGCTGTTCATCGCAGTCAGCTGGCTCAATGCCGTCATCATTCGTCGCAAGATAAAATCATTGTTCTGATGCAAAACTCCCTCCTTTCGTCTCTCGCCGAGGGCGAACAGACACCGCTGACCCAGGCGGGCAGCAACCGTCAGTATTTCCGCATTCGTCGCACCGACGGCAGCATGGTCGTCGGTGTTGTCGGCACATCGCGCGAGGAGAATCACGCGTTCATCGTCCTGTCGCGCCATTTCGCCGCCATGGGCCTCAATGTGCCTCGTGTCCTTGCCGTGAGCGATGACGAGATGGCTTACGTTCAGGATGACCTGGGCGACGTTTCGCTCTTCGATGCCATCGCCGCTGGACGGCGGAGTGGGGGAGAGTATGGCGATGACGAGAAGCGCTTGCTTGAGAAGACCATCATCCAATTGACTCGTTTGCAGACACTTGGCGACCGCGGACTTGACTACTCCGTCTGCTATCCACAGCCCGAGATGGACAGTCGCAACATACTCTTCGACCTCAACTACTTCAAATACTGCTTCCTCAAACCGCTCAATGTCGATTTCCACGAAAACCGTCTGCAGGATGACTTCGAGGCATTCGCCCGTGACCTGCTCGCCGACTGCGGCCCCTGGGGCTTCATGATGCGCGACTGCCAGGCACGCAATGTGATGCTGCGCGATGGCGAACCCTACTTCATTGACTACCAAGGCGGTCGCCGCGGTCCCTTGCTCTACGATGTGGCAAGTTTCCTCTGGCAGGCTTCCGCTCGCTATCCGCACGCTCTGCGCCGGGAGATGTTCGATGTCTATGCCAGACACCTGCCCCATGCCGTCACGTGGGAACAACTGCGTCGGATTGTGCTCCTGCGCACCCTTCAGGTGCTGGGTGCCTACGGCTATCGTGGACTCTTCGAGCGCAAGCCGCACTTCATCGCCAGCATACCGCCAGCCTTGGACAACCTGCGCGAGGTGGTCGGCGAGGCGGCAGGATATCCCGAGCTCCATGCCGCTCTGCAGGCCCTTATCTCGCAGCAGATGCTTGAGCAGAAGACATTTGACAACTCACGGCTCAAGGTGCGTGTGTTCAGCTTCAGTTACAAGCGCGGCATACCCGAGGACGTGAGTGGCAACGGCGGCGGCTATGTCTTCGACTGCCGCAGCACGCACAATCCGGGGCGTTATGCCGAGTACAAGCAACTGACTGGTCTCGACCAACCCGTCATCGACTTCTTGGAGAGGGACGGCGAGATAACTACCTTCCTCGAGAGTGTCTGTCGTCTGGCTGACGCCCATGTGGAGCGCTACATGGAGCGCGGCTTCACCGACCTGATGTTCTCGTTCGGTTGCACGGGCGGTCAGCACCGCAGTGTCTATAGTGCCGAACACCTTGCCCGCCACCTCAACTCCAAATTCGGCATCGAGGTCGAACTCTGCCACCGCGAGCAGGGCATCCACAGCACATTGCCGCAAAAGCCTTCGGAGTGTTAGCGTCCGTACGCCTGGCTTTTCGCCTGGTTTTTCTGGCTTTTCGCCGCATATCGCAAGATAGTCGTTGCTTTTCTTGTTCATTTCAGCAAGAATGACTAATTTTGCAGTTCGATTCGTTTCAAAATTTATTGTATTTACCAACAGATGAATATGAAAAAGATACTGACTCTTGCACTCGTTGCAATGGTAGCCGCCTTCTCTTTCGCGCAGACGGCAAAGGGTCCCCGAGCAGAGCGCACGACAAAGGTTCAGCGCGTGCTCACATCGGCACAGATGGCTGAGGCCGCACGCCTCCAGGCAATCAAAAAGATGAAGGCGGAGAAGTCTGCCGCCCAGACTGCCACACACCGCCAGGCGAACGCTTTCGTTCCCGCCGCAAAGTCGGTTTCTCCAAGCTTCAAAGCTACTCCCGTCGTTTCGCCGAGCAAACCTGAACCCATCACTCCTCCCGAGGGACTCGTGACCGAGACCTGGTACGGACGTGGTGCGATTATGTACAATGGTTCGCAGAGCCGCTATGTCAGTACCGTGACCCTCGGTTTCGACGGTTCGGACGTCTATGTCAAGGGCATCTTCCAGGACTTCCCCGAGGCGTGGATAAAAGGTACGATCGAGGACGGTGTCGCCACCTTCAGGTCGCCGCAGTACATCGGCAAGTATGTCGGCACGTACGATTTCTGGGCGGCTGGCATGGAGACAACGCCCGACTATGACTTCGTGCTCGTCGATTTCCGTATGAACTACGACGCAGACACCAAGACGTTTACCGCCATCAACGACCTTGTGGCTAACGCCTCGGACGTGGAGGTCTATTACCTCGCGTGGATCAAGAACCTGAAGTTCACCGCCAATGATCCTACCATCGGTCCCACTACCGTGCCCTATTTCAACACGCTGCAGACCGAGGAACTCATGGAGGAGATGGGTATCATCGACGCCAACAGCGACGGCTCGACATGGTCGTTCTACAATAACGAGGGCGCAAGCTACGCCAACAGCAGCAACAACGATGCCGACGACTGGCTCGTCACGCGAGGCATCGAACTCAAGGCTGGCAAGGCATATTCGTTCGCCCTCGATGTGCGTGCGTCGGGCTACACCGAGCGCATCGAGGTCAAGATGGGCAGGGAGGCGACCGCCGAGGCGATGACAACAGATATTTTGCCTGCGTTTACCTTTGAGAACACGGAGTATGAGACCGTGGAGAACGACCGCATCACGGTGCCCGAGGACGGCATCTACTACTTTGGTGTGCATGCCATCTCCGATGCCGACATGTACTGCATCTACCTCCGCAACGTGCGTGTCGATGAGGGTCTGATGTCCGACTCGCCCGCCGCTGTCAGCGGCCTTACCATTGCGCCTGCCGCCGACGCGTCCAACTTCGCTACCATCACGTTCGATGCTCCTTCCAAGGACGTGAGCGGCAATCCATTGGGTACAGGCACGGCGCTGACCGTCAAGGTGTTCCGTGGCGAGGCGTTGGTCAAGGAGATTGCCTGCACCCCCGGTCAGCAGTCAGTCACGTTCACCGATGAGGTGCCCGAAGCCGCCCTCTACACCTACAAGCTCATCACATACGCCGGCGAACTCCGTGGCGACAAGGTGGTGAAGGACGCTTGGGTGGGTCTCGACATTCCCGCCGAGGTGACCAATGTCAGACTTAAGGATAACCTGACATCAATGCAGGTCTCTTGGGATCCCGTCACCTCGGTTGGTGCCAACGGCGGTGTCGTGTTGCCCGAATCGACCGTCTACAACTTCTGCACCGTCGAAGAGTATGAGTTCTGGGGAATGCTTATCCCCATCGTCGGCGACCCTCTCAATCCCACACCGCTCACCACCACCTCTTACGATTATGAAATCAACACCTGCGAGGGTGTGCAACGCCTTGAGACCTATGCCGTGTGTGCCGAGAACACCACGGGCAAGAACGATGGTGTGATGGTCAAGACCCTGATGGGCGCTCCTTACGAACTGATTGTCCACGAGGGCTTTGGCGGAAACTTGAATCACTATTGGGACTACTCGTCGTCGAGCGACTTCGGTGGTGTCAGCCAGGGCAAGGACCCCTCCGACGGCGACACGGGCAACATCGAACTCTACTCCGTGTCCGACGACCCTGAGGTGGTGCAGTTTAAGAGTGGCAAGATACACATCGGCAACGCCCCCCACGCCATGCTCTGCTTCGACGCCAAGAAGGACGGTGCCTGCACCGAGATTGTCAAGGTGCTCGTGCTGCGCGCCGGCGATGACGACCCCATAGAGATTGCCACCCTCAACCTCATCGACCGGTACGAGCAGTGCCAGATTCCGCTTACCGACTTCCAGGACGATCCTTGGATACGCATCTACATTCAGGCTGAGTTCGACGGCGAGGGTGTCGTTTCGGTGGACAATATCACCGTTTCCGACCTCGTCGAGACCAATGTCTCCGTCTCTCTGACCGCTCCCGTCTATGTCACCGCCGGCAAGACAGCGTCGCTGAAGGCTGTCGTGCAGAACGATGGTGAGAGCAGTGTCGACGGCTATGCCGTCAAACTCTATGCCGGCGACACGCTCTTCGCTGAGTTCGGTGCCGACCAGGCCGTACCGCTCGCCATGGGCAAGTCGGTAGAGTACGATGCAACCTTTGCGACCACCATCTTCGACGAGGCGGCGGACATGACCTTCCGTGCCGAGGTGACGCTCGAGGGCGACCTCAAGCCTGAGGACAACATCGCCGAGGCACTGACGACGGTGGTCAAGCCCGTCGCCACACCTGTCGCCTCGCTCAATGCGGAGACCACCTCCGAGGGTACCGTAGTCACATGGACAAAGGCGGAAAACACCGTGTCGGAGATTGTCGAGGACTTCGAGTCGTACAAGGGCAACACCATCTACACCGACGGTGAGTACTGCGGCGACTGGCAGGCTGTCGATGTGAGCAAGGGCGAGAACTATGGCTGGAGCAACCGCGACATCCAGTGGCCCCACACATGGAAGGTGTTCGCCTTCGGCATTGTGGATATCAAGTCCTCGTGCCTCGACACCAAGGCTCAGCTGACCGCCCTTTCGGGTGTCAACGCCCTTGGCTTCTTCTCCGAGGTGAACGTCGAGACGGGCGACGACCAGCGTTCCGACCGCTATGTCATCTCGCCGGAGTTGCCCGGAATGGCGCAGACCATCGTCTTTGGCACGTGCGTCTTCACCAATGCCTACGGAGCAGAGGAGTACGAGGTGCTCGCCTCATCGACCGACGCGCGTGTGGAGAGCTTCACCAAGTTGGCTGACTACAAGCAGTCGGAACTGGGTTGGCAGACCATCTCCGTTCGTCTGCCCGAAGGCACCAAGTATTTCGCCATCCACTACAAGACACCCTGCGCCTTCGGCATGCTTGTCGATGACATCAATTATGTCGCCGGCGGTGCCGCACTGACGGGCTACAACATCTATGTTGACCATACGCAGGTGACCAGCGTGGGTCCCGATGCCACGTCCTACACCTTCGCCAAGGAGGCGTCTGCCGCCCTGCGCCGTATGGCTGCCAGTGGCAAGCACACCATTTCGGTCACCGCCCTCTATGGCAACAGCGAGTCTGCTCCTGTCACCGTCGAGGTTGACGAGGTATCTGCCGTCAGCGACCTCCGCGCCACGACCTCCGACGCCGACCGCTACAACCTCGATGGCATACGCATCGCCACCGACACGCCCTCTCACGGCATCTACATCATCAACGGCAAGAAGAGCGTAGTCAAGTGACCACCCTCTGCCGCTGAGCCGACAATAATAATTTCGAATCCACACCTTGGTGCAAACGCCTCCAAGGTGTGGATTCGCCATTATTTGCCAATTTTCCGAATCGCTGAACTTTCCAAATTGGCAAATAATCCGTCGCACGCAGTGCGTTGTATCTTATTTTTTTTGTACTTTTGTATGCGGAAATATGTTCGCAAGGCAAAAAACAAGCGTTATGGCAAATTACATCAACAGGGGAAACACCGCTTTCAAGCAAGTTTTGAAACGTGAGTACATCGATAAGTCTGGGCTTATCGCAGTAATCAACGACACGCTGTTCAGCGAGGCGTGCTTCACCTGCGTGAGCCGTTGCCGTCGCTTCGGCAAGTCGATGGCGGCAAAGATGCTGTGCGCATATTACGATAAGTCTTGCGACTCGCGCGAGTTGTTTCGCGGATTGGAAATAGAGAGGCATCCAAGTTTTGAGGAGCATCTCAACAAATATCCTGTCATATATGTTGACATGACCAACTTTGTCACCAAGTATCATGGCGAACGGTCTATCGTGGATATCATACAGCGCACGCTCATGGATGATATTTCTGAGGTGTATGCGGAAGTGGCGGTAAAGGAGACCGACGACTTAATGGATTACCTATTGCGCGTGGCGAATGCTACAGGCGAGCCGTTTATCTTTATCATCGATGAATGGGATGCTATATGCCGTGAATTGGAGAACAACAAGGAGGCGATGAGCGAATATGTCAACCTTCTGCGCCGCATGTTCAAAAGCGCTGATGCAGCCGATGTCTTTGCCGGTGTCTATATGACGGGCATCCTTCCCATCAAGAAATATCAGACAGAGTCGGCGCTGAACAACTTCTGGGAATACTCGATGATTCAGCCACGCCGTCTCGCCTCTTATTTTGGATTTACCGCTGCTGAGGTCAAGGCACTCTGTGAGAAACATGGGATGGACTACGAGGAGATGGAGAAATGGTACGATGGTTACAGCATTGGCAACGAACCGTCGATGTTCAACCCCAGTTCCATCATGAAGGCAATCGATGCCAATGTGTGCGACAGCTACTGGTCCACGACGGGCTCTTTTGAAGCCGTGACGCGCTACATCCAGATGGACTTCGATGGACTGCAGGATGACATCGTGTCGATGCTCGCCGGCGGTTCATGCCCCGTCAGAACTACCAGTTTCCAGAACGATCCCGCCATCATCAACAACAAGAACGATGTGTTCACTCTCCTTATCCATATCGGTTATCTTGCGTACGACAGGGAAGAGCGTCGTTGCCATGTTCCCAATATGGAGGTGGCGGAAGAACTTGAGAACGCCATCGAAGCGAACAATTGGACCAACGTCATGGATACGCTCAACGCTTCCAACCGCTTGCTCGACGACCTGCTTGCCGGTGAGGCTGACAAGGTGGCGGCTGCCATTGATGCGGCTCACGAGCGCAATACAAGCATCTTGGCATATAACGATGAGAACTCTCTCGCCTGCGTCCTTGGCCTTGCCTTCTATACTGCTCGCAACAAATACCGCATCATACGCGAGATGCCCACCGGCCGTGGTTTCGCCGACATGGTGTTCATTCCTTGGCACAATGTCAATCTCCCCGCAATCGTAGTAGAGTTGAAGTGGAAGCAGTCCGCCCAGACAGCACTCGACCAAATCCGTGAGCGGCATTATCCTGAGTCCATGAAGGACTACACGGGCGAGGTGATACTCTGCGGTGTCAATTACGACAAGGAGACCAAGGAGCATACCTGCGTCATTGAGCGCATCTGAGCCTGCTCACCGCTGTGGCTCTTGTGGCTCTTTTCTCCCTTGCTTGCCTGTCTCTTGCTGTCCCTTGCCGTGTTGTGCCACAAAAATTGGAGCAGATATTTGGTCATGTGGCTGAAATGCATTACCTTTGCACAAAATTCTAACTATAATTAGAAGTCAATGGTAACAAAAGAACAAGTGGAGTCATTCTTGAATGAACTTCACACCAAGATGAAGATATTCGATTGAAAGCCATTATGCTGATGGTATTGGAAAACTGTGGGGAGGTGTTCTGCACGAAAATGAACAAGTTGCTGTTTTACATCGATTTCTTGTCATACCGACAGCGTGGCATGGCGATGACTGGCCTTGCCTATCGTGCCATCGACTTCGGCCCTGTTCCCGACCGCTGGGACCGGGTTTATAGTGCATTTGACGAGATTCAGCAGGAGTCTCGCCCGATAGGTGAATATGAGGGCAATGTCCTTATGGCTCATGCTACACCTGATGCCGACATCCTCAGCGAAGAAGAGATAGCCATCATCAACACCGTCTGCCATCTTTTCAAAGACACCACTTCAAGCGAGATTTCCGCCATCAGCCACGCAGAACCCGCATGGCAAAAGTATCACGAGTCACGCGCCCGGATTCCATTCACCGAGGCATTTGAGTTGAAGGCGGTGTAAGGGTAAGAGATGCTAACAGTTTCGGGGACTTGCAGTGGAATTTACTCCACTTTCAAGCCTTCCAACAGCGCAGCGTTGAAATACTTAATCCATGCCTCATACACGTCTTGCGCCGACTGCATGGTGCCGACAAGAAAGCCGGGCGTCTGCTTGAATTCGGCGAGTCCGCGATAGTAATACATTTTGTGCTCGTTGTCGATGACAAAAGGCATGATGCTGTGGCGCAAACATTCGCGGAACAATATCAGGCGACCGACACGACCATTGCCGTCTTGGAAGGGATGGATGCTCTCAAACCGCCAATGGTACTCGGCGAGGGTGTGTATGGAGACCTCGTTCACGGCATTGTACCACTCCTGCAACGACTTCATCTCACTGCCTACATCCGACGGTTGGCACGTCGCGCGACCGCCCACTTCGTTCGCCAGTTGCTTGTAGTCGCCGACATTGAAATAATCCTTCTGCGCATCGGAAGTGCCCGATTTCAAGATGCGGTGAAACTCCTTGATGATGCCCTCAGAGAGCGGTTCGCTGATGGTGCGGAGGAGGTAGTCAAAAGCCACAAAATGATTCGTTGTCTCGATGATGTCGTCCACCGGCACCGCTTCTTGGTCCTTGAAACCGATGGTTCGTGTCTCAAAGATATAGCGTGTTTGCTCCTCTGTCAACTTGCTGCCTTCGATACGATTGGAGTTGTATGCGAGCTGCACCTGCGTCTTATG
>JABUTZ010000029.1:70984-75358 GCA_021443415.1 Bacteroidaceae bacterium | reverse complement strand
GTGCCGTGCTGTTTGCACCACTCCTCCACTTCGCTTACAGAAACATACTCCGAGGATTGTATCTGGTTGCCCCACGGATTGCCGGTGTTGCCGGCGATGTCGGTGAAAGAGAGTCCCTTGAATTTCTGCGCATAAAACTCCTTCGCACGTCGGTAGTCATCGCTTGCGAAAACGGACTGCTCCTCCTCGGCATAATCGAGAATGGAGTAAGTGTGAGGGGGTATTGTCTCGCCATTGAACGAGGCAGACAATTCGCCCATCAAAAAAGTTGTAATCAACGAAGTGCCGTCGGCAATGATGTGGTGGAAGTCGAAGACGAGGTGGCTGCACGACTCCGCCTCGATGACCTCGAAGCGCACGAGGGGCTCGGCGGAGAAAGGCGTGAACGGACGGAGGAACCGGTGGCTGATGTAGTCGTGCGCCTCCTCGTCGGTCATCTTATGGACAGGCACGGGTATCTCCATCGACTCGTCAACGAACTGGCGCAGGTCGCCATTCTCATCCTGCACGATGCGCAGGCGGAAGATGTCGCGCACGGCTATTATTCTCAACAGTGCGTCCCGCACCCTGTCAGCTGTGACACGCTTGGGAAACTCTATGTGGAACGGGATATTGTAGCGTGTGGCGGCTGGGTTGAATATCCATTCGAGGGCGACTCCCATCTGGGACTGCAGCAGAGGATATGTCTTCATGTTTGTGTCCATAATTTTCATTTATGCTTGTTTGTTGTATTCTGAATGCAAAAATACAATTTTTTTTCTTGAATTTCAAACAAAGGGAGAGTGATTTTTGGCTCGTCCGACATATCGAACGGACATTTTTTTTTAACTTTGCACTGTGATTGAGATTTTGCGAGCCGATTAGAGGCCAAAAACGAGAACAAGCCGGCTATCAGGAAAGACCATGAATGACGTCAGACAACATGTGGCGCAGCACGAGCGCGACTGCTGGGAGGAGTTGCGGCGTTTCACCGACGCCCGCATCGCCCTCGGCCACGCGGGAGCCAGCATGCCCACCGCCGAACTGCTCCGCTTCAGCCTCGCCCACGCCCAGGCCCGCGACGCCGTCCACCTGCCGTTGGACAAGACGCTCGTGCGCAGTCAGTTGGAAGACCTCGGCCTGGACGTGGTCGACGTGCACAGCGACGCCCCCGACCGCCACACTTTCCTCACGCGCCCCGACCTCGGCAGGCGCCTGTGCGAAGAGAGCATAACCAAGCTGCAAGACCTTGCTTTCAAAGGCTGTTGTGTACAGTCGCAGGAAAGTGAGTGTGCAGATAGCGACTTGTGCTCAGAAGCGAAAAGCGCATCCGCTCCCGACATTGTCTTTGTAGTCGGCGACGGCCTGTCGGCAAAAGCCGTCCATCGCCAAGCCGTTGCGCTCCTGCGCGAAACGATGCCCTACATGCGCCGGCTTGGTCTCGCGGTCGCCCCCATCGTCCTCGCCGAGCAATGCCGCGTGGCGTTGGGTGACGAGATAGCGCAACTGCTCCACGCCCGCCTTGTGGCGATGCTCATCGGCGAGCGCCCGGGTCTCTCCTCGCCTGACAGCCTCGGTGTCTATCTCACCTACGCCCCACACATTGGCAGTCTCGACTCCGAGCGCAACTGCCTCTCCAACATCCGTCCCGAAGGCCTCCCCCACCCCCACGCCGCCTTCAAGCTCGCCTGGCTCGTCGAGTCAGCCCTCGACCTCGCCGCCACTGGCACCGCGCTCAAAGACCAGAGCGACGACTCACGGCAGTGGCTCACGCTGCGGCCGATGACGGGAATACAATAAGTGGACAGCAGACACCGTCTAAAAGCGACAAGCTTTTTTTCTTTGCATTTGATTTGGCGGTTTGAAATAAAAGTTGCAACTTTGCATTGGCAATTCCGCCACGCCAATGCCTGCATGCGTACCATGGCGAAACTTTTGTTATATCGCATAAAAGTGCAACAGAGCGTTGCACTTTTGCCGTGGGGGCATACAATAATGCTAATGGAGAAAGTGAAGAACAACGACAACGCCATTCTGTACTATGCCAACGAGGTTTTTCGTAGCACCTATAACCTCGGTTTCCTCGGCGTCACCGACCCGATTCTCGAATTGGAGTTGGAGTCACGCCTCGTGGCACGCATATCCCGCTTCCTTGTAGAGTTAGGCAAAGGTTTCACATTCATTGGCAATCAGTATGAACTGGAATATGAGGGCAATGTATCACGGGTGGATATGCTCTTCTTCCATCGCGGTCTAAGGGCACTGGTCGCCGTGGATTTGAAGATTGGTCCCTTCCGCCCCGAATATGCAGGCAAGATGAACTACTACCTTTCGCTTCTCGACCGCCTTGAGCGACGTGAGGACGAAAACCGTTCTATCGGAATCATCCTGTGCGCCGAGAAAGACCAATTGAAGATTGAACTCGCGCTTGAAGACTTCGGCAAGCCTATCGGTGTGGCGGATTATCAGTTGCTCGTGCCGAAAGAAGAACTGCAACAGGTACTTCAAGACGAGATTGCCGCCTTTAGTCATAAACAGTTTGCCGAATAGAGCAAAGGCGACGAGTTTGATATTTATGCCTAAACATCTCGGCAACGCCACATCACGTAGAGCGAGTGCCGCCATAGGGCTTGTAACCTGATGAATGGCAAAAATAACAACCGCAGCTCTGAGATTGTAGGCTCAGAACTGCGGTGCCGTTTAAGTTTATCGTTGTTGGAAGTTACTTGCGCACCATCTTCCTGCCATTTACGACTACGATGCCCTTGTAGGTCTTGCCTACTTCCACGCCCTGCAGGTTGTATGCCTTGCCTTCACTGCCTCCGGCGGTTGCTTCAGTCTCGTCGACGCTTGTTGTGGTGCCCTCGCCGAAGACTGCGATGCTGCGAGCCTCGGCTGCGACGGAGGTATGGAAACATTCATCGGCATCGATGTAGCACTTGCCGTACTTCACCGTGTTGCCCTTGGGGTTGGCATATTTCAAGGCATCGGCGGTGAAGACGATGCAGACATCTGCGCCTGCGGTGTTGTCCCTGCCATACACCTTCTTGCCTGCCGGGTCAAGCACGCCAGTGAGACCGCATGTCGGCCTGCCGTCCGTGGCTTCCTCGTCCGATGGCACGAAGCTGACGTAGTCTTTGTTGGTCGTAAAGACATACGGATGGTTGGCGGCGAGTGTGCCGGTATGTTCGATGCCATACACCTTCTTGCCATCAATTCCGGCGAAGTTATACACATCCGCAACACCCGCAAGTGTTCCAGCAGTAGGACGAATGACGGAGTTCAGTCCTGTTCGAGTCGAATAGATAACAATGCCCCTCTTTGCGTCCAGCACTGGATATTTGTCCTCGCCAATCGTCTGCCTCCAGATGGGGCTTGCGCCAGCCTCCGAGCCGTTGAGCAGCCACGCCACCCTGCCGCCGGCGAAATCGTCGGCAGAGTGCTCGGTTGTCACGCCGGTTCCCTGATAAATTCCGCAAGGTGCAGTTCCTTCCAGGTAGTGGCAGTTGGTGACAGTGCCGGAATTGTTGTCGAAGCATACAGCAGCCACATTCTCTCCGTCGACAACACCCCTGTTGTAGCAGTTTGCGACGACACCTCCGTTCAATGACACTATGCCGCCGGTGGTTGCAGTTGCGGATTTGCACGTTGCCGCATTGTAGCAATTCTCCACTTTGCCGCCATTTGAGGCGCATAGCCCCGCCACGTGTTGGTAGGCACGGAAGTAACTGTCCGCAATCCCGACGTTCCTGATTGCGCCGTTTGTACCCGTGGTGCGGAACAATCCGACAGCACTCATCGCCTCATCACTGAAGTAAAGGCCGCTGATGGTGTGTCCCTGTCCGTCGAATGTGCCTTCATACCTCTTTCCGTCCGTGTCAATGCCGATTGGGGTCCACGCCTTGAAACCGCCGCCATCGCCATTCAGTTCGCCGCCGTCGTCGAGTACGTTCGCGTTCACCACGATGTCGGCAGTCAGTTTTGCGTTAAGTTTCACATTGCCGCCGTTCACCTGCTCGGCGAATGCGTAGAGTTCTGTCGCATTGGAAATTTTGAATGTGGGGATTAACGGACCATCACCGAAGTTTGCTATAGACTTCGCCATGGCGGGAACCGACTCGGAGGTGATGCCGCATTCCTCGGCATTGATGTAGCACTTGCCGTACTTCACCGTGTTGCCCTTGGGGTTGGCGTACTTCAAGGCGGTGGCGGTGAAGACGATGCAGACATCTGCGCCTGCGGTGTTGTCCTTGCCATACACCTTCTTGCCTGCCGGGTCAAGCACGCCCGTGAGACCACATGTCGGCGTGTCGTCAGTGGCTTCCTCGTCCGATGGCACGAAGCTGACGTAGTCATTGTTGGTCGTGAAGACGTACGGATGGTTGGCGGCGAGTG
>JABUTZ010000029.1:66792-70973 GCA_021443415.1 Bacteroidaceae bacterium | reverse complement strand
CACGAAGCTGACGTAGTCATTGTTGGTCGTGAAGACGTACGGATGGTTGGCGGCGAGTGCGCCGGTATGTTCGATGCCATACACCTTCTTGCCATCAATTCCGACGAAGTTATACACATCCGAAGCGCCCACAAGTGTGCCTGCCGTAGGACGGATTATCGGGTTCAGGCCTTCGTTAGTTGAAGAGATGACAATGCCCTTCTTTGCGTCCAGCACGGGATATTTGTCCTCGCCAATCGTCTGCCTCCAGATGGGGCTTTCGCCTGCCGCCGAGCCGTTGAGTAGCCATGCCACCTCGCCGCTGGCGAACTGCGAGGCGAGCATCTCCGTCGTTTCCACCGAGCCACTACTAATTTTCCCTACACCGTTGTCTGCCTTACCGTTAAGGTAATAAGCATTGGTGATAGTTCCACCGGATGCGCTTCCGCACACGCCGCCGACATTATCCTCTCCATTGACTACTCCCGTGTTGTGGCAGTTGGCAATGGTGCCGGTGTTTGTTCCGCACAAGCCGCCAACATTATCGTTTCCTATGACTACTCCCGTGTTGTAACTGTTGGTAATGGAGGCATCATTAAATCCGCACACGCCGCCAACAGAATAGCCTCCACGGAAGTAACTGTCCACAACACCCACATTCGTTATCCTGCAGTAGCTGGCAGTCCGGCCGAATAGTCCGACAAAGTACCCATTTACGTCATTATAGTACAGTCCGCTGATGGTATGGCCCTGACCGTCAAATGTTCCTGCGTATTCATTGTTGATATCGCCAATGGGGGTCCATGCATTGAATCCTGCGCCATTGAGTGTGCCGTCAGCATCGAGCACATCCCCATTCACCACAATGTCGGCTGTGAGCACGGCGTTTATGTCCGTATAGCCGCTATTCACCTTATTAGCAAACCAATACAGGTCGGCTGCATTGGATATCCGGTAAGGAGAGTCTGCTGTCCCGTCGCCCGATGGCTTTACATCGGCGTTCGCCGCTTGGGATATGAACATTGCCACCACGAGCAGGAGCAGCGTGGCGAGCCTGTGTCTTGTGTTTTGTATTGTCTGTTTCATAATCATAGCAGTTTTATGGGGTTAAAACAAGTCTTCCGTCTCTTCGGCGGTATCGTCGCCCGGTTCGTCGCCGCCGAACTGGACACAAGGTATCGGTGCTTTTTCAGATGCCGCAAGCACGAAGGCGTGCCGCAGTGCAAAAGCCCTGACTTCGGGTTGCAGATAGTCTTTCTTTGCCATAGCTGTTATGTTTTGAGGGTTTATGTCTTGTCTGTCATGCTTTGCGGACTACGGGTGAAACGGCGGGCTGTCATACGCACAAAGCCCTATCGTCGGGCATATTGAACCTGACGATAGGGCTTTGCGAGTGATATGGTGTTGACACACAGAGGTTTATGTGGGGGGGATATTTCCCCGCGTGGCTTGCGCTTAGAGGCAAACTTGCGCATGACTCCATGTGTCTCACCCTGTTCATCCTTTCATCTGTGTTTATGGCATGCCGGCTCACGATTCCGCCTCGGGGCGCACACGCGACATGCCGTGACTTCGACGGCAAAGTTACACATTTTTTATGAAACAACGCAATAAAAGTTAAATTTTTTAACAAAAACTTCGGTAATGATTTTATTGAGCCAGTGTCTGTGCAATTGGCATGACGGACACGGAAGACTGGGAAAAATACGCACGAACAACATGATTTTCATCTTCGGCAAGAGAAAAAAGGGCTTATTTTTGGCTGTAACGTGGATTTTTTATACCTTTGCAGCCAAAAATAACGATATACTAAAATGACTAAACGACTGATTATAGGCAGACAACGAGAGCAGAACGAGTTGATGAGACTAACGAATTCGGGTACCTCCGAGTTTGTTGCCATCTACGGACGCAGGCGCGTAGGCAAGACCTATCTTGTGAAAGAATTTTACGGGCAGCAGTTCACTTTCTACGCCACAGGAATATGCCGCGGCGACCGCGCATCCCAGCTAAAGTGCTTCCACGATGCCCTGACCGAGTACGGAAGCGGCGAGATGAAAAGTCCGAAAGACTGGTTCGAGGCCTTTGACAGGCTGAAAGCCGTAGTGTCCGGGTCGAAAAAGAGCCGCAAGGTGATTTTCCTCGACGAGCTGCCCTGGATGGACACACAGAAGTCGAACTTCACGCAAGCGCTCGACCTCTTCTGGAACAAATGGTGCACGTCGCGCACCGACATCGTGCTCATTGTCTGCGGATCCGCCGCGTCGTGGATGGTGAAGAACCTGATTCGCAGCCGGGGAGGCCTTCACAACAGGCTGACCTGCAAGATACACCTCCAACCGTTCACGTTGTCCGAGACCAATGCGTTTCTGCTCTCCAAGGGCATAAGGTGGAGCAAGCAAGCCGTAGCCGAGTGCTATATGGCAATGGGAGGCATCCCCTTCTACCTGCAGCACATTGACAAGTCGATGAGCCTGGCGCAAAACATCGACCGTATGTTCTTCAATCCATCCGCCCTGCTGGAAGACGAGTTTGCGAATCTCTATGACTCGCTCTTCACGCATAGCGAAGACTACGTAAAGATTGTCCGTGCCCTGAACTCAAGGAAGAAAGGAATGACGCGTGACGATATTGTCGCTGCGACCAGAATAACGAATGGCGGCGGGCTTACGCGCAAGCTCGAGGAGTTGGAGCAGTGCGGTTTTATCAGGAAGTACACGAGCGTGGGCAACGCCAAGTTCATCTATCAGCTGATGGACTTCTACACCCTGTTCTACTACCATTTCATCCACGGAGGCAAGGACTATGACGAAGACACCTGGATGCACCTGCAAGGCCAGCCCCGGCATGCCGCATGGCTCGGACTTTCGTTCGAGAGGCTATGCCTTGCACACGCCTACGAGATCAAGCATGCCCTCGGCATCTCCGGGATAGGGACGAAGACGTATGCCTTGAACACTGATGGCGCACAGATTGACATGGTCATCGAGCGCGCCGACAACTTTGTCAACCTGTGCGAAATGAAGTACGGCACATCGGCCTACGCCATCACAAAATCCGAATGGAACAAGATCCGGCAACGCATGGACGCGGCAAGGGACAAATTCCCACGCAAGTCAGTTCTGCTTACGATGATAACGTCGCAAGGGCTTAAGGAGAACGAATACTCACTGAACGGAATCCAGAAAACGCTCACCATCGAGGACTTGTTCTGAGAACATGGGCGACCAAGGATCAGTCGTCGGCGCGGAACTCGAGGATGTCGCCGGGCTGGCAGTCGAGGGCGTGGCAGATGGCTTCGAGGGTGGAGAAACGGATGGCTTTCGCCTTGCCCGTCTTGAGGATGGAGAGGTTGGCAGGCGTGATGCCAATCTTCTCGGCGAGCTCGGCCGACTGCATCTTGCGGCGGGCGAGCATGACATCTACATTGACTATTATCGGCATCTTTGCAAATGAGTTTTAAGCGGTTGGTTCAGATGGTGAGCGCCTGCTCCTCCTGCATCTTGCGGGCGATGGCGAAGAGCTCGGCTATCATGAGCAGGCCGAGGCCTGAGAGGATGACGTAGAGCGAGGGCCAGGTGTTGAAGCTGATGTTGTAGTGCTCGAACTCGAACACGGCGACGTTGTGGAAATGGTTCATGAGCAGGATTGCCCACTGGCAGGCGTAGCAGCCGATGAGGGCGAAACCGCAGTAGCGCATCCATCGCTCTATCTTCGGGAGGAAGATCTCGCCACGGCGCACGGCAAGCACAATCTTGGCGAAAAACGTGAGGCAGACGAACGTCAGGATGCCATTGACGATGCCGAGCGCCGAAACCCAGACCTGAAAAGAGGCAGCGGACTTAGGCTGGTTGGTGTCGACGAGGGCGCTGAGCACCATCATGCGGTCGTAGCGTCCCGTGCGCTTGTTGTAGATGCTGTCGGGGCGAGCAAAGGGAAACTTCTTGGGAATAATCTCGAGGGCGCCTGCCTCGGAGCCGATGTTTAATTGCGACTGCGCCTTCGCTTCGCGCACATTCTCCATGAAGTTGCCGTCGAAGATCAGCGAATAGGTGTAAACCTGGGGCAGGGCCACTCCGCAGACGATGGTCGCGATGATTAGGACGCAGATGAAATTGAACTTCTTTTTCATAAGGCATTGGTTTTTGTTGTTATTACTAAAGTTATTATTGATATACGATAATTTATTTCGGTGCAAAGAT
>JABUTZ010000029.1:58990-66430 GCA_021443415.1 Bacteroidaceae bacterium | reverse complement strand
GACTGCCCGCCGCGCGTCAGCACGACATTGCGGCGGTTGGGCAGGGCGCCCTTGGGCAGGCTCTCGAAGGTCTTGCGGCCCATGATGATGGTGTGGCCCGTGGTGAGTGCCTTGAAGCGCTTCAGGTCGTTGGGGAGCCAGTAGAGGAGTTTGCCCCGGAGGCCGAGGGCGTTGTTGCGCGCAATGGCGGCGATGATGGATATCATGGGGTTGAGGGGTTGGAGGGTTGAGGGGTAATTGGGTTATTTTAGCCGCCGGGGCTTCCTACACGCTCACCTTGCCCGCGATGTGCGGGTGCGGGTCGTAGCCCTCGAGTTGGAAATCTTCGTAGCGGAAGGAGAAGATGTCCTTGACGTCGGGGTTGATGAGCATGCGAGGGAGGGGACGGGGGTCGCGCGTGAGCTGGAGGTCGACCTGCTCGAAGTGGTTGAGATAGACGTGGGCATCGCCGAGGGTGTGGACGAAGTCGCCGCACTCAAGGCCCGTCACCTGAGCCATCATCTGGAGCAGGAGGGCGTAGGAGGCGATGTTGAACGGCACACCGAGGAAGCTGTCGGCGCTGCGCTGGTAGAGCTGGAGGCTCAGGCGTCCGTCGGCGACGTAGAACTGGAAGAAGGCGTGGCAGGGCGGCAGGTTCATGTTGTCGAGGTCCGCCACGTTCCATGCGCTCACGATGATGCGGCGGCTGTCGGGGTTGTTGCGGATCGCATCGACCGCCTGCTGGATTTGGTCGATGGAGCCACCACGGTAGTCGGGCCACGAGCGCCACTGGTAGCCATAGATATGACCGAGCGAGCCGTCCTCGTCAGCCCACTCGTTCCAGATGCGCACGCCGTTGTCCTGCAGGTACTTGACGTTGGTGTCGCCGGCGAGGAACCACAGCAGTTCGTGGATGATGCTCTTGAGATGGAGTTTCTTGGTGGTGACGAGCGGGAAGCCGTCAGCCATGTCGAAGCGCATCTGGTGGCCGAACACGCTCTGCGTGCCCGTGCCCGTGCGGTCGGTCTTGATGGTGCCTTCGGTGCGTATGCGGCGAAGGAGGGAGAGATATTGTTGCATGGTTGTTCGGCTTTGCCGAGACTACAGACTACAGACCGCAGAGTACAGACTTTTTTTGTCTGTCCACCTTGCTTATCAGTCTGTAGTTTGTAGTCTGTAGTTTGTAGTTTGTAGTCTGTAGTCTGTAGTCTGTAGTTTGTAGTTTGTAGTCTGTAGTCTGTAGTCTTCGCAAGCACCGCTTGCGAAACATTTATTTTTTCGGGCTCATCGAGACCAGGACGCGGTTGTGCTGGTCGAGGAGCTGGCGGGCGAAGAGGCGCACGTCGTCGGAGGTGACGGCGTTGACGGCCTCCACGTAGCCGGTGTGCAGGTCGCGGTCATAGCGGTAGAAGTTGGTCAGGTAGGACATCATGCTGCCGTTCTGGCGCTCGCCCTCGGTGAAGTTCTTGACGAAGAGCTGCTGCGACTTCTGGAGCTGGTCGGCGGGGATGCCCTCATTGGCTATGCGCTCCACCTCCTCCTCGGCAATGCGGATCAGAGTCTCGCGCATGCCGGGGTTGGTCTGGAACGAGACGATGAGCTCCGCCTCGTCACCGTAGTAATAGGGCGAGACGTTGCCGCCGACGCCTGGGCTGTAGGTGGCGCCCGCCTCCTCGCGCATCTTCGTGAGCAGGGCGTTGCGCAGGGCGTGGACGAACATCTGCATGAGGATGTTGTTGCGCATGTTGTACTCCGTGCTGCCGCCCCACACGATATAGACGGTGCTGCGGTCCATCTCCATCTCGCGCTCGAACACACTCTGGTGCATGCCCGGACGCAGGTGCATGTTGCGGTCGACGAACTTGTCCTCGACGCCCTTGACCGGCAGCGAGCCGAGATACTGGGCTATCTTCGCCTTTACGGAGTCGCCCTCTATGTTGCCCACGACGATGAACGTGAAGCCGTCGGCATGGTCGAAGCGGCTGTCGTACATCTCCTTGACACGCCTGAGGTCGATACGGTCCACCATCTCGGGCGTGGCGAACACGAGGCGCGCGGGGTTGGAGGTGATGATTGTCTTCACGGTGTCGGAGAACGACTTCATCGGGTCCGCCTTCTGGTTCTCGAGCGACTGGCGCTCGCGCTGGCAGAACGAGGCGAAAGCCTCCTCGTCGATGCGCTGGGGGGCGAACTGGAGGGTGAGGAGCTGGAGCATCGTCTCGAGGTCGCGCACGTTGCTCGAGCCCGCCACCACGTCGTAGTTGCTCTTCACGTTGGCCGAGGCGCCCGCCATCTTGCCGGCGACCACCTTGCGGAGGTCGGTGGCGCTGAAGTCGCCGAGTCCCATCACGCCGTGGAGCGAGTTGATCCACTGCGTCTGCTCCGCCTCGCTGTCGTCAAACTGCCAGCTGCCTCCCTTGCGGAAGCCCGAGAGCGAAATCTCGTCGGCCTTGAAGTCAGTCGCGCGCATGACGACGCGCACGCCGTTGCTGAGCGTCAGCACGCGGCTGCCCAACATGCCGTCCTCCTCCTTGACGATGCGTCCGGCGGTGGGGATGGCGGCGAGCAGCGGACGGTCGACGACCTCATCGACGTAAGCCTCGACGGAGCCGTTCTTCACGCGGTCGATGACGGCGAGCACCTCGTCGCGACTCGCCGCCTTCTCGGTGGCAGTGTTCATGAACGCCACGACGAGGTTGTCGTCGGTCACGATGCGGGCGGCGATGGCATTGATGGTCTCGAGGGGCACCTGCGTGGCGAGTCCCTTGCAAAGGTCGTACTCGATGTCGATGCCCGGCATGGGATCACCCTGGAGGAAGTGGTTGACATACTCGCGGACGTAGGAGTTGGACTTGCGCTTCTCGCGCTCGGCGTAGTGCTTGTCCCAAGAGAGCAGGTAGTCGTCCCTGAAGCGCCGGTACTCGCTCTCGGTGAAGCCGTAGCGCGTGGCGCGGAGCAGTTCGGCGAAGACCGTCTCAAGCGACTTCTCGAAGTTACCATCGGCATAGCGCATGACGAGGTTGGCGGCATCCTTGGTCGAGCTCACGAAGAACTCTCCGAAGTGGAGGCTCGCACGCATGAACGGCTGGGCGCCCTTCTGCATCATCTCGGAGATGCGGCTGTTGAACATCTGCGCGATGGCCTCCCGCGTGTAGCTCTCGATATAGGCGGCGGGCGTCTGTTTCTGCTCGCGGCTCATCGCCTCCTTCTTCCACGCCAGATAGACGGTGTTGGAGGTGTTCTCGCTGTCGCTCGTGACAGCCACTATCGGCTCCTTGTTGTTAGCCACGGGCAGGTAGATGCGCTCCTTGCGGTCGGCGGGCAGCGTGATGTCGGCGAACGAGGTGCGGATCTTCTCCGCCACGCGGTCGGCGTCGATGTCGCCCACCACGATGATGGCCTGCAGGTCGGGGCGATACCATGTGTGGTAGTAGTCGCGCAGCGCCTTGTAGGGGAAGTTGTCGATGACCTCCATCGTGCCTATGGGCATGCAGGTGGCATAGCGGCTGCCAGGGTAGAGCTGGGGCAGCAGGGCCGTGTACATGCGGCGCGAGGCGTTGCCCGTGCGCCACTCCTCATGGATGACACCGCGCTCGGCATCGATCTCCTTGTCCTCAAGGAGGAGTCCGTTGCTCCAGTCTCGGAGGATGAGCAGGCACGAGTCCACGATGCCCTCGCGGCTCACGGGCACAGCCGAGATGTTGTAGACCGTCTGGTCGATGCTGGTGTAGGCATTGAGGTTGCGGCCGAACTGCACGCCGATGGTCTCGAGGTAGTTGATGAGGTTCTTGCCCGGGAAGTGTTTTGTTCCGTTGAAGCACATGTGCTCGAGGAAGTGGGCGAGGCCCAGCTGGTGGTCCTCCTCCTGGATCGAGCCCACGCGCTGGGCGATGTAGAACTCCGCCTGTCCTTTCGGTTCGGCGTTGTGGCGCACGTAGTAGGTCAAGCCGTTGGGCAGCACGCCGTAGCGCACAGCCGTGTCCATGGGCAGCGGCTCAAGCCGCACCTGCCGCTGGGCGCTCACGGAAGTCGCGAGCAGCAGGGCGGCGAGGACAAAGAGGGATGAAAGTCGTCTCATTATGATAAATTCAAGTTTCGTTTGTTTCACAACCTCACTTGAGACTTCAGACTTCAGACTACAAACTACAGACTTTTCAAGGCTATGCTATCCTATAGGGTCTGTAGTCTGTACTTTGTAGTTTGCAGTCTTCGCAAGCTCGGCTTGCGAAACCTCAGTCAGGTCTTACTTCTTCTCGGGGCTGATAGAGACAACCATGCGGTTGTTCTGGTCGAAGAGCTTGCGTGCAAAGGCGCACACCTCGTCGCTGGTGACGTCGAGCACGGTCTGGAGGTAGTCGGTCACCACGTCCTTGCCATATTTATAATAATAGGTAAGGTAGCTTGACATGGCGCTGTTCTTGCGCTGCGCCTCCTTGTAGTTCTTGATGAGCAGCTGGCGCGACTTGGCGATCTGCTCGTCGCCGATGCCCTCGGCGAGCACGCGGACTATCTCGGTGCGCGCCATCTCGATGAGGCGGTCGCGCATGTCGGGGCCTGTCTGGAAGATGACCATGAAGCTCGCCTCGTCGCCGAAGACGGTCGGGGTGACACCGCCCATCACCTGCGGGCTGTAGGTGGCTCCCGCCTCCTCGCGCATCTTCTCGAGGAGCACCTTGTCGACGGCTCCCACGAAGATGTCCATCATGATGTCGTTCTTCATGTTGAACTCCATGTCGCCGCGCCAGCCCATGCATACGGTGCTGACCTCCTGTTCGAGGTCGCGGCTGAACTGGTTCTCGGCGACACCTCGTCCGTCGCCCTTGTCGCGGTTGACCGCCTTGTCCTCGACACCCTTGACGGGCAGTGAGCCAAGGTACTGGGCGATCTTTGTCTTTACGGAGTCGCCCTCGAGGTTGCCCACGAAGAAGAAGGTGAAGTTGTCGGCGTGGTCGAAGCGGCTGTCATAGATCTGCTTGATGCGGTCGAAGCTCATGCGGTCGACGAGCTCGGGCTTGGCGAAGACGACGCGGCTCTTGTTCTTAGCCATCGTCCATGTGATCGTGTCGCGGAACGCCGTCATCGGGTCGGCAGCCTGCATCTCGAGAGCCTGGCGGGCGCGCTTGCGGAAGGCGTTGACGGCCTCCTCGTCGGTGCGCATGGGAGCGAAGCAGAGGGTGGTGAGCTGGAGCATCGTCTCGAGGTCGCGGACGGAAGCGTTGCCGCTCAGGGCCTCGGCGTTCTCGCCCAGCGAGGCGCTCACGCTCACGTGCTTGCCGGCGAGCACCTTCTGGAGGTCGATGGCGCTGAAGTCGCCCATGCCCACGATGCCGTGCATGGTGTCGATCCACTCAAGCTGCTCCACGTCGCTGTCCTCGAAGACACCCGTGCCGCCGTGGCGGTAGGCGGTGAGGAGTATCTCGTCGGCCTGGAAGTCGGTGCTGCGCATCACGACGCGCACGCCGTTACTGAGGGTCAGCACCTTGCTGCCGAAGACACCGTCCTCCTCCTTGACAATCCTGCCCTCGGTGGGGATGGCAGCGAGCAGCGGGCGGTCGATGACCTCATCGACGTAAGCCTCTATCTCGCAGTTCTTCACGCTGTCGATGATGGCGAGTATGCGCTCCTTGGTGGTCGGCGTGTCGGTGGCTGTGTTCATGAGAGCGATGACGAAGTTCTCGTCGGTGACGAGGTTCTCCTTGACCACCTGGTTGATGGCGTCGAGGGGCAGGTTGGGAGCGATTGAAGTGACGAGCTTGTACTCAGTCTCGATGCCCGGGATGGGTTCGTCGTCGAGGAAGTTGCGCACGTACTCCTCGACATACTCGTTGGAGGTGCGCTTGTCGCGCTCGGTGTAGGCCTGCTCGTACATGCGCATGTAGTTCTCGTAGAAACGCATGTACTCGCCCACGGTGAAGCCGTGGCGGGCGGCGCGGAGCAACTCGGTGTAGGCGGCGGCGAGGGCGCGGTCAAGCCCTCCGTCGGGATAGGCGATGGCGTAGGTCGTAGCGTCCTTGGTCTTGCTGACGAGATACTCGCCAAACCCTAAGCGCGCGTCGAGGAAGGGAGGTTCGCCCTTCTGCATCAGCTCGGCGATGCGCATGTTGAGCATCTGGCCGATAGCCGCCTCGATGTACTTGGTCATGAAGAACATCGGTGTGTTCTTCATCTTCGGCTCCATCACGTCGCTCTTCCACATGAGCATGACCTGGTTGGTGGCCATTTCCTTGTCCGCCGCCATGCCCACGATGGGCTCCTTGTTGTCCTCGACCTGGAAGTATTCGCGCTTCTGGGCCTTCTTGGGCTTCTGGATGTCGGCGAAGGTCTTCTTGATCTTCTCGACGATCTGCTTGGGGTCGATGTCGCCGACGACGAGCACGGCCTGCAGGTCGGGGCGGTACCATGTGTGGTAGTAGTCGCGCAGCGTCTGGTAAGGGAAGTTGTCGACCACCTCCATCGTGCCTATCGGCATGCGGTTGCCGTAGCGGTTGTTGGGATAGACCTGGGGCAGGAGGTTGGTGTAGATGCGCTGGATGGCGTTGCCTGTGCGCCACTCCTCGTGGATGACTCCGCGCTCGGCATCGATCTCCTTGTCCTCGAGAAGGAGGTCGCTGCTCCAGTCGTGGAGCACGAGGAGGCACGAGTCGATGATGCCCTCGCGGCTCACGGGCACGGCGGAGATGTTGTAGACCGTCTGGTCGAACGAGGTGTAGGCATTGAGGTTGCGGCCGAACTGCACGCCGATCGACTCAAGGTAGTTGATGAGGTTCTTGCCGGGGAAGTGGGTTGTGCCGTTGAAGCACATGTGCTCGAGGAAGTGGGCGAGGCCGAGCTGGTTGTCCTCCTCCTGCATCGAGCCCACCTTCTGGGCGATGTAGAACTCCGCCTGGCCCTTGGGTTCGGCGTTCTGGCGCACGTAGTAGGTCAGGCCGTTGGGCAGTGTGCCGTAGAGGATGGCGGGGTCCTTGGGCAGCTGGGGCATCTCCTGGGAGACGGCCACCGAAGAGAGCAGTGCGAGGACTGCGAGGAAAAAGAGTTTTTTCATATTTTTTGGGTTTTTTCGGTAATTCGGTAATTGGGTTATCGGGTAATTCGGTAATTGGGTAATTCGGTAATTGGGTAATTGGGTTGGTTTTTTGGCAAACTGTCGTTTGCCACACGGAACCCGGAATGGTCTTATTCAGAGGGGGCTATGTACTGGTAGCGGGTGAAGAGAAGGTAGATGACCCAGAGACTGATGAGGCAGATGCAGGCGGTGGGGATGGGACCGCCAAGCTGGGCGACAACGCTGTCGACCTCGGGACAGCAGCGAGCCATGAGGACCGCCGTCGAGTTGTTGGCTATGTGGAGGGCGATGCAGGGCCAGAGACTGCCCGTGCGGAGGTAGATCCAGCCGAGGAGCAGACCCATGAACGTGGCGAAGACGACCTGGACGGGGTTGACGTGGACGCCGGCGAAGAGGAC
>JABUTZ010000029.1:41257-58973 GCA_021443415.1 Bacteroidaceae bacterium | reverse complement strand
GTGATGACGAGGCGCAGGTTGCCCGTGTCGCGCGCCTCCTTGATGAACAGCCCCATGATGCCGGCGCGGTAGCAAACCTCCTCGGCGACGGGGCCGAGGACGGCGATGCTCAGCACGCCCCACGTGGTGTGGGCGGCGCGCTCGACGATGCCCTCCATCATGTCCTCGACGCCCGAGAGCTCAGCCACCACGTTGCCCACGACGATGACGGGCACGGCGAAGAGCAGGGCCCAGAGGACGGACTGCCACGTGGTGCGATGGGTGCCGCGGTGCGCCCAGCCTGTGACGAGCATGATAAGGATGTAGAGGAGCGAGGAGACAGAGAGCCCGATGCCCACGTTGAGGAGCAGGAAGTCGGGGTCCTGAAGCATCCGCTGCGAGAAGTCGGTGAGCCACTGCGTGTCGCGCGTCAGGTCCGGGTTGGCTGTCACCTCCTCCATGACGCCGTTCTGCGACATGTAGAGGGTGGTGCCTATGAGCGCCGCCACGAACTGCTGCACGACGAGGAACAGGAGGAGGAGGCCGAGGGTTTTTGCAATTAGTTTTGCCATGGTGTGTTATGCGTTTTCGTTAGTGGAAGGCGCGGGAGCCACCTGAATGGTGTCGGGGTAGCTGATGCGCGTGTGGTAGATGGTGTGGAGCTTCTCCTTGAGCACCCGCTTCGCCACATCGATGTCGCGGAACGTGACGGGGCAGAGGGCGAAGGCTCCCGAGGCCACTTGAGAGTCGACGATCCTGTTGACCAGGCCGCTGATGCTCTCGTCGTTGTACTCGCTCAGGCTGCGCGAAGCCGCCTCGACGGCGTCGCACATCATGAGAATCGCCTGCTCGGCGGTCGTCGGGTTGGGGCCGGGATAGGTGAACGGCGCGGCGTCGACCTCCTCGCCGGGGTGCGCCTCGCGCTCCTTGGCGTAGAAATAGCCCGCCTTGGACGTGCCGTGGTGGGTGGAGATGAACTCACGGATGACCTTGGGCAGGTTGTACTCCGCCGCCAGCTCGAGACCCGTGGTCACATGGCCGATGATGACGCGCGCCGACTGCGTGGGCGTGAGGCGGTCGTGGGGGTTGACGCCTCCCTGCTGGTTCTCGGTGAAGAAGGCGGGATGGTGGAGCTTGCCGATGTCGTGGTAGAGGGCTCCCGTACGCACGAGCTGTGGCTTCGCACCGATGGCGTTCGCCACCTCAGCCGAGAGGTTAGCCACCTGCATGGCATGCTGGAACGTCGCGGGGGCCTCCTCGCTGAGTCGGCGCAGGAGGACGGTGTTGATGTTGCTCAGCTCGACGAGCGTCACGTTGCTCGTGAAGCCGAACAGACGCTCGATCATGAAGAGGAGCGGATAGGTGAACAGCAGCAGGACGCCGCAGATGAGTATGCTCGCATAGTAGAGCAGGCCCACGAGCGTCGACGCCCACTCGTCCATCATGTCGACCGCCAGACGGGCGGCGAGGGCGGCGAGGGTCACCTGGAGGGCGCAGCGGAAGAGCTGCGAGCGCTCGCTGAGCTCGCGCAGGCTGTAGATGGCGACCGAGCCGCATACCAGCTGCACGACGATGAACTGGAAGGGCTGGGTGAGCGGCATGGCGCAGAGCAGCACGCTCGCCGTGAGCGTCATCGTGGCCGTGCGCGAGTCGGTGAAGACGCGCGCCACGATGGGCACGACGGCGAAGGGCAGCACATAGACGTTGAAGAGCGACAGGCGCACGGCGAGGGCGGTGACCACGGGCATCACCGTCACGAGCATGGCGAGCAGGCAGACGTGGCGCATGCTGGTCACATAGTCGGAGCGGAACAGGAGCAGGTAGGAGGCGAAGCCCATGAGGACGAGCATGACGTAGATGACCTGTCCGAGGAGGGCGTAGTAGTCGGTCACGATGGTGCTGTTGCGGCGCTCCATCTCGCTGTTGAGCGAGTTGATGGCATGGACGATCTCGGGGGTGACGATCTCGCCTCGGTCGACGATGCGCGTGCCCTTCATCACCAGTCCGCTCGTGGGCAGCACGTCCTCGAGCCGCTCGGCGAGGGCCTCGTCGGTGCGCTTCCTGTCGTAGACGAGGTTGGCCTGGATGTAGGCGGCGAGGTTCATCTGCTTGTTCACCGTCTCGGGCACGTCGCTGATGATGTAGTGGTAGGCGGTCTTGGGCGTGTAGATCTCGTCGGTGTAGCGCACGTCGAAGGTCTTGCCCGAGATGACGCTGATCGACTGCGAGCCGATGCCCGCCACCTTGCTGTCGAACTCCGCCGCCGAGATGACGCCGCGGTCGTAGACCTCCTGGAGACGGCGGTCGATCTGGGCGGCGAGCTCGGAGGTGAGCAGACGGTCGCGCGTCAGGCGCGACGCCTCCTTGCGCCACTCGGTGAGCATGACCACCTTGGTCTCCGCATTGGTCTTGAAATAGGGCGAGAACGAGCGGCGGACGCTGTCCTGCTCGAGTTGCAGCTGCCGGTCGCTCTTGAGCAACGGGAACTCGAAGGGAGCCACCAGCTCGCGGCCGTACCAGGGCAGCCCCTCGCGCGCCGAATAGGTCTGTCCGCCGCCGCGGGGCAGGGCGACCACGATCAGCGCCAGGCAGACCGCCGCGAGCAGCAGCCGCAGGTAGGCGTCGCGCTTCGAAAGCAGTTTCTTGCTGTTGTATCTACTCATGTGTCGTATGGTTTCAACTTGCAAAGTTACACTTTTTTTCCCGCTTGCGGGGTCTGTCGGCCACAAAATTCCATTTCGCGCGCCCGATTTATTGCAAGAATGGGAAAAAAGCAGTAAATTTGCAGTCCGATACGAACATCAAAAAAACTTTTTTTCACAGACAAGTGTATTCGATAGCCATATTCTTCTATACGCTCGCCATCGCCGCCGCCTCGCCCTTCCACAAGAAGGCGCGCCAGATGATGAGAGGGCGCCGGGAGTCGTTCCGCATCCTGCGCGAGAAAGTGAAGGCGGGCGAACGCTACGTGTGGTTCCACGCCGCCTCCCTGGGCGAGTTCGAGCAGGGACGGCCGCTCATGGAGCGTCTGCGCGCCGAGCATCCCGAATATAAGATCCTGCTCACCTTCTTCTCGCCCTCGGGCTACGAGGTGCGCAAGAACTACGCCGGGGCGGACATCATCTGCTACCTGCCCTTCGACACGCCGGGCAACGTGAAACGCTTCTTCCGGCTCGTGCAGCCCGAGATGGCGTTCTTCATCAAGTACGAGTTCTGGACCAACATGATCACCGCCTGCCAGCGCCGCGGCATACCCGTCTACAGCGTCAGCTCCATCTTCCGGCCGAACCAGATCTTCTTCCGCTGGTACGGACGCAAGTACGCCAAGGTGTTGCGCCGCATACGCCACTTCTTCGTGCAGAACGAGGAGAGCCGCCACCTGCTCAGGGGACTGGGAATCAGCAATGTCACCATCGTGGGCGACACGCGCTTCGACCGCGTGATGGACATCCAGCGGGCGGCTAAGGAGCTGCCCCTCGTGGAGAAGTTCCGCGGCGACGCCCCGTTCACGTTCGTGGCGGGCAGCAGCTGGCCGCCCGACGAGGACCTTTTTATCCCATATTTCAACGAGCACCGTGACATGCGCCTCATCATCGCGCCCCACGTCATCGACGAGGACCACCTGCGCCAGATCGAGGGCAAGCTCACGCGTCCGAGCCTGCGCTACACGCAGGCGACGGAGGAGAACGTCGGCGCGGCCGAGTGCCTCATCATCGACTGCTTCGGACTGCTCTCGAGCATCTACCGCCATGCCGACTTCGCCATGGTGGGCGGAGGCTTCGGCGTGGGCATCCACAACGTGCCCGAGGCGGCCGTCTACGGCATCCCCGTCATCATCGGACCCAACAACGAGCGCTTCCGCGAGGCGCAGGAACTGCTGGCGAGCGGCGGCTGCCGCGAGGTGACCGACCGCGACGAGTTCAACTCGACCATGAACCGCCTCATCGACAACGAGCGCTTCCGCAAGCTCTGCGGACGCAAGTGCGCCGAGTATATCGAGGGCGGAGCGGGAGCAACGGAGAAAATCTACAACCACGTGTTCAGGCACTAAGCTCAAATTGAGCAGGCTCAATTTGAGCGGGTTAAAGGGTTAAAGGGTTAAAAGGTTATGGGGTTAGGTTTCTTGAAGCATCACAGGCATATTAACCCTTGAACCCGCAACTGTCCGAACCCATGAACCCAAAAAGTTGAGCGCAGCGAAACTTAAGGAAAAGATTTTTCGCTTTTTGCTTGCATTATACAAGGAAAAAGCGTAACTTTGCCAAACGGACGAAAAACAGCGAGAGACAAATCAAAACTATTAACACATAAAAAAGTTACAACTATGCAATTCTTAACTGACGAGAAGCTCGTGCTGGTGGGTGCCGCCGGCATGATTGGTTCGAACATGGCTCAGAGCGCCCTGATGATGGGCCTGAGCTCAAACCTGTGCCTGTATGACGTGTTCAGCCCCGAGGGCGTGGCTGAGGAGATGCGCCACTGCGGATTCGGCGAGGCCAACATCACCGCCACCACCGACCCCGCCGAGGCATTCGCGGGAGCCAAGTACATCGTGTCTTCGGGCGGCGCTCCCCGCAAGGAGGGCATGACGCGCGAGGACCTGCTGGCCGGCAACGCACAGGTAGCACGCGAGCTGGGCGAGAACATCAAGAAGTACTGCCCCGACGTGAAGCACGTGACCATCATCTTCAACCCCGCCGACATCACGGGTCTGGTGACCCTCATCTACTCGGGTCTGAAGCCCAACCAGGTGACCACCCTCGCCGCCCTCGACTCGACACGTCTGCAGAGCGCCCTCGCCAAGCACTTCGGCGTACGCCAGTGCGAGGTGGAGAACGCATGCACGTTCGGCGGCCACGGTGAGCAGATGGCTGTGTTCGCAAGCCCCACGACCGTTCAGGGCACTCCCCTGCTTGACATCATCGCCAAGGGCATCGCCGTCAACGGCAAGACACTGAGCGCCGAGGAGTGGGCCGCCATGCAGCAGGCCGTGACCCAGGGCGGAGCCGCCATCATCAAGCTGCGCGGACGCTCATCGTTCCAGAGCCCCTCGTACGTGAGCATCGAGATGATCGCCGCCGCAATGGGAGGCAAGGAGTTCACATGGCCCGCAGGCTGCTACGTGAGCACCGAGAAGTATCACCACGTAATGATGGCCATGCCGAGCCGCATCACCGCCGACGGCGTTTACTGCAAGGCTATCTCGGGCACCGAGAGCGAGCTCGCCGCCCTCGACAACAGCTACAAGCACCTCACCGCCCTCCGCGACCAGGTGATTGGCATGGGCGTGCTGCCCCCCGTGGCTGAGTGGAAGAGCATCAACCCGAATGTGTAATCGCTTTCGGGAGTTAGCGGGAGTTAGCGGAAGTTAACTCACTTCGCTCGTGGGAGTTAACGGGAGATGGCCTTTACCGCCACTTTCCGTTAACTCCCATTCCGTTAACTCACAGCCCAAACGGTGCAAATCTACCGACAACTCCCAGCGCCGCAGGCGCAAATCTACCGCTAACTCCCAGCGCCAACGGCGCATAACTCCCGATAACTCCCGTTAACTCCCATCAAAACAATGACCGCCAACTACATCAAACGCATAGAGATAGAGTCGCTGTGGAGCGGCCACAGGCACGTGGTGTGGGACCTGAGTCCCGACGTGAACATACTGAGCGGCGTGAACGGTGTGGGCAAGACAACCATACTGCGCCGCTCGATCGAGGGACTGCTCCCGCAGAGCCCGTCGCCGGGCGTGCGCCTGACCTTCGACATCGAGGAGGCAGACTGCGTGCGCTATGATGTGGTGCACAGCTTCGACCGCCCGCTGATGCACAGCGAGGCGCTGACGCGCGTGACCGATGCCATGCTGCTGACGGAACTGGACTGGCAGCTCTACCAACTCCAGCGGCGCTACCTCGACTACCAGGTGAACGTGTCGAACCGCATCCTCGCCCTCTTCACGAGCGGCGTGGCGGACGCACAGGCACAGGCGCAGCAGATGGCGGCGAGCAAGACGGAGTTTTTCGACATCGTCGACGACCTCTTCTGCGAGACGGGCAAGACCATCGTACGCACGTCGAACGAGATCGTCTTCACGCAGTACGGCGAGACGCTACAGCCCTACCAGCTGTCGAGCGGCGAGAAGCAGATGCTGGTCATCCTGCTCACCGTGCTGGTGCAGGACCGCGAGCACTACACGCTCTTCATGGACGAGCCCGAGATCTCGCTCCACATCGAGTGGCAGCAACAGCTCATCGCCCTCGTGCGCAGGCTCAACCCCAACGCCCAGGTCATCCTCACCACCCACTCGCCCGCCCTCATCATGAACGGCTGGCAGGATGCGGTGACGGACGTGGAAGACATTGTCAGAGAATAGAGTGTAGAGTGTAGAGTGTAGAGTGTAGAGAGTAGAGTGTAGAGTGTAAAATATTAAAAATCAGACGGTGGGGAAGAGGCTGGACGAACATATCACATCGCTCTACATAGGGGCGGCGAACAGGCTGCAGGGAACACGGCGGGCTGAGCGCATAGTGGCTTATGTGGAGAGCTACGACGATGTGGTGTTCTGGCGGTCGGTGCTGGCGGAGTTTGAGACGGCGGAGAGGCGCTTCGACGTGATGCTGCCGACGAGCCGCACGCTGACGCACGGCAAGAAACTCGCCATCACGCAGCGGCTGGGCCCCAACCTGATCGCCTGCGTCGACGCCGACCTCGACTACATGCTCCAGGGCTCGACGCCGATGAGCCACGACGTGTGCAACAATCCCTACATCGTCCACACCTACGCCTACGCCATCGAAAGCTACCAGTGCTACGCCCCCCGCCTACACGAGGTGTGCGTGATGGCGACGCTCAACGACCGCCGCCTGGTGGACATCGAGGAGATGATGCGCCAACTGTCCGTAGTGATGCACCCGCTCTTCGTATGGCTGGTGTGGACACACCGCCACGGACTGCACAACCACTTCAGCGTGAGCCACTTCGCACAGACGGTGGCTTTCGAGGACATCAACATCTACCACCCCGAGCAGACCATCGAACAGGTGCGTCGCAGGGTGAACAAACGAATCAGCGCGCTCCAGCGCACCTTCCCGCAGGCGCGGAAGGACTACAAGCAACTCACCGAGGAGGTCGTGCGCCTCGGGTGCACACCCGAGCAGACCTACCTCTACATCCAGGGACACACACTGATGGACAACATCGTGCTGCCCATCATCGTCCCCATCTGCACCGAACTGCGGCGCGAACGCGAACGCGAGATCCAGCGCAAGGCGGTGCACGAGACCCAGCGGCAGAACGAACTCGCCGCCTACCACCACAGCCAATGCTCCGCCGAGCTCGTGCTGCGCAAGAGCACCGACTTCCGCGACTGCCCCACCTACCGGCAGATGCGCGAGAAAGTCGCTTCGCTCTTGAATAAACAGGAGTAAACGGAAGTTAATAAATGGGAGTTATGCGCCTACGGCGCTTGGAGTTAACGGAAGAAAACAACTCCAGTTAACTCCCACGAGCGCAAGCGAGTTAACTCCACGAGCGAACGCGAGTTAACTCCCGATAACTCCCATAAAATAAAAAAAACGATGAAACTGCAACACATAATATATACGCTTGTCTCCAGCATACGGCTTCAGTATGTCGTGTTCGCACTGACACTGATGATGCCCAACATACTGATGACGTTCACCGAACCGCTGCCATGGTACACCAACGTGGCGCAGCTACTCTTCGGCATCGGACTCTTCTCGAGCCTGATGCTGCTCGGCAAGAAGCCGGGCAAGCAATACTACGTGCTGTTCCTCTTCGTCTTCTTCGGAGCCTTCCAGTGCGTGCTGCTCTGGCTCTACGGCAACTCGCCCATCTCGGTGGACATGTTCCTCAACCTCGCCGCCACCAACGCCAACGAGGCGGGCGAGCTCCTCGGCAACATCATCGGCGGTGTCATCATCTTCTGCTCCATCTACATCTTCATGCTCGTCTGGGCGTCGATCTCGTGGCGCAAGAGGAAGTATTTCGACGACGAGTGGCGCCACTACCTGCGCCGCGTCATCGCCTTGCCCATGCTGGTGGGCAGCACGGTGCTCTGCGTCATGCTGCAGATGTTCACCCCCTTCCGCTTCGCCGCCGATGTCTATCCCGTCAGCGTCACCTACAACGCGGGCATGGCCATCTACCGCTACTGGCAGCTGATGCGCTACGACGCCAACAGCCGCGACTTCACGTTCAACGCCACGAGCAGCCACGACGCCTCGGAGCCCGAGACCTACGTGTTCATCATCGGCGAGACGGCGCGCAGCCTCAACTTCGGCCTCTACGGCTACGAGCGCAACACGACGCCGCGCCTCGCCGTGCGCCAGGGGCTCATCACCTACCGCGACGTGCTGAGCCAGAGCAACACGACACACAAGAGCGTTCCCCTCCTGCTCACCGCCGCCGAGGCCATCGACCCCTCGCCCATGTACGACGAGCGCAGCCTGATCGCCGCCTTCCGCGAGGCTGGCTTCTACACGGCATATATCAGCAACCAGGCTAACAACGGCTCGCTCATCGACCACTACAGTCGCGAGGCGGACATGCGCCATTACATACGCGACGACCACCCCGACCGCCTGCCCGACGACGCCGACATGCTGACCGCCATGCGCGAGGCGCTCGACGCGACCGCCTCGCACCCCAAGCGCCTCTTCGTGCTCCACCTCTACGGCAGCCACTTCAAGTACTGCGACCGCATCCCCGATTCGTTCCCCAAGGTATTCCAGCCCTGCGGCGACGTGATGCTCGCCGCCCGCAACCACGACGAGCTCATCAACGCCTTCGACAACACGATGCTCTACACCGACATGGTGGTGGACAGCCTGATAGCCATGACCGACGGCGCGACGCCCGCCATGGTGCTGTTCACGAGCGACCACGGCGAGGACATCTACGACGACGAGCGCGAGAACTTCCTCCACGCCAGTCCCGTGGTGAGCTTCTACCAGCTCGCCGTGCCGTTCACCATCTGGACGAATGCGGCTTTCAATAATACCCATCCCGACAAGGTGGGCATGCTGATGGCCAACCGGGAGCAGCCGCTCAGCCCCGGACGCGTCGTCTTCCACACGCTCCTCGACGCCGCCGGCATCAAGTGCCAGTCGCTCCGGCGCGACCACTCGCTCTGCGACAGCACCTACGTGCCCGGCGACCGCCTCTTCCTCAGCGACCGCAACGAGCCGCTCCGCCTCGACCAGCTCCATCTGACCGATAATGACTTCAGGCTGATGAGGGAGTTTGGGATAACGTTTAGAGAATAGAGTTTAGAGTGTAGAGTGTAAAGTGTAAAGAGTAGAGGGTAGAGGGTAAAAATATCCGTGTTAATCTGTGTTATAAATCTGTGTTAATCTGTGGTTTATGCTGCATATTTGTCTTGACGATAGTCCGCGGTTCCGCTGGATAGAGTTGCGCGAGGTGGACTCGACGAACAACTTCCTGCGCACGTACCGTCCGCCCTGCCCCACCGCCCTCACGGTGGTGACGGCGGAGAGGCAGACGGCGGGGCGCGGACAGGCGGGCAACACATGGGAGAGCGCGACGGGCGACAACCTGCTCTGCTCGTTCCTCTTCGCCCCGCCTGCGTCCATCCCCCCGACTGAGAGTTTCGTCGTCAACCAGGTCGTCGCCCTCGCCGTGCGCGACGCCTGCGCTGAGTTTGCCGGCGACGTGGAGGTGAAATGGCCCAACGACATCTACGCGGACGACCGCAAGCTGGCGGGCATACTCATCGAGACCACGATGACGGCGAGCAGCGTCGAGCGCGTGATTGCCGGCATAGGCATCAACGTCAACCAGACGGCGTGGGCGTTCGCTGACTCGCCTCTGCCCCACCCTACGCCTACGAGTTTACGCATGATTGGTGGCGGCGAGGTGCTCGTGCGCAACGTCCTCGAGCAGATGGTCGGACACCTCCAGCGGCGCATCGGCGAACTGGAGCGCGGCGACGTGGAGAGCATACGCAACGACTATATGCTCCACCTCTACCGCCGCAGCGGCACGCACCGCTTTGCGGACTCACAGGGGGAGTTCGAGGCACGCATCCATGCCATCGAGCCGTCGGGGCACCTCGTCCTCGAACGCACCGACCATAGCCTCTCGCGATATGCGTTCAAGGAAATTTCATTTAGAGAATAGAGTGTAGAGTGTAAAGTGTAGAGAATAAAAAACAAATTTCAACGTGCCGCAGGCACAGTCAACAACATTCAAACAAAATCAAACAAAATCAAACAACATAAAACAAATTCAAACAAAAACATATGGCACGATTCAAGAGAATACTGCTCAAGCTGAGCGGAGAGAGCCTGATGGGCGAACAGCGTTACGGTATCGACGAGAAGCGTCTCGGCGAGTATGCACAGCAGATCAAGGAGGCGCACGACCTCGGTGTGCAGATCGGCATCGTGATTGGCGGCGGCAACATCTTCCGCGGACTGACGGGAGCCGGCAAGGGTTTCGACCGCGTCAAGGGCGACCAGATGGGCATGTGCGCCACGGTCATCAACTCGCTGGGCCTGAGCAGCGCACTGGACGCCGTGGGCGTGAAGAGCCGCGTGTTCACCGCCATCCGCATGGAACCCATCGGCGAGTTCTATACCAAGTGGAAGGCCATCGAGGCGATGGAGCGCGGCGAGGTGGCAATCATGAGCGGCGGCACGGGCAACCCCTACTTCACCACCGACACGGGTTCGTCGCTCCGCGGCATCGAGATCGAGGCTGACGTGATGCTCAAGGGCACCCGCGTCGACGGCGTCTATACCGCCGACCCCGAGAAGGACCCCACCGCCACCAAGTTCAGCGAGATCACCTACGACGAGATCTACAACCGCGGCCTCAAGGTGATGGACCTCACCGCCACCACCATGTGCAAGCAGAACGACCTCCCCATCTACGTCTTCAACATGGACATCTACGGCAACCTCCTGCGCGTCCTCAACGGCGAGGACATCGGCACGCTGGTGCATAACTGAGGGAGACAAAACCATAAAACCCAAAGGCTAAATGAGCAACACGAAGCGAGAACAGGCGGCGGCGATGTTCGCCGAGCGATGGCAGGGGAAGGGGTACGAGAAAGGCGAGAGCCAGAAGTACTGGACCGAACTGCTGCAGGAAGTGCTCGGGGTGGAGCGCGCGGGCGACTGGATAGAATTCGAGGAACAGGTGAAGCTCGACCACACCTCCTTCATCGATGGGCATATACGCCGCACCCACGTGCTCATCGAGCAGAAAAGCCTGGGCAAGGACCTGCGCGCACCGATAAGGCAGAGCGACGGCACGATGCTCACACCCTTCCAGCAGGCAAAGCGCTACGCCGCCGAACTGCCCTACTCACTTCGCCCGCGCTGGGTGGTGACCTGCAACTTCTCCGACCTCCTCGTCTATGACATGGAGCAGCCCAACGGCGAGCCCGAACACATCGAGCTGAAGAACCTCGGCAAGGAGCATTACCGACTGAAGTTCCTCGTGGACACGGGCGACGCCCACATACAGCGCGAGATGGAAATCTCGCTCAAGGCAGGCCAGCTCGTGGGCATGCTCTACGACAAGCTCCTCGAGCAGTACCTCGACCCGACAAGCGCCGAGACGCTGCGCTCGCTCAACATCCTGTGCGTGCGCCTCGTCTTCTGCCTCTACGCCGAGGACGCCGGCGTGTTCCCCGGCCACGACCTCTTCCACGACTACCTCGCCTCGTTCAAGCCGCAGAACGTGCGCACGGCGCTGATCGACCTCTTCCGCGTGCTCAAGACCCCCGAGGCGGAGCGCGACCCGTACATGGAGGAGAACCTCAGGGTGTTCCCATACGTCAACGGCGGCCTGTTCACGGAGGACGGCGTGGAGATACCGCGCTTCACGGAGGAGATAGTGACGCTGTTGCTCAACAACGCCAGCCTCGGCTTCGACTGGAGCGGCATCTCGCCCACCATCTTCGGAGCCGTGTTCGAGAGCACGCTCAACCCCGATACACGCCGCAGCGGAGGCATGCACTACACGAGCATCGCCAACATACACAAGGCCATCGACCCACTCTTCCTCGACGAGATACGCGAGGAGTATGAGGCGGCGCGGACGGACAGGGAACTCAAGGCACTGCAGGACAAGATAGCGCGGCTCACCTTCCTCGACCCCGCCTGCGGCTCAGGCAACTTCCTCACCGAGACATTCATCTCTCTGCGCCGCATCGAGAACGACATACTCAACCGCCTGAAGCGCGGGCAGACCGAGCTCGGCTTCGACGCCGACTTCTCGCCCATCAAGGTGAGTATCAGCCAGTTCTATGGCATCGAGATCAACGACTTTGCGGTCACCGTGGCGCGCACGGCGCTATGGATCGCCGAGCATCAGATGCTGCGCGAGACGCAGAAGATCGTGCGCCACGACCTCGACTTCCTGCCCCTGAAGTCATACGACAACATACGCGAGGGCGACGCGCTGGCACTCAACTGGTGCGAGATAACGGAGCAGCCCGTCGCCGTGACGGACATCTACGCCAAGCGCACGAACATCGTGCCGGGCGAGATGAAAGCCTTCGAACCGATAGCAAGCTTCGGCAACATCAACCTGCACACCGACGAGATTGTGGTCAACAAGCCCATTGCGCCCACCACCTATCACATCACCTACGACTACATCATCGGCAACCCGCCTTTCGTGGGCTACTCGCTGCAGTCGAAAGAGCAGAAGGAAGCGCTGCGGTCAATCTATGTTGACTACCACGGCCGCCCGTACAAGACGGCGGGCAAGATAGACTTTGTGGCGGGCTGGTATTTCAAGGCGGCGCAGGTAATGGCCAGCCGCCACACACGGTGCGCCTTCGTGTCCACCAACTCCATCTGCCAGGGCGAGCAGGTGGCAAGCGTGTGGAAACCCCTGTACGACCGCTTTGAAATAGAGATCGACTTCGCCTATCGCACGTTCCGCTGGGACAGCGAGAGCGACTCCATGGCACATGTGCATTGCGTCATCGTCGGCTTCCACGGCAGAGGCGGACGTTCCGACGCGGCTGGGCGCAAGCGATTCATCTTCGACGGCGAGCGCAGGATTGAGGCGGCTAACATCAACGCCTACCTGCTCGACAGCCCGAATGTCTTTGTCGAGAGCCGCAACAAGGCACTCTGCGATGTGCCGATGATGGTCACCGGCAACCGCCCTGCCGATGGCGGACACCTGATTATCGAGGCGGATGAGTATGACGAGTTCGTGAAAGCGGAGCCCAATGCCAAGCGATTCATCAAGCGCCTTGTGGGTGCAAGCGAGTTCATCAACGGCAAAGAGCGCTACTGCCTCTGGCTGAAAGACGCCACACCCGCGGAGTTGCGCTCCATGCCCAAGGTTATGGAACGCATACGTCTTTGCCGCGAAGACCGTCTCAACGCTCCCGACGAAGGCAGGCGCAAACTGGCCGACTCCGCACATCTGTTCAGGGAGACGATGAACCCGGACGCATACATTGCCGTGCCACGTGTCTCTTCCGAGAACCGCCGGTATATCCCTATCGGACATGGCGGCAAAGATACGATTATCACCGATGCGATACTCATTATCCCAGACGCGACGCTCTATCATTTCGGCATACTCACGTCCAATGTGCACATGGCATGGACACGGGCGGTGTGCGGACGACTTGAAATGCGGTATCGCTACAGCAAGGATGTAGTGTACAACAACTTCCCATGGCCCGAGCCGACAGAGTCGCAGAGGGCGAAGATCGAGGAGACGGCACAGGCCATCCTTGACGCCCGCGCCGCCTACCCCGACTCGTCGCTCGCCGACCTCTACGACGAGGCCGTGATGCCCGCCGAACTGCGCCGCGCCCACCAGGCCAACGATCGCGCGGTGATGCAGGCGTACGGCTTCCCCGTCAGGAACTTCACGGAGCAGGACTGCGTGGCACGGCTGATGGAGATGTACAGGGAGCTAACCACGGAGCAATGAACCAAGAAAAGAAACGACTATGCGCGGACTGGTGACAAGGAACACGGGGAGTTGGTATGTGGTGCTGACGGACGAGGGGGTGAGGTATGAGTGCAAGGTGAAGGGCAACTTCCGCCTGAAAGGCATTCGGAGCACCAACCCGGTGGCCGTGGGCGACCGCGTGGAGATTGTGCCCACGGACTGCCGGCAGGGACGCGAGGACGGGGGCGAGGCGGCTCCGCGAGGGTTCATCACGGACATCGCCGACCGCACGAACTACATCATACGCAAGGCGTCGAACCTCTCGAAGCAGAGCAGCATACTGGCGGCGAACGTCGATATGGCATACCTCGTGGTGACCATCGCCCACCCGACCACCAACACGACATTCATCGACCGCTTCCTCGCCAGCGCGGAGGCGTACGCCGTGCCCGTGACCATCGTGGTGAACAAAACAGACCTGCTCAACGAGGAGGAAGCCAGGCAGCTGGACGAACTGGAGAACCTCTACGCCAGCATCGGCTACCCTGTGATGCGCACCTGCGCTTTGGGCGGCGTCGAGTCCATAGATGCGCTGCGCATGGCCTTGCGCGACAAGGTGTCGCTCTTCGCCGGCAACTCGGGCGTGGGCAAGAGCACGCTACTCTCGGCACTCATCCCCGGGCTGAACCTGAAGACGGCGGAGATCAGCGAGGCGCACGACACGGGCACGCACACGACGACGTTCAGCGAGATGTTCGCGGTGCCCGGGGGCGGCTGGGTAATCGACACGCCCGGAGTGCGCGGCTTTGGCACGTTCAACATGGAGCGCGAGGAGGTGAGCCACTTCTTCCGCGAGATATTCGCCGCCAGTGCCGACTGCCGTTTCGGAGGCTGCACCCACACCCACGAGCCCTCCTGCGCCGTCCGCCAGGCCGTCGCCGACGGACGCATCGCCCCGTCGCGCTACGCCAGCTACCTCAACATGCTCGAGGACAAGGACGAGGGGAAATACAGATAAGGGCAGTCGGACAACATCGGGTTACGCATTGCGTACACGATTGATTTGCAAAGATATTGGCAAAAATATGATGTTTTGTTTCTCCATGTAAAGAAAAAATCATATTTTTGCATTAGGAAAACATTAACCGGCCTGTTGACGTATGGATAAAATGAACGAGACATACCAGAAGGAGGGGCGCTACATCAACCCACTGACCGACTATGGATTCAAGAAAGTCTTTGGCGAGAAAGACATCATGATAGCCTTTCTCACAGACCTGCTTGCACCCAAATCGCCGATTGAGGACATCATATTTATTGACAAGGACCTGGCGGCGGACTCAGAGGAGACACGAGGTGTCATCTACGACCTACGCTGCAGGACAGCCAACGGAAGCGAATTCATTGTGGAGATGCAGAACAAGGGGCAACTGAAATTCAGCGACCGCATACTCTTCTACCTCTCCCGCTCCTTCTCATCACAGGAACGCAAAGGAAACTCGACCTGGGACTACGAACTCAATCCCGTCTATGGGGTGTTCTTCATGAACTTCCACATGAAAGGCTTGAAACCGCAAGCCATACGCACCATTCAACTGAGGGTGGACGAAACAGGCGAAGTGTTCTCCGAAAAGTTGAAAGCATTCACCCTCGAACTGCCCGACTACAAGGACAAACCCACGGAATATCCCAAGACACAGGTTGAATACTGGTTGTATAATCTCGTAAACATGGAAACTATGACAACGACATTACCATTTCAGGCCCAGCAACCCATCTTTGGCAAGATGGGCGGCATCTCGGAACTTGTGCGCATGAGCGAGGAAGAGCGCGTGAAGTACAACGTCAGTCTCGACACCTACCGCACCAACCTTTCTGTGATGAAAAACGAGAGGGCGGAAGGCATTGAAGAGGGTATCGGCATAGGTATCAGACAAGGCAAGATTGCCACTGCCAAAACGATGAAGGCGGACGGTATGTCTGTGGAAGTCATCCAAAAATACACCGGACTTACAACAGTCGAAATCGCAGAATTGTAAAGACGGAACAATATACAATAAAGGTGTGGTGAAGACCGAGACGGCTTCACCACACCTTGTTGTTTGGCAATGGAGGCTTAGAGCACCTCGATCTTGGCGGCTTCCCAACCCATGTTCGAGTAGGTGGCGCCGGCGGACTTGTTCCAGTAGAGGGTGCCGTCGACCTTGAAGCCACGCGCCTTGCCGCTATATGACGAGGAGATGTTGCCCGTCATCGTGCCGGCTTCGAAGAAGAGGTCGCCGTCGACCTTGCCGAGACGGCAGCGACTGCTGTCCTCGCCGTCGTAATACTTCTCGCCGTCGGCATAGAGGGTGATGGTCGTGGTGGCGTCCGACTGGTCGACGTTCATGCTGCCGTCCGTCTTGACGCAGCGCGAACCGGCTCCCGTGGCACGGAAATCGAGTGTGCCGCCCGTGATGGCAATGTCGGCGTCCACCTTCAGGACAGCCGTGTCATCACCCGTGGCCGCGGCGGTCAGCGAACCGCCACGGATGAAGCACTTGCCGTTGAACTCCTTCGAGGGGTCGGGCGTGCCGTCGTCGAGCGTGATCGCCTCCACCTGGAGAGCGTCGCCCTTGTTGCCCGCGATGGTCACGATGCCGCCGTTCTGCTGGTAGTACTGGCCGACGTGGATGCCGTCCTTGACAGCGCCCGTGACGGCGAGCAGCCGCACGGACTTCTTGACGACGAGATACTCCTTGGTGCCGATGGCGTGGGCCGTGTTGCCCTTGACGGTGAGCGTGCCCGCACCCGAGAGTTCGAGGTGACCCTTGCAGTAGAGAGCCGCCTTCTGACCGCCCCCGGCGCAGTCCTCGAGCATATTGTCGGTGCCCTCGGCGAGCTTCAGGTCGATGCGCTTGCCGCACTGGATATTGACCGCCGCCGTCGAGGTGGAGGTCAGGTTGAGACCATTGAGGATGAAGGTCGCCTTGTACTGACCGTTGTAGGTGAACGAGCCGGCCTGCGACGTGCCGCTGAGCACGAACTCCAGTTCCTCAGCCACATTGGTATTCGTGACGGTCACATCGGCACCCGAGACCTGAGCCGAGACGCTGTTGGCCATCATCTTCGGGATAGTCACCTCAGCCGTCGCACCCATGTAGGCGATGTGGATGCGCGCGCCGAACGTGATGCTGTCGATAGCCGCCGTGGGATAGATGCGGTCGCCAATGGTGATTGTGGCATCGTCGCTGACGGGCATCGAGCCGGCGTCGGCGAGCATGATCTGGTCGTAGTCGCCACCACTCCAGACGCGCATGTACTGCTGGGCGTGGAGAGCCGAGGCCACCACACACAGGCATGCGAGAACAAGCCGCCTCATCATCGTGCTATCTTGACAGACGTGCCGTCCGCCTTCTTGACAATGTAAACACCGCCGGGCAGGACATCGGCCTGCGAGGTCTTGAGCTGGCGGCCGTCGAGGGTGTAGACACCCACGATGCCTGTCTTCGCCTCCGCCTTGACACCAGTCACGGGAGTGGGCGAAGCGGAGAAATAAAGGCGTGCGAGCTCGTCGAGAGCCACGCTTGTCGTCTCACCCTCGGAAGTTTCGACCACCATGTTGCCTGCGGCGAAGGTCACCTTGCGCAGGTTGGCGAGCGCGATGTCGAGGGTGGTGCCGTTCTTGTTCTCCACCTCAAGATAGTTGAAATCGTCGGCGGCGGCAGTCAGGCTGCAGGCCGCAAAAAGAGCGAAAAGAATTTTCTTCATGATTATTTTGTTGTTGGATTTTAAACGCAGATTAACGCAGATGTTCTTGTTGGGCTACGTTGGTTGTTTTCAAATT
>JABUTZ010000029.1:37776-41250 GCA_021443415.1 Bacteroidaceae bacterium | reverse complement strand
ATTTTAAACGCAGATTAACGCAGATGTTCTTGTTGGGCTATGTTGGATGTTTTCAAATTAACGCAGATGTTTCGCTGTTGGTTGTTGACGCAGATTTTTTTTTAGAACTTGTAGTTGTAACCGAGGTTGATGGCATGGATGCGCGATTTCGCCGCACCGTCGTATTCGGTGGTGAGGAGGTAGGCGAGTCCCAGTTCGTGGTGCTTGGTCAGCTCGTAGTCGCAGCCGACGCTGAGGCGCGTCTTGTCGAGAGTCATGCTTGAGCCGAGGTCGTTGAAGAACTCGAAGCCGACATAGGGCGACCACGCACAGCGCTTGCGGTCGTAAGCCACCTTGACGCGCGAGCGCAGGCAGTGGTCCTTGGTAGCTGAATATTCCTTAGGGTCGGAGACAGGATAGCCCGGCTTCAAGTCGCCACGGACATGCCCGGGAACGGCATCGTGATGGATTTTATTACCCTCGTCGTCGAGCTCATCGTAGGCATCCTTGGGCGCCTGGTCGGACGAGTAGAACTTGTAGCTCTGGCGCGGGACGGAGAGCGCACCGCTGTAGGTGAACTGATAGCGCACGCGTCCCGAGATGCGGATGCACTTCCACAGCTTGGGCGCCTCGGCGGAGACCTCCGCCTTGATGCGGTGGCGCGGGCGCCAGAAGGCGTCGGTGTGCTTGTAGTTGAGTCCGTTCCACCCGCCCTCGCTGTTGTAATCCGCCTTGTTCTTGGCGGCTGAATGCGAGTCGATGAATTCATAGCCGGCAGAGAGGCGCAGGAGGTTGACGGGCTTGTAGTTGACCATGGCGCCGAGGCTGAAGCGACCGACGCTGCGCACGTTGTCCGCCAGGCGCAGCTCGCCGCCGAGGTCCACGCTCCACTGGCGAGAGAGTTTCTTCGACACGCCCGCCGCAATCCACAGGTTGAAGTCGCTGGTGCCGTCCGAGGAGTCGATTGTCACACCCTGGGCACGGGCGGACGAGAGGCACATGGCGGTGAGCAGGAGGATGGTTATGCGCTTCATGGCGAGACGTTTACTGGTAGTTCTTGGGTAGGCGAGTCATGTGGTCCACCGAGTTGCCCTTCTCCTTCTCCGTGATGTAGTAGACGCGAATGAGCGCCATGTCCTTGAGGAAATCGACCGAGCCGACCTCCACGCGCACGATGTCGAGACCGAGGCGAGCCTTGAGGTCCTCGATGAGCTCAGCGCGGCGGTCGGGCGTGATGAGGGCGATGTTGTCATACTTGACATACTTGCTCTCCATGGGGTTGGACAGCAGCCAGTGCTCGAGCGCCCACGACGAGAAGAGGAAGATGAGGTTGCCGAGGAGCAGTTCCGAGAGACTGAGCTTGACGGCCATGGCATTGACCACGCTGATGGTGACCACGAAGAAGAGGTAGGTCATCTCACGGATGGGCACGGCCTCGGTGCGGTAGCGTATGATGCCGAAGATGGCGAACAGGCCGAGGGCGGCGCCAATCTTGAGTTTCGAGCCCTCCATGAGGAAGATCATCAGGAAGATGCACACCGCGAAGAGCAGGAACGTGAAGAGGTAGTCGCGGCGGTGCGCCTTGGGATAGTAGAAGCAGCGCACCACGGTGTAGACCACCGTCATGTTGAGGAAAAAGCGGAACAGGAGTTCCAGCATTCCCGTCGTGTCGACCAAGGGACGTCCAAAGAAAATTTCTTCCATAATATTGTTGTGTGTTTTGTTTTAACGCTGGTTACGCAGTTTGTTTTAAACGCAGATTAACGCAGATGTTCTTGTTGTTAGTTGGATGAAACAAATTAACGCAGATATTCTTTTGCCACAGATTAACACTGATTTTGCCACAGATTAACACAGATTTTGACACAGATTAGCACAGATTTTGCCACAGATTAACACAGATATTTTTCAGCAATAAAACTATACCTTTATTCTTTATTCTCTATTCTTTATTCTTTGAAACAAACCGCCCGTTGCCTTTGTGTATGAGGCGGGTGATGTTTTGGAGTTTGGGCTTGAAGTTGTTCTGGCGTATGGTGCTGTTGGTCAGCACGGTGCCGATGCAGTATTTGGAGAAGCCGCTGGGCTCGATGCGCAGGCGGCGGAGGATGTCGAGGATGGGGCTGGGCACGTTGCCGTCGCGCTTGAGCTCGATGATGACCAGGTCGGCGGTGCCGCTCTCGCGGTTGGTGTCGAAGTTGCGGAACTCGACGTTGAAGTCGATGGTCAGCCGCTCCGTCTTGCCGTAGTTGACCAGCGTGATGCGCTCGAAGCGGTTTTGGAGGGCGGGGTGGAGCCGGTCGAGGGCTATGTGCGTGCGCTCGAGGACGAAGTCGGCCCCCTCCTGCCCGAGGGTGTCGGGGTCAGGCACCTGGATGCGCTTCTTCTTCGTGCGCTTCTTGTTGTTCTTGGTCTTGATCTCGAGGAAGGTCTCAAGCGAGTCCATGTAGGTGCGCACACGCACCTTCTGGCGCGGGGCGTGGCCGCAGTGGTGGCACGTGTAGAAGAAGTAGTCGTCTGTGTCCCAGTAGATTGTGCGATACTTGGAGATGCACGCCTCTCCGATGTGCTGGGCATAGTAGTGTCCGTCCGCCATCCCGAGGAGGCGGAGGAGCACAGCCTTGCTGGTGACGAACTTGGTGTCGGTTCGGTTCATCAGCTTGATGCTCTTCATCTCGGGCAGGGTGATGGGCGCCAGCCGCTCCACGCTCCGCAAGATGAGTCCATCTATGTTTTCGTCGCACATATCTACGTGCAAAGTTAATAAATTTGTGACATTCTCATCAATTAAAAGGGCGAAAACTTTGCCCTTTTCAATTAAATTAGTAATTTTGTCAGCAAATAGCTAACCTAAAACACAGAAATCATGATTGACGTGAAACAAACTATGGCCGAGGCCGAGGAGCGCATGGAGGAGGCCACAATGTATCTCGAGGAGGCTCTGAGCCACATACGCGCCGGCAAGGCGAACATCAAACTGCTCGACGGAATACGTGTCGACAGCTACGGCTCGATGGTGCCCATCAGCAACGTGGCATCGGTGAACACGCCCGACGCGCGCACCATAGCCATCAAGCCCTGGGACAAGAGCATGATACGCCCCATCGAGAAGGCAATCATCGCCTCGAGCCTCGGCATCACGCCCGAGAACAACGGCGAGCTGATCCGCCTCGGCATTCCGCCCCTCACCGAGGAGCGCCGCAAGCAACTGGCCAAGCAGTGTAAGACGGAGGCGGAGAACGCCAAGGTGAGCGTGCGCAACGCCCGTCGCGACACCATCGACAAGCTGAAGAAGGGCATCAAGGACGGTCTGAGCGAGGACCTCGAGAAGGACGCCGAAGCCGACCTCCAGAAGATGCACGACAAGTATGTCAAGAAGGTGGACGAACTCTACGCCGCCAAGGAGAAGGAGATAATGACGGTTTAGTTTAGAGAATAGAGTGTAGAGTGTAGAGTGTAGAGTGTAGAGTGTAGAGAATAAAGAATAAAGAATAA
>JABUTZ010000029.1:30574-36585 GCA_021443415.1 Bacteroidaceae bacterium | reverse complement strand
GTAGTCAGAAGTCTGTAGTCTCAAGTGAGGTTGTGAAACAAGCGAAACTTGAATAAATAGTAAATAAATTGTAAATTGTAAATCCGTAAATAGTAAATCACGTCGATGCGATACTACCTTGTGGCCGGTGAGGCGAGCGGCGACCTGCACGCTTCGCACTTGATGACGGCGCTGAAGGAGAGAGACCCCGGCGCCAAGTTCCGCTTTATCGGCGGCGACAAGATGCAGGCGGCGGGCGGCGAGATGGTGCGCCACTACAAAGACCTCGCCTACATGGGCATCCTGCCCGTGGTGATGCACCTGCGCACCATCCTCCGCGCCATGCGCGAGGTGCGCCGCGACGTGGTGGACTGGCGCCCCGACGCACTCATACTCATCGACTACCCGGGTTTCAACCTGCAACTCGCCCACTACGTCCACAAGCACACGAAGATTCCCACCGTCTATTACATCGCACCCAAGATATGGGCGTGGAAGGAGGGACGCATCAAGAACATACGGCGCGACATCGACCACCTGCTCTCCATCCTGCCCTTCGAGGTGGACTTTTTCGAGGGCAAGCACCACTACCCCATCACCTACGTGGGCAACCCCACGATGGACGAGGTGAGCGCATTCAAGGAGGCGCACCCCGCGGACAAGGAGGCTTTCTGCCGCCAGCACGGACTGGACCCACAGAAGCCCATCATCGCCCTGCTCGCAGGCAGTCGCAAGCAGGAGATTGCCGACAACCTGCCCGCGATGCTCGAGGCCACCGCCGCGTATCGCAACGACTACAGCGTCGTGCTCGCCGCCGCACCGAGCATCGACGACAGCATCTACGCCAAGTATGACGTGCGGACGGTGCGCGACGCCACCTATCCCCTGCTCCAGCACGCCACCGCCGCTCTCGTGACGAGTGGTACGGCGACACTGGAGACCGCACTCTTCGGTGTGCCGCAGGTGGTCTGCTACAAGATACCGACGTTCTGGGAATGGTGCCGTCCGTTCGTGCTCAAGATCCCCTACGTCTCGCTTGTCAACCTCATTGCCAATCAGGAGGTTGTGCCCGAATTGCTCGCCGACATGAATGCCGCTAATGTCCGTCGCCATCTGGAGGCCATCATGCCCGGAGGCGAGGCTCGCAAGGCGCAGCTCGACGGCTATGAGGTGGTAAACGAACGGCTTGGCACACCGGGTGCGCCAAGCCGTGCAGCAGAGTTTTTGCTGGGGAAGTTAGCGGCAGTCAACTCGCATTGCTCGCGGAAGTCATGCTCCTGCTGCGCTGGGAGTTAGCGGGAGTTAACTCGCGTTGCTCGTGGGAGTTATGCGCCTGCGGCGCTGGGAGTTAACGGGAGTTAACGGTAGATTTTCTTTCCTTCTTGTATCGTTACGCCCTGCGAGGTCTTTGCCGCGCGGGTGCCGCTCAGTGTGTATGCCGGTGACGGCGAGGCGGAGGCCTTGAGGTCGGTCACGGCGGTGGCACCGAAAGGAACGGTGACGGGAGCCGACTCGCGCTCGCCATAGAGGGCGGTCACCGAGGCGTGGTGGATAGTGGTCATATCCAGCGACTCCGTGAAGTCGTAGGTGAGCGTGCCTGCTGGTAGCGTGGCCACATGGCGCTCGTCGACATAGACATTGAAGCCCGTCACCTCGCCGCCCATCGAGTAGAACGCGATGTCGTCGAAGAAGAGTCCGAAGACATTGTTCGAGACGTAGCGGATGGCGAAATACTTAGTTCCCTCAGGCAGCACGGCCTCGAGCGACTCCCACTCCTCGTTGAGGAGGGAGAAGTCAGCCACACGGCTGAAACTGCCCAGCTCGGTGTCCGTCTGCGAGGCGAGTACCTCGAAGTGCTCGTTGCCGTACCATGTCTTCAGGCAGAGGGCCTTGAACGATATGGTCTGGGCGCACCCGGGGAGGAGGGGCGAGATGAGCCACTTGTCCGACTGCTGGCCTTCGAGCGACTCGGCGTTGACCTCCGAGAAGAAGATGAGTGCCTGGTCGCCGAAATGGACGGGGAAGAGGTCCTCCATCTGGCAACGGACGAAGTTGAGCACACCGAAGGCGAACACCTTGTAGGCGTGCGGCCACGCCGAGTCGGACGAGCTCCACGAGTAGGTGACGCCCTGGCTCTTGTCCACCGCCAGCCAGTCGCCGCACGACGTGCCGTCGGTGTAGATGGTGTTGGCGTCGTACGACTCGAAGTCCTCCATGCGCTCCGCCACCGTCTCGGCGGCCGGTGTCCACGATATGCAGACACCCTGAGCTGACGGTTCCGCCGTCACCTCGGCGACGGGCGTGAACACGGGCGCGGTCACGGCGAGCACAGCCTCTGCGGTGTTGTCCGCCGGCTGCTGTTCGCCGTCGAGGATCACCTCGGCGCGCACGACGAGATTGGCGGGAGTATCGAAGATGCCAGCCTCGTAGGTGGCGCAGTAGTCAGCCTTGCGGTCGTAGTCGAGCGCATCGGTCTCGTTGACACCCCACTCGCCCAAGAGGTTGTCGTTCACGTAGATACGCACCTTGTAACCATCAATACGCTGCTCGCCGTCGTTGCGCACGACAGCCGTGATGTCGGCCGCCGTACCCGTAGCAACCTGTGCGGGGGCGGAGATGGAGACAGACGCGTTGAGCGGCAGGAAGTCGCAGACCTTGACATTGTCCATGAAGAGAGAGCCCTCGAACTCAAAGTCGGCCACGAACACGAGGCGCACCCACTCGTCGCCCTTGTATGCGGCGAGCGGGACGCGAAACTGCTCGTAGGCGTCTGTGAGGGGCGCGTCGAGCACCATCTCCTCGCCAGCCACAGCCGGACGGGCGACATAGACGCGGAACAGTCCGCTGCCGATGGCATCGTTCTTGGCATCGAAGATGAGCATGGGATTCTGTGTGCCGGCGAGATGGAGTTTCGCACTGTAGAGCGCCACGCGCTCGTTGATGGCACCCGAGGCGGAAACGAACGACAGACAGCCGCGGTCGCCGTCGCTGGCATCCTTGACGATGGCGACGGAGCCCTGGGCGGTGGCCGAGGTCACGCCCCACCAGTTGGCCATCTCGCGGTCGAACGGCTCGCGGAGGGGGAGGTCGCGGGGGCTGCCCACCACAATCGCCTTGTGCGTGCCGGCCGTCGTACCTCCCTCTGTAACAGCACGTACGGCATAGCGCGCGAGTGCGCAGTCGCCCTCGGCGGTGGCGAGGGAGAACGTGTAGGATGTCGCGGCGATGGGTTCTGCGTTGAGCCGCTCGCCGAGCTTGCCCTTCGCGTCCACCTTATATATGTTATATGTGGTGGCGGACGGAACGACCACACCGCCATGCGTGCCCACGGCAGCCACTGCGTCCCATGAGGCGACGACCGAAGTGCCGTTGTCGGTGAGCGCAAAGCCCTTGACCTCAAGCGGTTGGTCGTGACCCACCCAGCCCGAGACGCTCGCGCGGTCGCCCTCCAGGGTGCCGATGCGGGTGAGGAGCGTATAGGTGTAGTTGCCAACGGAGGGCACATTGTCGGTCATCTCGACCGCCCGGGTGCCGGCCTCCGCCGTGGTGGTGGCGACCAGATTGGTGCCACGATAGAGTTCGATGTCCACGGCACCCGTGAGCGGACTGCCCACGAGCGTCACAGAGGGAGCGTCGAAACGGATGGTGGCGAACTTGGAGCCGTCGGCGGCTGGGACGAGCGCGACGTTCTGCACGGCGGCGGGTCCCTCGGGCGCACGTCCCTCGGTGATGCTGATGTTGGCGGCGTGCAGCTCCCACTTGTTGGCAGCGGAAACGCAGTGAATGCCAAAGTAATAGACACCGTCCGCGCTGACCGAGAGGAGTGCGTTCTCGAGCGTGCGATACTTCTCGTTGGCTATCTCAGTGCGCTCGATCACCCCGACAGTCATCGCCTCAGCCGTGGGCGCATCGCCCATCATCACCTCCACACCCTCCACGTCCGAGGCGCGGCGCGCCTTGAAGTCGGTGGCGAAGCGGTAGATGACACCCGCCTTGAGGCGGATGCCCGGCGTGACGAGCCAGTCGTCGGCCGAACGCTCGTAGTTGTAGTTGTAGCGCACCACCGACTGGTCGGCGGAGAAGTCCCATGTGCGCGCGTCCTTGTTGGCGTCGATGATGGTCATCTCGTTGAGCGACTCGACGGTGGCGAGGGCGTTGGCGTAGGGCACGTCGTACGGGCCCTTGAGAGGGTTGTCGGCGGTGAAGACCAGGTTCCTGAAGATGCAGTAGGGTTCAACGTAGTCGTCGACCGAGTTAGCCATCAGCTGCTGGCGGGCGGTGAACGTGCGAGCCGTGGCGTCGAAGTCCATCGTGAAGTCGGTGATTGTCTCCGAGCCCTCGAGCCCCATCGCCCAGGCGCTGTTCACCCACTGGAGATAGCCGAGAAACTGGCACTTGGCGAAGGTGGCGACACCGTCCTTGAGCGTACCCTTGACCCATGCCGTCGACCACTGCGAGAAGAGACCCTGGACATATACGTCCGTGCCGTCGAAGCCGACGAGGATGGTGCGCTTGAGCTCCTTCTCGCCGTTCACGTCGAGGAGCGTTCCCGTGGCGAACCACGCCTCGGTGGCGAGTCCGTCGGGAGGAGTGACGAGGTCGGTGCCGGCAGGCGTGTAGGCGGGGTCGTGGACCCACACCGTGCTGTAGTCGCCGCAGCCGTTCGACGAGTCGTCATCGTCCCAGAACAGGCCCATGTAGTGCTGTGCGTCGGAGTTCTTGAGGACATAGTTGTCGCCCGACATCTGGAAGCGGATGGTGTTCTCGCGCGAGGAGTCGAGCACAGGCTGGCTACCCGCGAACGTGCCCCAGCGCACGCTGCCCGTGACACCGCCCTGGAGCGAGATCATAGGCTGACCGCCGGGTATGACGAGTTCGCCAGCCGAGCGGCTCGCCTTGATCCACGAGTCGCTGACGTAGCGCGAGACGGGGTTCTTGATGTAGAGGGTGCCGTCGGCGCACTCGCGTATGGTGACGTGGGCGCGCTGCTTGGCGGCGACCATCTTGTTGGTCGCGGGGTCGACGTAGTAAGCCATGCCCGTGCGCTGGTAGTAGCGGTCGGTGCCGTCCTCGGGTTCCCAGATGATGCCGTAGCCGTCGATGTAGGGTTCCTTATGAATAGGAGCCACACGCTTCTCCTTGTCCGCCACGCGGCGGAAACGTACGGGAGCGTCCTGCGCCAGCATGGGAGCCGCGAGCAGGACGGTGGCGATGATGGTGAGTAGTCGTTTCATTATCCGTGTCTTTTAAGAAAAACTACCGGGAGGCGCTGAGTGCGCGCCTCCCGGTGTCGATTGTGGTCGTGATGCGAGCGCGTGGGCTTACTTCACGATGAACTTGCGTGAGTTCTGGATGCGGAGCTCCGACTGACGTGCGTTGCCGCTCACGCGTGCGCCGCCCAGGTTGTAGGCAGGCTGTGCGCTCACCGTAGCTTTGGCGGCATCGATGCCAGTGGTAGAGGCAATCTTCACCTCCGAGTCCTCGTTGCAGACGAAGGTGTAGACACCGCCGTCGGAGGCGGGCTCGGTGCCGTTGACAGTGAGCGTGTAGCCGGGAGCGAGGGTGATGACATACTCGGTGCCGGGCAGTTCGTTCTCCATCTTCAGTCCGTCGGTGATGACGAAGCTCTTGATGCGGTCGACGAAGGCGCTCTCAACGGCCGTGGCGGCTGTGGCCGAGAAGGTCACTGTGTGGGTGGCGGGAGCGGTCGGGCTGACATACACCTTGAAGACATCGCCGTCGTTGAACTTCGTCTTCCAGTCTGTCTCGCCGGCGGCGGGGTTGTACTCCTCGTTGTTGAGATAGACATGCACGTTGTTCTTGACATCGGGGTCGAACGATCCGTAGGGGGTGAACTTGAACATGCCGTCGATGTCGGCGAACGGAATCACGTTGTAGCCGGCGAAGATGTTCTCGTTGTGGAACTGGCGAGACAGCACGTCGCACGACATGCTCCAGCCGTAGAGATTGAGGCTCGAGTCGTTGATCTTACTGGGGCTGTCGAAGTAGAACACCCAGTTGCGGTCGCGCAC
>JABUTZ010000029.1:27012-30549 GCA_021443415.1 Bacteroidaceae bacterium | reverse complement strand
CTTTGCGTCCTTGGTGAGATAGACGTAGTACTTGCTCTTGTCCCACTCGTAGGGGTCAACCTTCACACCGTCAAGGGTCACCTCGACGATGGCGTAGTTGTAGTCGACGGGCTCAATGACCACGGCGCTCCATGAGGCGTCGTCCTGGGCGATCTCTACGTCGAAGGTGCCGGTCGTGGGGAACTTGTACTCGCCATAACCGAGCATGTACTTGATGTGCGAGCAGTCATCGACGGTCACGGTAGCCTTGTAGGTTGCCTTCTTGGTGAGGTTGACCTCGATTTCGATGTCCTCGGTGAGGACGGCTGAGTAAGAGTACATGTTGGGCTGCTCCACTCCGTTCACCTTAATGTACACGGGCGTATAGACGCTGGTGTTGGGTTGGAAGGTGAGGGTCTGTCCTGCCTTGGCAGAAATGGGTTTGGTGAAGTCTTGCTCCTCATTGCCAATCTTCACGTATTGGATGGCTGCGGCAGAGGCGTCGCCGGCATACTTGAGCGTTACGGTCACGTCCTTGTCGGGATATTCGGTGTAGACGTCAACCGTGTCGCCGTTGGCAACGTCGAAGCTCCACTGCTGGTATTGGGACTCTTGCTTCGTGCCGTTGAGATAAACCTCGTAGAGGAGCTCGGGATAGATGGCAGAGCCGATTGAGAAGGTCTTCTCGTCGTCCATGAACTTGACGATGTTGGCGCCCTCGACGAAGTCAGACTTTGACCAGTTGGTGCCGCTCAGCTGGAGCTGCACCTTCTCGGGCCTGCCGTGGACGATGACCGTGGCTTCGTTTGTGCGTGCTTCGTCCATGTTGAAGGTGGTGAGGACGAACTCGTAAGCCGAGTAGTAGCTTGCGTCGCCGATCCACGACGACACGTAGCTGTTGTACGAGCAGTAGAGAGTGCCCATGTAGGGGTCGCCGCCTGCCTGGTAGTGCTCGGTGTAGGTGCAAGTGCTGGTGAACTTCCACGGTGACTTGAGGTTGACGATCAGGTAGCCCGGCTTCGTGGCAGTGAACTCGCACTTGCCGGCGGCGTCGAACGTGATTGCCTCCTCAGCGAAGGTCATTGACTCGATGCGCGAGGGGTCGTCGACCTGCACCTTGACGGGGATTTGCGCCCAGCCCATCACTGTGATGAGCGAGAGCGCCATGAGAGTAAAGAATTTCTTCATAAGCCTAATTAATTTACAATTGGACAATTTACTATTTACTATTTATTTACGATTTATTTTTCAACGCAGATTGACGCAGATGTTCTTGTTGTTCGTTGCGTGCATTCGAATTAACGCAGATATTTTGTGGATTAACAATCTTCAAAGTTACACATTTTCGGGCATTCTGTGAATAAAAAGCATGCTTTTGCTGCAAAAAATCAATGCAAACAATGCAAACGCGCAGCGTTTATGCACAATGACGCAAAATAATGCAAACGGCATGAGCGTTACTCTGCGCGCAGACTTGCGCACCAAAAGCGCCCAGAACTCACAAACGTTGTAGTTTTTTGCTCACAAGTATTGTAGTTTTTTACTCATAAGTATTGTAGTTTTTTGCTCACAAGTATTGTGGTTTTTTGCTCATAAGTATTGTAGTTTTTTACTCATAAGTATTGTAGTTTTGAAAAAAAGTTGTAACTTTGCACACGAAATCAACACATTAGCTAATATGGGCAAATATTTTGAACGGCTAATCGAGAGCGAGATAGAGCGGCGCTTGAAATCATCGGGAGCCATATCGGTGGCGGGACCGAAATTCTGCGGCAAGACAACCACAGCCGAGCGGTTCGCAAAAAGTTCGGTCAAGTTGAACACCAACTCCATGATAGCACTGGCCCGCATGGAGCCAAAAGCCATGCTGATGGGCAAGACACCGCGCATGATAGACGAATGGCAGACGGTGCCCGACCTGTGGAACGAGACACGCGCACTCATCGACGAACGGCAGAAATTCGGACAGATAATCCTCACGGGAAGTTCCACTCCTGCCGACAAGAGCGAAATCCACCACTCCGGGGCAGGACGCATCACCACGTTGAAGATGCGCCCGATGAGCCTGTTCGAATCGCAGGAGTCAAAAGGCATAGTCTCACTCCGCACACTGTTTGACGAGCAGGACACGGAGGTGTTTTACCTAAACGACAGCCACACACTGACGGACACGGCGTTCATGATGTGCCGCGGCGGCTGGCCGCTGTCGCTCCATAAAGACAGGGAGGTGGCACTTGATGTGACAAGGAACTACTACGAAGGACTTTTCTACTTCGAGAACAGCGACAACGAGAAATTCCGCAACAAGAAGCCCGACGTCATGCGGATGATACTGCGCGCCTACGCACGAAACATCTCCACCGAAGCGTCATACAAAACCATCGTAGCAGACGTGACCACCAACGAGAACCGTTCGATGAACGACCGCACCCTCGACGAGTATGTGGACGCGCTCCGCGACCTGTACATATTGGAGGACATGGACGCATGGAACCCCAACCTGCGCAGCAAGACGGCGGTTAGGACGACGGCGACACGCCATTTCGTGGACACCTCGATAGCCTGCGCCGCGCTGGGCATCACTCCAGCCGACCTCATGAAAGACACCAACACGTTCGGACTGATGTTTGAGGACATGGCTGTGCGCGACCTGCGTGTCTATGCCATGTCGCTTCGCGGCGAACTGCGCCACTACCGCGACAGCCGCGGGTTGGAGTGCGACGCCGTGATGCACCTCGACGACGGACGATGGGCGATGATGGAGATAAAACTCGGAGGTGACAAGCTGATTGAAGAGGGTGCACAGAACATGCTGAAGATCCGCGCAGACATAGCCGACCAAAAAGCTCTGGCATTCATGATGATAATCACAGCCACAGGTCACGCCTACCGCCGAAAGGACGGCATCTATGTGGTGCCTATCAACTGTCTAAAGCCCTGACCGACAAGGGTAATATCATCCGCTATGGTCGGAAGAAGGAGAAGTTGACGCTACCGTAATGGCGGTGGTCGAAGAGGTTGGGGTGGGCGGAGAAGTCGTTGGCGCGTCCGTGCTCGAGGACGAAGATGCCGTCGGGGGCGAGGATGCCGCGGGCGAGGACGAGGTCGGGGATCTCGTCGATGTTCTCAAGGGCGTAGGGGGGGTCGGCGAATACGAGGTCGAAGGTCTGGCGGCAACGCTGGAGGTAGGCGAAGACATCGGCGCGCACGGGCATCGCCGCCTTGTCGCCGAGTTTGTCCATGCACTGCGCTATGAAGGCGTAATGCTGGGCGTCGCGCTCCACGCTGACCACGCGGGAGCAACCGCGGCTGAGCATCTCGACGGAGATGCTGCCCGTGCCGGCAAAGAGGTCGAGGGCGGTGGGGCCCTCGTCAAAGTCCATGTACCCGTTCAGGACGTTGAACAGGTTCTCCTTGGCGAAGTCGGTGGTGGGACGTGCCTTGAAGGAGCGCGGCACGTCGAAGCGACGGCCCTTGTATTTTCCGGTGATGATGCGCAAGAGTGTAGAGTGTAGAGTGTAGAGTGTAGAGTGTAGAGTGTAGAGTGTAGAGTGTAGA
>JABUTZ010000029.1:24674-26072 GCA_021443415.1 Bacteroidaceae bacterium | reverse complement strand
TGAAGTCGAACTCGGGGCCAAAGATAACCTTGTCGCCATCCTTGAAGTTGCGCAGGGAGTCGGCGATGGGCACCCATGTGGTGTCGCGGCGGAAGCCCTGGAGACCGGCGGCAGCGATCTTCGCCATGTCACCCGAAGCGACCAGAGCGGCGGCCTTCTCCTCCGTCCAACCGTCGTCCATCTGCTTCTCCGTAAGCACGCCCTCCTCGAGGACAACCGGCAGGCGGCCGTTCAACACGAAGGCGATGAGCGTGTCGAGGTTCTCGCAGTACTGGTACTCGGCGTTCTGCTTCTTGTACTCCTCCTCGATGACAGCGATCTGCTTGAGGCGGGCCTTGACAGCGTTTGAACGGTGCTCAACGATGGCCTGCGCATCCTCGTCATCCTGGATACTACGCCATGATATGTATGCCATACCAAGGGCGCAAATGGCCAAAACTCCAACAAAAATGTTTTTCATAATGTGTAGCTAAATTTTATTTGTTATCTTTGTAACTGCAAAAGTAAAATAAAAAATCAATATACGCTACATTTTTCGCAATTTTTTTCACTAAAAAAGAGGTTTATGGGATTTGAAGAAGAGATATTGGCAAAAATCGAGCATTCTCCGACCCCCGAACAGGTGTCGGCAGTGACGGAAATGGTGCGTTTCATGACGGGCGACGACGGCGAGGCGATGTTCCTCCTGACGGGTTTTGCGGGCACGGGAAAGACGACGCTCGTCGCCGCCCTCGTGCAGTCGCTTGCCGAGATCAACGTGAAGACCATCCTGCTCGCCCCCACGGGCCGCGCCGCCAAGGTGATGGCGGGCTACAGCGACCGCCAGGCGTTCACCATCCACAAGGAGATCTACCGCCAGAAGACGTTCAACGGCCTCGACACGCAGTTCGACCAGGACGTCAACCGCCACCGCGGCGCCCTCTTCGTGGTCGACGAAGCGTCGATGATCTCCGGCCAGGCGCAGGCTGACGCCATGTTCGGCACGGGCGACCTGCTCGAGGACCTGGTGCAGTATGTCTATTCGCGCCCCGGCTGCCGCCTGCTCCTCGTGGGCGACACCGCCCAGCTGCCGCCCGTCGGTTGCGAGCAGAGTCCGGCGCTGAGCCGCGACTACCTCGAGGGCTACGGCATGCGCCTCTTCTCCGCCCACCTGACCGAGGTGGTGCGCCAGGATGCCGGTGGCATCCTGTGGAACGCCACCGAACTGCGCAGGTTGCTCGACGGCCGCTCGTTCCACCCCGCGATTCGCTTCGAGGGTTTCACGGACATCGTGAGCATACGGGGCGGCGAACTGCTCGAGGCCCTGCAGGACAGCTATGCGCGCTGCGGGCTCGACGACACGATTGTCGTTACGCGCAGCAACAAGCGGGCAGGCATCTACAACAACGGCATTCGCGC
>JABUTZ010000029.1:18006-24608 GCA_021443415.1 Bacteroidaceae bacterium | reverse complement strand
TGGACCGAATTGCGGCAGCCCGAGCCTACGGTCGACGAGGAGACGGGCGAGGCGGCGGCGGACGAGACGGCGCAGGCGGGCATGTCGTTCATCGCCAACGGCGAGGGGGCCGTGGTGCGCCGCTACCGCAATGTGCGCGAGATGCACGGGTTCACGTTCGCCGACGTGACGCTCCAGTTTCCCGACTACGACTACGAGGAGGTGGAGACGACGGTCATCATGGACACCCTGCAGTCGGACGCCCCCGCCCTGACGCGCGACCAGCAGGAGAGCCTCTTCCAGCATGTCTGGGACGACTATCCCGAATACCCCCGCCGTCGCGACCGCATGGAGGCGGTGCGCCGCGACCCTCTCTACAACGCCCTGCAAATCAAGTACGGATATGCCATCACCTGCCACAAGGCGCAGGGTGGCCAGTGGCGCCACGTGTTCATCGACACGGGTCCGCTGCAGGAGGAGATGATCAACCGCGAGTTTGTCCGCTGGCTCTACACCGCCCTGACCCGCGCCACCGAAAAGGTCTATTTCGTCAACTGGCCGCTGTGAGGTGTGTTTGGTGGGAGTTAACGCCATTTTTAATATATAAATCCACAAATATAGCAGGAATGAAAAGATTATTCACTACGATAGTTATCTCGTTGGTATGCCTGACAACTGTTTGGGCACAAAAGGCTGTTGTCTGGGAGCAGCCGATGGCGGCGTACAGCCAGGTGTCAGGGCGATTGGATGTCAGCCGGGTGGTGTTTGCCGACACGGCAACAATCCTCACTTTCCACGTCAATATGCCGTACACGGCGCGGATCGACTTCCCAAGCGGGTCGACGCTCCGGGCGGACGGCAAGGACTACAAGGTGAAAGGCATCAGGGATTATGCGCTGGACGCAGACATCGCCATGCCTCCGACTGGCGTGATGGACATCGACTTGGTTTTCGAGCCGCTGCCGTCAGACGTGAAGTCACTGGCATTCAACATGCCCGATGCGTTCTCCATCAACGGCATCCGGGACAGACATGCACAGCGCGAGGGCATCGCCGACACCTACTGGCGCGACGAGAAGACGGGCGACTGGGTGATGGGCGTGGGCAGAAACCATGTGGTCTATGACTGCAAGGTGTGGACCATCACCTCGCAGACAGAGCGCAAGGGCGCCTACACTCTCAGCGCTTCGAACGGCGGCGAAAACATCACCATAAACATCGGCAAGGAGACAAAGGGACTGCGCACCGTCGGCGTGGGTAAGGAGAAGACAGTGTGCAGCATGATCACCGGCGACTATCTGCCCGACTATCCAACGAAAGACGCGGCGACAAGGCTCGCCGACAACGGCTACCGCATGGGCGACAGCGTCACCATCATCGGCTGGTATAAGGATATGACGCAGGAAATGCGGCAGATGGGGAGCGAGTTCAATGCCGCATACCAAAGCATCTTCACGGACGAGAACAAGAAATTCTACACAAAAATGGACTCTCTCGGTCGCTTCACGCTCCGCATGCCCGTGGAAAACACGCAGATGCTGTACTGCGACTGGGACAGGACGACCTTGATGTTTCTGGTCGAGCCAGGCGAGACATATTTCCTCATGAAGGATTTCGCGGCGAACAAGACCCTTGTGATGGGGCGCAACGCACGACTGCAGAACGAGTTGCTGGCACATAAAGTCTCCCATCGTTCCGGCAACTACCAAGAGGTGAGACGGATGGGCGGAATAATGAAATACATGGCGCATTGCGACAGTTTGATGAACGACGCACTGGCGAAGCTCGACGCCGAATGCACGAAATATCCTACGCTGTCGGCACGCTATGAAAGGCAGAAACGCCAGGAGATAATCGCCGATGCCGGCTGCAGCCTGATGCAAGCGCGTTTCAGTGTCAAGGGATTCCGGCTGCACGAGGAGTATGCGGACTTTGTTGCGGCGAACTGCTGGAACAAGCTGGAGGATCCATACACAGCGTTGGGGAACGACTATACGACCTTCTTCCGCGACTACTGCGACCACAAGAACGGCTGCCTGCCGGACGATGAGTTCGTATATGGTATGCTGAAGGCCGAGAAGGACGGCAAGATAAAGCTGGACGACGCAGACAAGGCTCTCATAAAAGAGTATTCGGCGGCAGTAGGTGACTTTGTCAGGAAGGTCAACGGGGCTCCGGACAGCCTGAGGCAGCAGATGGCATACGAGTTCAACAACAGCGATGTGGTGAAGCAAACGAACAGACTTATCCAGCGCGAGAGCATCAAGGACTTAATATTCATAAGCAGCTCTGGCCGATATGAGAAGCTGCTTGCCACTGCCGACTCGCTGGGACTGAGCCGGACGCAGAGAGATATTTTTCTCTCCACCACACTGTACCGCGACATCGACAACAACCGCAAACCGTTGCAACCATTGGCGCTGGAGTTTATCGACGAAAACATCCGGTTGGAGGCCGCCAGGCAGGTCGTGCGCGAATATAACGACAAATACGAAGCCATCAACAATCAGACTCTCCAAACGGACAACCTCAAGCCCGCCGACGATGTGAGGGAACTCAGCGAGGGAGCGCAGATACTCGGCAAGATCCTTGAACCCTACAAGGGCAAGATCGTGCTGCTCGACATCTGGGGCACATGGTGCGGTCCGTGCAAGGCGGCGCTGTCCCACTCACAGGAGGAATACGAGCGTCTGAAGGACTATCCGATGGTCTACCTCTACCTCGCCAACCAGTCGCCGGAGGACAGCTGGAAGAATGTGATCAAGGAATACAACGTCACGGGCGACAATGTGGTGCACTACAACCTGCCTGACGCCCAGCAGCAGGCCGTGGAGAACTACCTGAATGTCAACGGCTATCCCACCTACAGGCTCTTCAACCAGCAGGGCAGGCTCCTTGATGTCAACGCCGACCCGCGCGAGCTTGACGGCCTTGAGGATCTGATAAAGAGACTGGCGGGGAAATAAAGCGCAGCACCGATTGCCTATCCATCTTGCCGCCGTCGTCAGTCCTTGTGACTTCTCGCCGTCATCAAGTTGTTGACGATGGAGAGGAGGACGTACCAGATGACGATGCCGGCGAAGCAGGCGGTGCGCATGAGGGGGATGAGGACGAGACAGCCGGCAAGGAAGATGTACTTGACGGCATTGTCGCGCCACGAGAGGTTCTTGAACTTGAGGGCGAAGAGGGGAATCTCAGCCACGAGCATCAGACTGAGCGCAAGGGCGAGCAGGAGATAGGAAGTGGCGCTGAGGAAATGGTACGAACCGGACATCGCCATCGAACACCAGAAGAGGGCGTTGGCGGGAGTGGGCAGTCCTATGAACGACGAGGTCTGCCGCTCATCGAGGTTGAACTTGGCGAGGCGCACGGCACTGAAAGCCGCCATGCCGAAGGCGATGACGGGAATGTAGGACACGAACGGGGCCAGCCAGCCGATGCCGAGGAGGGTCGGCACCCACGGGGTGTGGCGAAGCGAGATGCCCAGCATGTCGAAGAGGAGGGCCGAGGGGGCGACGCCGAACGTTACCACGTCGGCGAGCGAGTCGAGTTCCTTGCCTATGGGCGACGACACATGGAGCAGGCGCGCCACCATGCCGTCGAAGAAGTCGAACACGGCGCCAGCAAGAATCATCGTGACCGCAAGGTTGAAGTAGCCATGGAAGGCCGCCCAAACGGCGCAGCAACCACTCATCAGGTTGCAGCAGGTAATAAGGTTGGGGATATGCTTTTTCATCGTTTACGCAAGATGAGCGATAATCGTCTCGTTGCCGGTGGTCTTCTGCCCCACCTCGACCTCGACCTCGGTGCCGACAGGGAGGAAGACATCGACACGCGAGCCAAACTTGATGAAGCCCATGTGCTCGTCGATGCCGCACTCCTCGCCCACCTGGGCATAGGTGACGATGCGGCGCGCGAGAGCTCCCGCCACCTGGCGCACAAGGACTTCCTGTCCCTCGGGAGTCTCGATGACCACCGTGCTGCGCTCGTTCTCGATGCTCGCCTTGGGCAGCCACGCCGCCATGAAGCGGCCGTTGTGGTGCTCGACCTTGCGCACGACACCGTCGCACGGGATCCAGTTGGCGTGCACGTTGGTCACGCTCATGAATATGCTCACCATGCGGCGGCGGTCATGGAAATACTCGTTCTCATCCACGTCCTCGTTGACCACCACCGTGCCGTCGGCAGGGGCGATGACCAGACGCGTGGTGTCCTCGCAATACTTGCGGATGGGGCAGCGGAAGAAGTTGACAAGGATGGCAAAGACAACTATGCTAACCGCCAAAACAACGTGGAAAACCCACTTGTAGGGGCAGTAGTAAGCCAGCAGGACATTGAGGGCGGCAAAAAAGAAGCCGCTCGCCACAAGGGTGTGTGTCCCCTCGCGGTGAAGGCGCATTTTGCGTATCTTTCTCATCCTTTGTACCACTGTGTCGCTTCTAATGATATGCAAATATAACAACTTTCCGCGAAGTGACCAAACCTTTTGCGAAAAAAATCACTTTTACGATGCGAATATATGGGCAAATCGGCAAAAAATCATTTTGCGGTCTGCGAAATGATTGCTAACTTTGCACCAAAATTTCACGACCTATGGCACGCGATTTCATACATCTCCACGTACACACGCAGTACTCGCTGCTCGACGGACAGGCGAGCATAAAGCGGCTCGTCGACAAGGCCATCGCCGACGGCATGCCGGGCATGGCGGTGACCGACCACGGCAACATGATGGGCATCAAGGAGTATTTCAACTACTGCAACAAGGTGAACGGCAACCGCCAGAAGGAGGGGCTCGCACCGTTCAAGCCCATCTTCGGCTGCGAGATGTATGTGGTCGAGGGCGACGCCGCCGACGAGAAGCAGCGCACACGCGAGGAGCGGCGCTACCACCTCATCGTGCTCGCCAAGAACCAGAAGGGATACAAAAATCTTATCAAACTTGTTTCCAAGGCGTGGACGGACGGTTTCTACAACCGCCCACGCACCGACCACCAATTGCTCGAGCAGTACCACGAGGGTCTGATCATCTGCTCCGCCTGTCTCGCGGGCGAGATTCCGCACCATATCATCAGCGGCAACATGCAGAAAGCGGAGGAGGTGATGCTGTGGTACAAGGGTGTGTTCGGCGACGACTACTACCTTGAGCTCCAGCGGCATGAGGTGACCAACCCCATGCAGCGCGCCAACCGCGAGGCGTTCCCCCTGCAGCAGGAGGCGAACAGGGCAATCATCGAACTGGCGCACAAGCACGGCATCAAATACATCTGCTCGAACGACGTGCACTTCGTCGACCAGGAGAACGCCGAGGCGCACGACCGCCTCATCTGCCTATCGACGGGCAAGGACGTGGACGACCCGCGCCGCATGCTCTACTCGAAGCAGGAGTGGTTCAAGACACGCGAGGAGATGGAGGCGATCTTCGGCGACGTGCCCGAGGCTATGGACACCACCATCGAGATCCTGGACAAGGTGGAGACCTACAGCATCGACCACGGCCCCATCATGCCTAACTTCGACATCCCGGCGGACTTCGGCACCGAGGAGGAATACCGCCGGCGCTTCACCGACGAGGACCTCTTTCAGGAGTTCACGCGCGACGAACTGGGCAACGAGGTGCTCAGCCGCGAGGAGGGGGAGAAGAAGGTGGCGCGCCTGGGCGGAGTGGACAAACTCTACCGCCTGAAACTGGAGGCCGACTACCTCGCCCACCTCGCCTACGAGGGGGCCAAGCCGCTCTACGGCGACCCGTTGCCCGACGATGTGAAGGAGCGCATGAACTTCGAACTCTACATCATGAAGACGATGGGCTTCCCCGGCTACTTCCTCATCGTGCAGGACTATATCAACGCCGCACGCAACGAGCTGGGCGTGAGCGTGGGTCCGGGTCGTGGTTCGGCGGCGGGCAGTGCGGTGGCGTACTGCCTGGGCATCACGCAGGTGGACCCGATTAAGTACGACCTGCTGTTCGAGCGTTTCCTCAATCCCGACCGCATCTCTCTGCCCGATATCGACGTGGATTTCGACGACGACGGTCGCGGGCGTGTGCTCGACTGGGTGACACGGAAATACGGAGCCGAGAAGGTGGCTCACATCATCACCTACGGCACGATGGCTACGAAGATGGTTATCAAGGATGTGGCGCGCGTGCAGAAGGTTCCCTTAGACGTGTCGAACAACCTCTGCAAGGCGATTCCCGACAAACTGCCGCAGGGGCCCGACGGCAAGGATACGAAGATGAACCTTGCCAACGCTATCAAGTATGTGCCCGAACTGCAGGCGGCGGAGGCGAGCGACGACCCGCTGCTTGCCGACACTATTAAATACGCGCGAATGCTCGAGGGCAACGTGCGCAACACGGGCGTGCATGCCTGCGGTGTCATCATCTGCCGCGACGACGTGACCGACTGGGTGCCTGTCTCTACCGCCGACGACAAGGAGACGGGCGGCAAGTGCATCTGCACGCAGTACGAGGGTAGCGTAATCGAGGACACGGGTCTCATCAAGATGGACTTCCTCGGGCTTAAGACGTTGTCCATCATCAAGGAGGCGCTTAAGAACATCAAGGAGTCATTAGGCATCGACGTGGACATCGACCATGTGCCCATCGACGACCCGAAGAC
>JABUTZ010000029.1:16255-17556 GCA_021443415.1 Bacteroidaceae bacterium | reverse complement strand
TTCAACAAGAGCCACGCTACGTGCTACTCGTGGGTGGCTTACCAGACGGCTTATCTCAAGGCCAACTACCCGCCGCAATACATGGCGGCGGTGATGAGCCGAAGCAAGGACAACATCACCGACATCACGAAGTTCATGGCCGAGTGCAAGCAGATGGGCATCGACACGCTGGGCCCCGACGTGAACAAGAGCCGCCTTCTGTTTGGCGTCGACACCGAGGGGAACATACGCTTCGGTCTGGGGGCCATCAAGGGACTGGGCGAGGGAGCCGTGGATAGCATCATTCGCGAGCGCGACGCCAACGGGCCTTTCCGTTCCATATACGATTTCGTGCAGCGTGTCAGCATGTCGGCGGTCAAGCGCACGGGCATCGAGTGCCTCGCCAAGAGCGGCGCCTTCGATTGTTTCCAGGGCATCCACCGCGAGCAGTTTTTCGTGCCTGCGGACAAGAATGGCACTTGGGCTGACACGCTGATCCGCTTCGGCACGCGCTATCAGGAGGACAAGGCGGCTAACGAGTTCTCGCTCTTCGGACTGATGGACGAGCCGGTCGAGATCACACCTCCGGCTCCGCCAGCCTTCGAGCCGTGGGGCAGCTTAGAGCGGCTCAACGAGGAGCGCAAACTGATCGGCATCTACCTCTCCGCCCATCCGCTCGACGACTACGTGGTCATCCTGCGCAACATCTGCAACGTGCGGCTCGATGCGCTCAACAACCTCACGCCGCTCCGCGACAAGGATGTCATCACCGGTGGCATGGTGACTGCCGTGCGCCGCGGCACGAGCAAGAAGGGTCTGCCCTACGGCATCGCTACGTTGGAGGATTTCGAAGGTTCGTTCGATGTGCCGCTCTTCGGGCGCGACTGGACGGAACTGGGCCGCTACATGGAGGAGGGGCACACCCTGCTCATACGCGGACGCGTGCAGCCTAAGAAGTGGAAACCGGAGGAACTGGAACTGCACATCGGCAAGATTGAGTATTTGGCGGACGTCAAGGACACGCTCATCAAGTCCATCACCATCACCCTGCCCCTCGAACTGCTCGATGACGACCTGCTGTCCTCGCTGCATAAATACGCCGCCGAACACCCAGGCAAGGCGGACCTCCTCTTCCACATCACCGACCTCGCCAACCACGCCGTCCTGCCCCTCGTCTCGCGCAACACCCACATCGACGTGACGCGCGAGCTCTGCGACCTGCTGGACGCCAAGGCGGAACAGGGAGTCTTTTATAAAATAGAATAGAGAATAGAGTGTAGAGTGTAGAGTGTAGAGTGTAGAGTGTAGAGTGTAGAGTGTAG
>JABUTZ010000029.1:14339-16226 GCA_021443415.1 Bacteroidaceae bacterium | reverse complement strand
AGTGTAGAGTGTAAAGTGTAGAGCGTAGAGGTAGGGCTTTGGCTTATTATGGTCGTTATAACGTTATAACGATATATCGATATAACGACGAAATAACGACGAAACAACGGCGAAACAACGACGAAATATCCAAAAAAAAATCTGCGTCAATTTGAATGCAGCCAACGAACAAAATGAGCATCTGCGTTAATCTGCGTTTACTGCTCCTTATAGGCATGTGCTTGGGCATGCCGCTGAGCGTCAGTGCCCAATCAGGAGAGGGGATGATGGTCTGGAACGTGGAGAACTTCTTCCACCCTTCGGTCAGCACTGACCACGATGACCAGGAGTTCACGCCCACTGGCAGCTATCGCTGGACCTACCGCCGCTTCATGCGCAAGGCGAACGCCATCGCCCAGACGATTGCCGCGGCGGGCTGTCCCGACCTCATCGCCATGCTCGAGGTCGAGGACGACAGCACGATGGTCGGACTGACATGCAGGAGCGTGATGCGCGACATGCCCTACCGCTGGGTGCGCACGCATGGCAACGACCGTCGCGGCATCAACATAGCACTCATATACAACGAGTTCGCCTTCCGTCCCATTGTTGTGCGCGAGGTGGAGGCGGCGACCTCGCAACCCACGCGCAACCTGCTCTACGTGGCTGGCGAGACCATGCGCGACGGCTTGACGGACACCCTCCATGTCATCGTCTGCCACCTGCCCTCACAGGCTTCCGGGACGCGCGAGGCGGACACGAACCGCCAAACAGCCGCCCGGACGCTCCGCTCGCTCGCCGACAGCATCCTGCAGAGCGACCCAGGCGCCGCCCTCGTCATCGCGGGCGACTTCAACAGCGACAGCCGCAGCCGCCTGATCCGCTCGCTCGACGGCGACAGCCTGCGCCACCTGCCCTTCGACCACGAAGGCACCTACCGCTTCCGGGGCGACTGGACGCACCTCGACCACATCTTCTGCACGCCGCGCATCATTGCCGACACGGCTCGCATCCTCCGTCCCGACTTCCTGCTCGAGCCCAACAAGACATACGGCGGGACGCAGCCACGGCGCACGTTCCGCGGCCCCACCTACCACGGTGGCGTCAGCGACCACCTGCCCGTCCTGCTCCGCTACCGTCTCCGGGCGAAATGAAAGATTTGGCGTTTTTCGGCGATTTTCGCCCAAAAGATTTGGGGATGTTGTAATTTTATACTATTTTTGCACCGCAAAACAGCAAACGACAGAGAATGAACCACGGCATTTCCTTTTTCGCATACCGCTATTTTTACTTTGCCGAATAGGTGGAGCGGGATGGCGCATGCCTCAGGAAGGAAAACGAGAATAAGCAAGTCCCGCTTCACAGAGAGTGAAACGGGGCTTTTTCTTAAGGAAAGAACATGAAGAGAATAGCGATACAGGGCATCCGCGGGTCGTACCACGACATCGCCGCCCACCAGTATTTCGGCGACGAGGAGATCGACCTCGTCTGCTGCGACACCTTCGAGGAGGTGATGGAGAGCATGCGCACCGACCGCTCGGTGATCGGCATGATGGCCATCGAGAACACCATCGCGGGCAGCCTGCTCCACAACTACGAACTGCTGCGCGACAGCGGCATGAGCATCGTGGGCGAGCACAAGCTGCGCATCAGCCACAGCCTGATGTGCCTGCCCGACGACAACTGGGCTGACATCACGGAGGTGAACAGCCACCCCGTGGCGCTGATGCAGTGCCGCGACTTCCTCAAGCGCCACACGATGAAGGTGGTGGAGACCGACGACACGGCGGGCGCGGCGGAGATGATCAGCCGCGAACAGCTGCACGGCCACGCCGCCATCTGCTCGAAGTTCGCCGCCCCTCTCTACGGCATGAAAATCCTCGAGGAGGGCATCGAGACGAACAAGCA
>JABUTZ010000029.1:0-14050 GCA_021443415.1 Bacteroidaceae bacterium | reverse complement strand
ACGGACACGAGCATGGTGACGGTGCACTACGAGGGCAGGCTGAAGGGCGGCCAGGTGTTCGACTCGTCCTACGACCGCGGCACGCCATGGACGGTGCGCGTGGACAGCACCATCGCGGGCTGGAAGGACGTGCTCACGCACATGCCCTGCGGCTCCAAGTGGTTCGTATACATCTATTTCGACAAGGCCTACGGCGACCAGTCCGTAGCCGGCATCCCCGCCATGTCCAACCTCTACTTCACGATGGAACTGCTGGAGGTGAGAGAATAGAGAATAGAGTGTAGAGTGTAGAGTGTAGAGTGTAGAGAACAAAAAGAATAAAGGTATAGTTTATGCAAATCCAACCCGCAGACAGGCTGAACGCCGTACAGGAATACTACTTCTCGCGCAAACTCAAGGAGGTGGCGCGACTGAACGCCGAAGGGCGCGACATCATCTCGCTCGCCATCGGCAGTCCCGACATGCCGCCGTCGCCACAGACCATCGTGACGCTTTGCGAACAGGCTCGGCGTGCTGATACCCACGGCTATCAGCCGACGGTGGGCATACCCGAACTGCGCACGGCGATGGCGGGTTTCTACAAGCGCATCTACGGCGTGACGCTCGCCCCCGCCACCGAGATCCAGCCGCTCATCGGCAGCAAGGAGGGCATTCTGCACACCACGCTCGCCCTCGCCAACGTTGGCGACCGCGTCCTGGTACCCAACCCGGGCTACCCCACCTACACGTCGCTGACGCGCTTGCTCGGTTGCGAGATTGTGAACTACGACCTGCGCCCCGAGAACGGTTGGCAGCCGGACTTCGCGCAGTTGGAGGCGATGGACCTTACGGGCGTGAAGATGATGTGGACCAACTATCCCAACATGCCCACGGGTGCCGACGCGCAGATGGCTACCTACGAGCGGCTGGTGCGCTTCGCCAACGACCATAACATTGTGGTTGTCAACGACAACCCATACAGCCTCATCATCAACCGCCGTCCGCAGAGCATACTGCAGGTGGACGGGGCCAAGGAGGCGTGCATCGAGTTCAACTCCATGTCCAAGAGCCACAACATGCCGGGCTGGCGCGTGGGCATGCTCGCCACCAACGCGGAGTGGGTGCGCTGGATCCTGCGCGTGAAGTCGAACATAGACAGCGGCACGTTCCGCCCCCTCCAACTGGCTGCCGCCGAGGCGTACAACAACAGCGATGCGTGGCACGAGGAGAACAACATCCGGAACTACGCCCGTCGCCGCGCCATCGCCGAGGAGATAATGACCGCGCTGGGCTGCACGTTCGACAAACAGCAGGTGGGCATGTTCCTCTGGGGACGCATTCCCGACCACTACACCGACTGCGAACAGCTGACCGAGCAGGTTCTCCACCACGCCCGAGTCTTCATCACCCCTGGCTTCATCTTCGGAAGCAACGGCTCGCGCTACGTCCGCATCTCGCTCTGCGCCAAAGATGACAAGATGCGCGAAGCGCTCTCCCGAATCTTAGAGAATAAAGAATAAAGAATAGAGAATAAAGGTATAGCTTTGTGGGACATCGGTCGATATAACGACAAAACAACAACATTCAAACAACATTCAACGCGCCGACAGGCGCATTCCAACAATCTTCAACGATCTTCAACGCGCCGTAGGCGCATTCAACAAACAAAAATATCATGGACTTGGAACTTAAACCCCTTGCCCTCCCGGGCATGACCGAGCGACCGCTCATCATCGCAGGGCCTTGCAGCGCCGAGAGCGAAGAACAGGTGATGTGCACCGCCAAGCAACTGGCGGCCAAAGGATACAAAATGCTGCGCGCCGGCGTCTGGAAACCGCGCACGAAACCCGGCGGCTTCGAGGGACATGGCGAACCGGCCCTGCCCTGGCTCCAGCAGGCGAAGGCGGAGACGGGCATGATGATCTGCACCGAGGTGGCGACGCCGCGCCATGTGGAGGCGGCGATGAACGCGGGCATGGACCTTCTCTGGGTGGGCGCCCGCACTGCCGCCAACCCCTTCGCCATGCAGGAACTGGCGGACAGCCTGCAGGGCATCGACGTGCCCGTGCTGGTGAAAAACCCCGTCAACCCGGACATCGAGCTGTGGATTGGCGCCCTCCAGCGCATTAACCGCGCCGGCATCAAGCGACTCGGTGCCATCCACCGCGGCTTCTCAAGTTTCGACGCCAAGATGTACCGCAACCAGCCGATGTGGAACATTCCCATCGAGCTGCACCGCCGCTATCCCGAGCTGCCCATCCTCTGCGACCCGAGCCATATCGGCGGCCGGCGCGACCTCATCGCTCCTCTCTGCCAGCAGGCGATGGACATGGGCTTCGACGGTCTCATCGTGGAGAGCCACTGCGACCCCGACAAGGCGTGGAGCGACGCCAAGCAGCAGGTGATGCCCGACGTGCTGGAGTTTATCCTCGACCACCTCACCATACGCGACCACAACGAGGTGACCGAGGACCTGATGACCCTGCGCAAGCAGATTGACTCCGTCGACGGCGACCTGCTCGACCTGCTCACGCGCCGCATGCGCATCAGCCGCGAGATTGCCGAGTACAAGAAGCGCCACCAGATGGCGGTCGTCCAGAGCAGCCGCTACACGGAGATCCTCGACAAGCGCGGTGCCCAGGGCGCTCTCTGCGGCATCGCCTCCGACTGCGTGAAGACTATCTTCGAGGCCATCCACGCCGAGAGCGTCCGCCAGCAGATGGAGATAATAAACAAATAATGCCCCACCCTACCCTCCCCAACTGGGGAGGGCTTAAATACATAGCCATGAGAATACTGATACTTGGAGCGGGCAAGATGGGCTCGTTCTTCTGCGACCTGCTGAGTTTCGACCACGAGGTGGCTGTCTATGAGATCGACGCGCGCCGCCTACGCTTCATCTACAACGCCCAGCGGTTCACGTCATTGGACGAGGTGGACGAGTTCCGTCCCGAACTGGTCATCAACGCCGTCACGCTGAAGAGCACCATCGACGTGTTCCGCCAGGTGACGCCCCACCTCGGCGCCGACTGCATACTGAGCGACATCTCGTCGGTGAAGAACGACCTGAAGGAGTTCTACGACACGTGCGGCATGCGCTACGTCTCCACCCACCCCATGTTCGGCCCCACCTTCGCCAACCTCGGCCAGCTCTCCAACGAGAACGCCGTCATCATCAGCGAGGGCGACTACATGGGGCGCATCTTCTTCCGCGACCTCTACACGCGCCTCGGGCTCAACATCTGCGAATACACCTTCGAGGAGCACGACGAGGCGATGGCCTACAGCCTGAGCATTCCCTTCGCCAGCAGCTTCGTCTTCGCCGCCGTCATGAAGCCCCAGCCGGCGCCCGGCACCACCTTCAAGCGCCACCTGAAGATAGCCCGCGGTGTGCTCAGCGAGGACGACACCCTCCTGCGCGAAATCTTCTTCAACCCGCGCACGCAACGCCAGGTGGAGCATATACGCACGCAACTCAAGGAACTCATCGAAATCGTCAACACACGCGACGAGGCCGCCTTCGCCGCCTACCTCACACGCATACGCGAAAATCTATAGGAGAAGAGGAAACGCGACCATTTCCCATGGTTTGGCACGCTGTTTGTTTAGCGGCACGGGCAACGAACAAAAAAAGCAAACAAACAACAAAAAAAACAATACTACTATGGGAAAAATTATTGGAATCGACCTTGGCACGACAAACTCATGCGTGTCAGTTTTTGAGGGCAACGAGCCCGTTGTAATCGCCAACTCGGAGGGCAAGCGCACCACCCCCTCCATCGTGGCGTTCGTGGATGGCGGTGAGCGCAAGGTGGGCGACCCCGCAAAGCGCCAGGCCATCACCAACCCCAAGAAGACCGTCTTCTCGATCAAGCGCTTCATGGGCGAGACCTACGACCAGGTGCAGAAAGAGATCGCACGCGTCCCCTACAGCGTGCAGCGCGGCGACAACAACACCCCGCGTGTCGACATCGACGGCCGCATGTACACGCCGCAGGAGATCAGCGCGATGATCCTCCAGAAGATGAAGAAGACCGCCGAGGACTACCTCGGACAGGAGGTGACGGAAGCCGTCATCACCGTGCCCGCCTACTTCTCGGACTCGCAGCGCCAGGCCACCAAGGAGGCAGGCCAGATTGCCGGCCTTGACGTGAAGCGCATCGTCAACGAGCCCACTGCGGCCGCCCTTGCCTATGGTGTCGACAAGGCCAACAAGGACATGAAGATCGCCGTCTTCGACCTCGGCGGCGGCACGTTCGATATCTCTATCCTCGAGTTCGGCGGCGGCGTGTTCGAGGTGCTCTCGACCAACGGCGACACCCACCTCGGTGGCGACGACTTCGACCAGGTCATCATCGACTGGATGGTCAACGAGTTCAAGAGCGAGGAAGGCACAGACCTCTCGCAGGACCCCATGGCCCTGCAGCGCCTCAAGGAGGCCGCCGAGAAGGCTAAGATCGAACTCTCGTCGAGCACCACGACCGAGATCAACCTGCCCTACATCACAGCCGTGGGCGGTGTGCCCAAGCACCTCGTCAAGACGCTCACACGCGCCAAGTTCGAGCAGCTCGCCGCCAACCTCATCCAGGCGTGCAAGGTGCCCTGCCAGAACGCCATGCGCGACGCAGGCCTCTCAAACTCAGACATCGACGAGGTGATCCTCGTGGGCGGTTCGAGCCGCATCCCCGCCATCCAGAAGCTCGTCGAGGACTTCTTCGGCAAGACCCCCTCGAAGGGTGTCAACCCCGACGAGGTGGTGGCCGTGGGCGCAAGCATCCAGGGAGCCATCCTCAACAAGGAGGCAGGCGTGGGCGACATCGTACTGCTTGACGTCACTCCCCTGTCGATGGGCATCGAGACCCTGGGCGGTGTGATGACACGTCTCATCGAGGCCAACACCACCATTCCGTTCAAGAAGACAGAGACCTTCTCGACGGCCGCCGACAACCAGACAGCCGTGACCATCCACGTGCTCCAGGGCGAGCGCCCGATGGCAAGCCAGAACAAGTCGATCGGTCAGTTCAACCTCGAAGGCATCGCTCCCGCACGCCGCGGTGTGCCGCAGATTGAGGTCACCTTCAACATCGACGCCAACGGCATCCTGAGCGTGAGCGCCAAGGACAAGGCCACGGGCAAGGAGCAGTCAATCCGCATCGAGGCTTCGTCAGGCCTCTCGAAGGAGGAGATCGACCGCATGAAGGCCGAGGCAGAGGCTAACGCCGCCGCCGACAAGAAGGAGCGCGAGCGCATCGACAAGATCAACCAGGCCGACTCGATGGTCTTCCAGACCGAGACCTTCCTCCAGGAGAACGGCGACAAGCTGCCCGCCGAGGACAAGCCCGCCGTCGAGAAGGCAGTAGCAGACCTGAAGGCGGCCAAGGAGAGCGGCGACCTGGCGCAGATCGACGCCGCCATCGCCGCCCTGAACACCGCCATGCAGACCGCCAGCCAGAAGATGTACCAGGCGGGTGCCCAGCCCGGCCCCGACCCCACCGCCGGCTTCAACGGCGCCGGCCCCCAGCAGTCGGCAGGCGCCGGCTCGGACAACGGCGCCCAGGACGCCGACTTCGAGGAGGTGAAGTAAAATCGCCAAACAACAATAGACAACAATATGGAAATAGCGTGTAATCAATAGGTTACACGCTATTTTTATGTACCGATTGGGCAGTCCGCCAATTGGGACTTAGGGCGAAAAAAAATACCCTGGACCACACAAGTCCAGGGTAATGATGGGATATTCGGATTGCGCATTCGCGCGACACATCAATTTGTCACGGGACGAATCGTGAGTCCGTGATAACGGCCGATATAGTCAAATGAGTGGCGCGTTGAATTGAAGAACCTATAATAAGCACGGTAGTTGTAGCCGGCATCGGGAGTCGATGTCCAATAACTGCCAACCATTCCGGCATTGTAGGTCGAACCAGAATTACGGTAGCCGGCAGCGGGCAGGAAAATGGACTTGCCCTCGAAGCCGGGCACCTTGCTCGTCACCCTGTAGCCACGCACTCCCAGTTCTGTCGTCCATTGCCACTCGCACTTGTCCGCATCGTTCAACTCCTCCATTTCCCTTTCGGTCGGCATGCGCCAGCTGTCACCCCACTTCTGCCTTGCGATATCCCATTTGGTGGCAGCAATGCTTGCCGTGTATGGCTTGACATAGCCCCTTAACGGATCCTTGTCTGTTCCGCAGTGGGTGTTTGCAGTTCCGCTACCGCCTATCTTGCCGAAATAGAGAGCCCAGTCAACCGTCTCACTTGCCTGATACGGAACGGTGCTTCCCCAGCCGTAATATTCGCCATAGTCCTGCGCGTAAGTGCCGCCCAGATTGCAGGTTGCCCACTTCACGCTGAGACCGAGATCCACGAACTCGGGGACGAATTCCTCTGGTTTGAGTTGATTGTCATCGTTTGACGAACATGCCGCCAACATAAGCAGTGGCAACGCGACCAAAAGATTGAAAATTGTTCTCATAGAATTGTTAAGGGTTTGATAATTTTCTCACGGAGAATCACGAAAAAACCTCTGCTACGGCCTTTTGCTTGACATTCAAGCACCGCTGTGAGATTCTCACGAGAGTTTCCATGATGAAATGATTGGTATTTAATTGGTTATGCGATATATTACTATTTTTCGTCATTTCAATACGCGTATTTTCGTGCAAAGTTACAACATTTCTGCAAATTAACCAACACTTTGTCAGTTTTTTTTTCATACTGGCAAACAAAATGCATCGGTTGTAAGCAGTCAGCCAAGGGCAGAAAAGCAAAAAACCGAAAGAATATTACGCCATTTTAGGCTCTATATCAAGAATTATGGGTAACTTTGCACCCTGCAAAGTACCATTTCCCCAACAAAGGGGCCACACACATACAGCATATATGCTTTTCAACTCTCTGGAATTCATGTTTTTCCTCCCAGTAGTCTTCTGCGTCTACTGGCTGATGCGTTCCGCCCTACGCTGGCAGAACGTATTCGTTGTTGTCGCAAGCTACTTCTTCTATGGTCTTTGGGATTGGAGGTTCCTTTTTTTGATAGCCCTGACCTCGCTCTGCAGTTTTGCGAGCGGCATAGCGATAGAGCGATACGAAGGTTCGGCGAAGGCCCGCAAACTCATCAGCGCGTCAAACATCATACTGAACCTTGCCATACTCGGCGTGTTCAAATACTACAATTTCTTTGCGGAAAGCCTTGCGGCCATGTGCCGCTCGTTCGGCTGGGAGGTCGATTTCGCCACGCTGAACATCATACTGCCCGTAGGCATAAGTTTTTACACGTTCCAGGCATTGAGCTACACCATCGACGTGTATCGCCAACAGATGAAAGCGACACACGACCCGATAGAATTCTTCGCCTTCATCAGTTTCTTCCCCCAGTTGGTCGCAGGCCCCATCGAAAGGGCCACCAACCTGCTGCCCCAGTTCCAACGGCCGAGGACATTCGACTACGACGAGGCGGTGGACGGCATGCGACAGATTCTGTGGGGTTTGTTCAAGAAGATTGTGATTGCCGACAATTGCGCACTGCTTGTTGACGGAATATATGGCGACGTCGCGCGCTTCAACGGATGCGACATGTTCGTCGCAGGAGTGTTTTTCGCCTTCCAGATATACGGCGACTTCTCGGGCTACTCAGACATAGCGATAGGCACAGCCAAGCTATTCGGAATCAGGCTCAAGGACAACTTCCTCACGCCCTATTTCAGCCACGACATAGCGGAGTTCTGGAAGAGATGGCACATATCCCTGAACAAGTGGTTCGTCGATTACGTTTACATCCCGTTGGGGGGCAGCCGAGTCTCCAAGCCCAAGGTGGCGCGCAACGTGTTCGTGATTTTCCTGCTGAGCGGACTGTGGCACGGAGCCAACTGGACCTATGTGTGCTGGGGTCTCTACCATGCGCTGCTGTTTGCACCGCTCATCCTTCTGGGCAAGAACAAGAAATACAATGTCATGGAGGCGAAGAGAGGCGCCCTCCCCTCGCTCTCGGAAATGTGGGCGATGGGGCTCACGTTTGTGCTCGTCGTGCTGGGCTGGATTATATTCCGCGCCGACAGCATCGCCCATGCCTACGACATTTTCAGCAAGATGTTCAGCCTCAGCCTCTTCTCCACGCCGCATATCTGGTTTCTGGAATATCGCGTCCCGACGCTGCTTGCCATCGCCACCTGCATCATCGTCGAATGGGCCAACCGCAACAACAGGCACGGCCTTGACATCACGTGGGTCAAAAGCCGCTTCCTCAGGGTGTTGGTTTACTACATATTGCTTTCCATGATTATCCTCTATTCGGGAAAGAATGTCACATTTATTTACTTCCAATTCTGAGCGATGAAACGATTTGTCCGCAAAACATTGATAATGACCATTCCCCTGGTGTGCCTGTTCGCATACTACAACCTATGCGTCTCACCCCACATGAACGGCGACCTGGGACGCCTCGGCATGATGACATTCGACGACGGATACGACACACTTCTTGACGCCGCGGCGATGGACTCGCTGTATGTGACCGAGATAGAGAGTCTCGACCAGATAGACACCGACTCTGCCGTATTGACCGTCGGCGACTCCTTCTCGCAGCAGGGGATTTACGGATACCAGAACTATCTCGCCAGCCTGTTCCCGGGTTGCAAGGTGTACAATCTGAATCCCGAAGTCGTAAGCCACGACCAGACATACCAATACATCCTGGACCTCATCATCGACAACGGCACGCTCCCGAAATATGTCGTCATGGAGTCGGTCGAGCGCCATCTGATAGAGCGACTCGCCAACTTCCGGTTCTCGCCAAGCGGAGCGTCGCAACGCCAGGCGGCATATCTGGATGCCTTGAAAAATGTCACGCCAGAGGCACCCTCCACCTTGCCCGGCGGCATTCGGGCGGCAAAGGACATGATAAGGGATTTCAGGGACAGAATCCTGCAAACCCAGGAATATGCCAAGAAAGCGCTTGACATCAACAATCCCGTCAAGCACCTGTCGCTTAAGGAAGACTTGTTCTCATGCAAGGGGCGGGAGCATGACCTGTATTTCTATCGCGACGACCTAAATGTGCCGTCGGGCGAAAAGACGCAACTCGCCCGGCGTAAGCTGGACAGCCTGCTGCACTTGGTCGGGAGCAGCGACATCCGGTTCGTCTTCCTTGTAGCCAGCAACAAGTACCATCTCTATCGGCAGTTCTCCGAAAGCGACCCATTTGGCGCGAGCGGCAATCTCGAGCATTTCACGACATACGGCGGCAACCCCTACTTCATAAACAGCCAAGAGCTGCTGGGCAAGCATGTGGCAAGGGGCGAGAAAGACATCTACCGGTGCAACGACACCCATTGGAACACAAAAGCCGCCAAGTATGTGGCAGAGGAAATCAAGCGGAAGTTGCAAGAGCAAACGCGATAAATGGACATCGCATCAACATAGAGGGCATTATCTGCCTCCTGTGAAAAGCGTGGCTACGCGCGGGACATATCTCGTAAGGAGGACATACAGCATGCAGCACAGCGCAGCGGTGAAGAATGGGTTTAGCAAGTAAACGACGATAAACTCCGGCATGCTGTTGCCCGGGATGACGAAATGGAGAGCCCTGTTAACTATGGCCATTGGATCCATTGTAATGAAGACCGGCGTAGCATGGCAAGCATAGACAAAGAAGCAACTCTTGACCAATACAGGGTGCGCCTTCATACCATATCTCTCGACCAATTTGGAGGCGACAGCAAATGCCGCGAAAACAGCGGAGGCGACAAAGAAAGGATATATATTGTTGCCGATGACAGTATTCACCGAATTGTAATACACGCATACGGGGAACAGGCAGAGAGCGACGCCACCGCACAAAGGTAGATATTTGCGGGCGACTATCACTATATTCTTCCCCTCAAGCGCACAATACGCACCGATTGTATAGAAGAAAAAGGCATTGATGCTGAAACCAGGGACGACAGGCCAAATGCGAGTGCAATAGGCAGCAAAGAGCAATGCGACAACGGCAAAGCGTGCCTTTTTCACAAGCCACCAAATGACGGGGGCGAATGCCGTCGCCACGATAAGGTCGCGCAGGAACCACAGCGGCAGGCATACGGGTCCGGACGATTGCTGGAACCACCCAAGCACATTCACGCGCGACTCTCCCCACACGTTGCAGTCATAAAAGAGATGCCATCCTTGAGCCGCGATCATGTCGAGTGTCTTTGACAGCTCGCCTGATTCCAGCCCTGCGAGCACGCCGCGCAGAAGGAGCAGGCCTATCGTCAGCAGATTCCAGACGAGATAGGGCACCAACAGCGTCATTACACGGCTGCGCATCTTCCTCCTATACCCATCCCATGACCACTCGGCAAAGTTGCGGAAGAAGAGAAAGCCGGAAATGAGAAAGAACGTGGGAACCGCTATATGCGTCAGCACATACGAAATGGATACAGCTATCACATTGTATATCCACTCGCCGGAGAAAAGGACCAGATCTGTGTCATATACATTCGGGGAGGGTTTGGGTATATGAATGAATATGACCGCTATGGCAAGCGGAAAGCGGAGAATATCAATTGTGGACGAGAGGTTTTGCGACCAGTCCATGGTCTGATTGTTCATGCGGCAGACGTTTATTTTGTGGAAAGATACCTTGCACTCGTTGCGAAAGCTTTGCAAAGGTAGTTCTTTTTTCTCGATTATAGCACTTCCGACCTGGTTTTTTTGAGAAATCGCCCTAGGAGGTCGTGATTTCGCGGAAAAATGAGAGATAAAACTACGATTTTTAGGATATCTTGATTGATAATTTGACAAAAATATGTAATTTTGCACATTATTTGGCATAGTATAAACTATAACAAACGAATATGAAAACGACAAAAATTGCCATAACCGCTCTCGCAGCACTCCTGACCATGTCCGGTTGCCGCAAACCCGTGACCCTCTACTATCTCAAGGATATGGAGCCCGACACACTGTATCGGTGCGAATTGCAGCATGAGCCGACGGTCATGATCAACGACCGCTTAGACATCACCGTCTCGTGCAAGAATCCGGAACTTGCCGTTCCATTCAACACCACGACAGGCAGTGTGACGCTGGCAAACGATGCAAGCGTGCAAGGCAACGAGGTCGCCAGCACGACCGTAAAGCCTGGCTATCGAGTGGAGTCCGACGGCCGCATCAATTTTCCCGTCCTCGGACGCTTGCACGTCAAGGACTTGAAGTTGAGCGAGGTGGAGGAACTGATAGCGAGGGAGATTATTGACGGTGGGTATATACGGGACCCGGAGGTGACAGCACACATTCTCAACTTCCACTATACCATCATCGGCTCGGCAGGCTCGGGCATTTACAACGTCGATGACGACAAGATAAACCTCATCGATGCCATAGCCAGGTCGGGCGACGTCGGTAGTGACGCGCGCATGGATCGCGTAGGTGTAATCCGCGAAGAGGCCGACGGCCGCAAGCTCTACATGCACGACCTGGGGTCAAAGGATGTGTTTACATCACCTTGCTTCTATCTGCAACAGAATGACATTATTTATGTAGAACCCCAGAAGAAGAAAAACGACTATACTTCCAGAGTGCTTCAGTTCATGACCGTAGGACTGTCGCTCGTCTCGGCGATAACCTCAATACTCGTGCTGACCAAAAAGTGACAATTGGGTAAGCGGCCATCAACCGCACGACAACATATAAAACCGAAACCATTCAATATATCATCACATAACAGACGCACACACCACTATGGAAACCAACGGCACCAAACAGACCATAGACATGGGGCTCAACATCGTTGACCTCGCACTTTATCTCCTGTCCAAATGGGTATGGTATGTTATCGCAATAACCATCTGTGTGGCTATCACATGGTACAAATGTGCGACCTCGCCACTAGTATATTTCCGCACGGCGACCATCATCATCAAGGACCCGTCGAACAAGGCGTCGACTGGCGGTCTTGATCGGTTCGACAACGTGGCGAACAAGATCAGCCTTAGCAACGAGTTGCTCCAGTTCCAGTCGCATCGCCTCATGAAAGACGTCGTGATTCGCGTACATGCCGACGTCAACTATCAGGTACACAAGAACCTGCGCGACATTGAGTTGTACAATGAGACTCCCATACTCGTAAGTTTCGACAGTGTGATGGCGGAGAGAAGCATCTCGATGAAGATAAAGATTCTGGATGCGAAAACGATTGAAATCAGCGACATCATAGGCATGCCCGGCGCCCAAAAGACATACAGGGGCGAGAACCTCCACTGCATACAGATAGGTAGCGAGACGCTGCAGTTCTTCTTCACTGACACTTTCAACCGCGGTTGGTATGGCAAGGAGTTGCAGGTGACCAAACTGCCCGCAAGCGCGGTGGCAAGCCGCTTCCTCGGCAACTTCGGCGTGCGCCAGGAGCAGAGCGACGGTACCATCATGCGTCTGTCTATCAAGGACTTCAACGGCACCCGTGCCGAAGACATGCTCAATACGCTCATAACCATCTACAACGAGGATGCCATCAAGGATAAGAACCGTGTTTCGGTGAACACCGCCGACTTCATAACCGAGCGCCTCAAAATCATCGAGGGAGAGCTGGGCGGCGTCGAAGACGAGCTGCAGACGTTCAAGCAGACCAACAAAATCCTTGACATCGGTAGCGCGGCAGGTCAGTATATGGGCGAGGAAAAGGAATATGACACGCAGGCACAGGCAATGGACGCCCAAATCAAGATGGCGAAGTACATCCGTGAGTACCTGACCAATCCCGTGCACGCCACCGACCTCATCCCCGCCAACACGGGCATCGGTGACATAACAATCGAGGAACAGATAAGCCAGTACAACACCCTGCGTCTGAAGCGCGACAAGCTGATTGACGACAGCAGTGCCGCAAACCCAGTGGTCGAAGAGCTCAACAACACGCTCCACGCCCTTCGCCAGAGCATCATACGAGCCATCGACAACGTGATTCTGGGCATCAACGTGAAGCGCAACGACGCCACACACCGCCAGATGCAGGCGCAGGGCCGCATCAACACCATCCCCGTCAAGGAGCGTGAGATGACCGAGATCAGCCGCCAGAGGGGCATCAAGGAGCAACTCTACCTCTTCCTGCTCAACCGCCGCGAGGAGAACGAGTTGGCACAGGCGATGGTGGACAACAACGCCAAGCTCATCGACGCCGCCACCGGTCCGGGCAGTCCCATCTCGCCCAACCGTCCGCAGATGCTCATGCTCGGCGGTCTGGTGGGCTTTGCCATACCCACCGTATTCTTCCTCTTCGTATTGTTTATGGATACGCGCGTGCGTAGCCGCCGCGACTTGAAGGGACTGACCAAAGTTCCATATCTGGGCGACATACCGGCAATCAAGAGCCACGAGAAGAAATCGAAGAAACGTCACGTGCAGAGCGACCTCTTGGTCAACGATCAGGAGAACGACGCAGTGACCGAGGCGTTCCGTATCATACGCAGCAACCTCGCATTCATGTCGCGCAAGGGCAAGCCTGCGCAGGTCATCACATTCACCTCGTTCAACCCAGGAGCTGGCAAGACATTCATCTCCCACAACCTTGCCATGACAATGGTGTTTGCCAACAAGCACGTGATACTGGTCGATCTGGACGTGCGCAGAGGCAAACTGACCGCACAGTTCCCCCGTGCGGCTTGCGGTGTGACCAACTACCTCTCCGACGAGTCAATCAGCGTCGACGACATCATCACAAAAACCAACAACGAGAACCTAGACTTCATCGCGATGGGAACCATGGCCCCCAATGCCGCCGAGCTTCTCATCGACGAACGTCTGGACATGCTGATAAATGAGTTGCGCAAGCGCTACGAGTATGTGATTGTCGACAATGTGCCCATCGGTGTTGTGGCGGACGCCACCATCAGCAACCGCATCTCCGACCTCACCATCTTCGTGGCTCGCGCCGGACGCCTCGACCGCCGTCAGGTGCCTGAACTGGACGAACTCTATAACAGCAACAAACTCAGCAACATGGCGCTCATCCTCAACTATGTGGACAAGAGCGGACACGGATATGGATATGGATATGGATATGGATATGGATATGGATATGGATATGGATATGGATA
>JABUTZ010000028.1 GCA_021443415.1 Bacteroidaceae bacterium | reverse complement strand
AGCTCCAGGGCCTCCTCGCCGTCGCCGTCGATGTCACCGGCTTCGAGTATCTGGAGGTGAAGTGAAAGTGTGGACTTGCAATAACTCTTAGGGAGTACCAGCCCCATGCCGCCCGATGGGATTATGTATATGGTCGCATGGGTGGTCATTCATCTTCTGTCCGGTTCCAGGAATACAACCGATGAGCGCTTAATGGCATCGCGCCCAAGGCACGGATTGTGTTGAAGTAACGGGGAGGTAAGTCTTTACATTATGAAAACGAAGGACTTGGTCAATAGAGTTAGACAGAACAAATTATTTGCGGACTCATTTTGGGCCTTGTTTGGCAATGTGATGAGCAAGGGTCTATCTTTGCTGGCCGCGATTTTAGTGGCAAGGTTCTTGGGAAAAGAAGCTTACGGAGAATATGGGATGATAAAAAACACATTGGTGTACATAGCTGTTTTTTCCACATTTGGTCTCGGATTTACCGCGACAAAATTTGTTTCACAATATAAAGACGTAGCACCTGAACGATTGCGGAGCCTCATAAACTCTGCTGTTTTGATTTCATTGGCTTTCAGCGGACTAATGGCCTTGCTCGTATTGGTATTCGCACGACCTTTGGCGGTTTACCTGGAAGACCCGTCCCTGACAACCACTTTACGTTATACCTCTGTTGTCATATTGTTTAATTCCTTGGCATCGGTGCAAATTGGAATTTTAGCAGGACTAAAGAAATTCAGGGAAACGGCAAAAATCAATATTGAGGTTGGGGTAATCACTTTCATATTCAGTGTAGTACTGACATATTATTATGCCCTTAATGGTGCAGTCATAGCACTACTCATAACCAATGTAGCCAACTGTCTTCTCAATGCAATTCTGCTGAAAAGTTCCTTGACAAGCGATATCGGGGGATCAAGACTGTTGCTTGGCGATTTGAAGTCATTGGTCAAATTCTCTGCACCAATCGCTTTACAGGAGAGTTCTTATTCTGTCACGTTCTGGGCAAGTAATCTCATTTTGGTCAAGATGGCAGATTATGGACAATTGGGCTTGCATTCCGCAGCGACCCAGTGGACGGCCATAATTCTTTTCATTCCCAGTGTTTTGCAGAATGTGATGTTGAGCTATTTGTCTGAATCGGCATCCTTGGATAAATCGTCCAATCAACATGCGATGCTAAAGCACATGTTGATGATAAATTTCACGGCTACATTTATTCCTTTCCTTATAGTATTGGCCATCTCTCCGTTCATCGTATCCATATATGGAGACTCCTATTTCGATTTGCCACTGGTCCTGAATGTTGCAATGGCAGCGACCATAATCCGATGCATGGTACAAGTTTTTATTCAAGAGTTCATTGCGTTGGGCAAAACTTGGACACTTTGTGGAATAAGATTGAGCCGAGATGTTTTAAGTCTTATTCTTACGGCGGTGCTTATAATGCATCTCAAAGACAATGCCGCATTTCTCTATAATCTGTCGTTTCTGATAGCAAGCCTTCTCTGTCTCATCTTGCTTTGGACGATTTATAACAAAACCTACAACAACAAACTACAGAATGCTTTATGATTGTGGCTTTTCTGAAAAAATCCATAAAATATCTCTATCGTGAGACGGTACTGTACGCAATTTGGCATTTCTCGTCATATTTCCCTTTGTTCCCAACGTTCATGCTCATTCACGTACGCCCCAGAACATGGAGATGGATGGGGGCGCGAGTGGGGCGCGGGTGTTTGTTTGGGTATGGTATATACCTTGATGTCTCCAGTCTTAAAAGACTAACTATTGGCGATAATGTGTTTATATCCTCTGATACCTTGATATTCCTTCATCGAAGGGATCTCAAACAATATGTACAAGGGATGAATCCACATGACATACCAATGTGGGAGGGATACATAACAATCGGTGATAACGTCCAGATAGGAATGAGATCGGTCATAATGCCAGGTGTAAACATAGGAAAGGGCGCGGTGATCGCAGCGGGTGCAGTGGTGACCAAGGACGTTCCGCCCTATGCCATCGTAGCAGGGCAACCGGCTAAGGTTATTAAGTATGTACAAGAATAGAGAACTATAGTGTGCAAATATATCATTCCTCTTTCAACCAATCCCAAAGAATGGCAATTATGGGCAGCCGCCCAACTGCAGCATTTTGATGTCAAGGCTATACGTACTCCTTACTTTGCCGCTGAAAATCGCTTGTCTTTCCAGTACAATCTCGAGCAGAAAGGATGTCATGTTAGTCTGGACAACGATTTGCTGCAAGCATTGACTATTCATGACACGCCGTCATCGGAGGTTGATTGCGTGCTTAATGTCTGCAATATTCCGACCAATTTGCTAAAGGAACAATTTGGCCGTGATGTTAAAGTCTGGGATATTTGCTACCACAACCAAAGTTTGGCTGACTGTACGCATATCGGGGAGTATGAGCAGCAACACGACCAGCCGTCAATTCACATTCATCTGGTGGAAGATACTTGTCGTATCGTTGATACTGCATGTTATCAAATACATTATTCCGCAGTTAGAAACTTTACGACTGTTGCCTACTCAGTACACCTGTTGCTACAAAAAGGAATACGGCAGGCATCAGCAACGCAGACTTATTTTCAACCATCCCAAATATGCTATAATAAACTGACATACCTGAAAGATTTTTACACGAAGATACTGTCGCTGAGACTTGTGCAACTTGCCAATCGGTTGTATGGATACTATGGAGAGAAATGGACAGTAGGTTTAGGTCGTGGAAGTTTTTTAAAGGACGGCATACGAAACATGAAAGTGCTTCCTATGCCACAAACTGAGTTTTGGGCAGACCCTTTTGTCTATAGGAATCGGGTTGATGGTAAGATTTATCTTTTTATCGAGCGTTTCCCGTTTAAAGAAAAAAAAGGCGTGTTGGCATGCGCAGAGCTTGACGACGAGTTCAATGTTCATAATATGCATGACATCCTAACTCGTCCCTATCATCTGTCGTATCCACACCTAATAGAAGAAGACGGCGAATTATATATGATGCCGGAGTGTAGTGCCAATCGGCAGTTGGAAGTCTATCGTTGCGTGCAATTTCCAGATCAATGGGAATTGTATTCCTGTGGCATGAAGGGTGAATGTTTGGCAGATACAGTGTATTATCGTGACAAAAACGGTGATGCATGGCTGTTCACCGCGCAGTGTGATACGAGTGTTGACTTGCATTGCACCATAATGAACATATATAAAGTTGACTCCCTAAAGCTCAACCAAATCATTCCGCATAAGCAGAATCCAATAATAATCAATTGTGAGCATTCGCGCAATGGAGGCCGCATATATGAGGAAAATGGACGTTGCTATCGTGTCGCGCAAAACAATACGCATGGCATGTATGGTTATGGCATATCTGTACGTGAGATAGTAAAACTCACGATAGATGAATACGAAGAGGTGGAGGTTAAGCAACAACTGGGTCGTAACATTCCAGCATTTTTAGGTACACATCAGATGTGTCAGATTGATGGTGTCTTTGCAATGGATTTAAGAAAGAGCTAACGTATGGTTGTTGTATTGCTGTTTTTCGTGGCATTCCTTGGCATCTATCGTTTCAATGCCAATTATGACGATAAGTTATACCGTTTGAAGCGTACCAACTATTGGGAGATTGCCGCATGCTTCATTCTGCTTTATGTGTTTTTTGGCTTCCGAGACTTGGAGATTCTCAATGATACCAACCATTATTATCAGCATTTTTACCGAACTTTATGCTCTTTTAGCGGAAACATCTTTCAAATAGATTTGGAGGATCGTTTCGAACCGGGCTTCTTGGTTTATGAGAATATAATTGCATATTTTTTTGATGACCCATATGCGATTATCAATGTATCCGCTTTACTGATTACTGCCCTCAATCTGTTTCTCATTAGCCGCTTTACCAATAAGGTTCCAATTATTATTTTCTTTATGCTCGGTACCATTATGCTTAATCAATATAGTGGTATCAGACAGGGACTTGCGCTATGCATGTCAAACATTGCGATATGGCTGTTGATGAAGGACAAAAAAATATGGTTTATATTGCTTGTTACATTGGCTTGGACGTTCCACTCGTCAGCCATAATGCTCTACGCACTGCTACTGCTCCATAAAACGCCTCTGAACAAAAAGACTATATTCATAACAACCATCGCGGCGGTTGTTTCATTCCTGTCATTAGGGGCGCTGTTGGAATTCGTTGGCAAAGGAGAATCTGTATATATAGAAATCTCTGTGGAAAGAGAAACGTTTCCATTGGCGCCTACGCTGAATTTCCTCATAGGTTGTATCTTTTTATACCTTACATACAAATATAGCAAAAACTCTGCCATTAAGATTAAGCCCTTAGTTTGGTGGCTGTCTATCCTAAACGTGATTTGTTTGTTGATGGATATCGAAGTCCAAATTATGGCAAGATTTGCAATGTATTTCTATTTTTACGCCATTCTTCTATGGTGGATAATTATGCAAGGGGTACATGATAGTGTAAAAAGAAAGAGGGTTATATCGCTAATGGCAGTTCTGATACTGGCAAAGATGATTGTTATATTTACTCTCAAACCGGAATGGTATCACATAGACCCGTATGGGTTTTACGATAGTTTTGGCATGTATAAGAATGTTGAAACGGGATATTAAGTCAGTTGTCCATGAAGACCGCCATACTGTACATCTGTACAGGCAAGTACAATCAGTTTTTTAGCGGGTTCTACGAAAGTTGCGAGAAGTTCTTTCTTGCAGACGAGTCGGAGAAGACGTATTTTGTGTGGACAGACGATTTGACTTTGTCTCAAAGCGATAATGTCAGGATTTTTGAGAAGCATTGTGAAGGGTTCCCGAAGGATTCGCTTTTCCGCTTCGACATGTTCTTGCAGGCAGAAGATGAACTGAAGAGTTTTGACTACGTGTTTTTCTTCAACTCGAACATGCTGTTCCTGAAACCCGTGCAGGCTCGTGAATTTGTTCCAACGGAGTCGGATGGCTTCCTCTGTGCTCTCGATGCCGATTTTGACAAGGTCTATCCTCACGTCTCGTTTTATCCTTATGAGCGGAACAAACGTTCGCTCGCGTACATCCCCAAAGATAGGAAGTCATACCGATATTTTCATGGCGGAGTCAACGGCGGCAGGACAAAAGAGTATCTGGAACTAATTCATACGTTGTCGGACAATGTTCGCAAAGACTATGATAATGGCATAATTGCCCAATATCACGATGAGTCGCACCTGAACAGATACTTGTTGGACAGGCGATGCAAAAGCCTTCATTCTGACTTGTATGGTATGGACGAGAACGCAAACTCGTCGGCCACGGCCAAGATTATCATAAGAGACAAAACAAAGGTGGATGCCTATTTCAACAAAGACCGAGGTTATGGGGTGAGACGGAAAATCAAGCGTGGACTTCAGTTGATCGGACAGATTGTAACTTGGTATGTATAGTTTTCCGTTACGAATAGTTGCATTTGGTGGCACATGAACATGGGAAATATGAGATTGATTTGGGCTGACTCTCTGAAAGGCTGGCTGATGATACTGGTGATTATAGGTCATGCAATTCAGACAGTTCTTGGCACCGGATGCGATACCGATCACACGTGGAACTTGATTTATTCTTTCCACATGCCTGCTTTTATGGCAGTCAGCGGTTGGCTGGCATATCGTTCGGGTAGTCCAAAGTTAACTGCGTGGGGGGGGTAAGTGTCTGTAAACTAAGGTTTTGTCAGCTTTTGATTCCCTATTTTGTCTGGTCGTTGTTGCAGTGGGCTTTGCGTGGATGTTCAATGGATGGCTTGTCCAAAATAATATTGTACCCTGACTCATACTTCTGGTTCCTCTGGGTTCTTTTTTGGATATGCTGCATCTTTACTTTTTGTAAATGGTTGTCGGACAAACTTGAGATAGAAGAGTTGGTGCCAATCTCTATGGCATGTGTGGCTTTAATGGGAATTATGGTTGCTCTTGATGTTAGAGTGTTCGGCTTTCAGTTCCTGGCATATTACTTCTTGTTTTACACCCTTGGCTATTGTATCCACAGATTTCCAATCCTGCAAGTCAAGAAGAATGTTATGCTTGCAACGTTGGGCATGGTATGGCTTTTTATGGCTTGGTTCTGGAATATGCATGAGTTGCCGTCATGGATGCCTGCCATCCCTCATGTCCCATCTACACTGCTGCAATATGCATATCGAGGGTTCACTGCTGCTATCGCAATCTTTGTGCTCTTGGGCGTTGCTCCCAAGACACTGAATGGTAAGTCGTTGCTTAATAAATCGTTTGCGCACTTAGGCGTAGTCTCGCTTGGCTTATATGTGGTGCATCTATCCTTTATCGGGTGGATTAAAGATTCCATACAGGCACTTATACCTGCAATAAGCGATAGCCTTGCAATTGTTTTGCTCTTTGTCGCCAGTTTTGCGTCTTCGTATATCATTGTGAAACTGCTGACTATGAATAAGTGGGCATCAAGGATAATGTTGGGGAAAATATGAGAATCATAAACGTTATTGGTGGGCTGGGCAACCAGATGTTTCAGTGCGCTTTGGCTGTCGCTCTGCGAGAGAAGTTCCCTGATGAGATTGTAAAACTGGACATATCCCACTTCAACGGATATGGACTGCACAATGGTTTCGAGGTGACGGAAGTGTTTGAGAAATATCCTATTGCAATTGCCTCTAAAGCAGATTGCAAAAAAATGACGACATATATACCCAACTACAAATGGTCACGCCTTTGTCGCCGCCTATTTCCCAAGCGAAAAACGGAATACCTGCAGTCGTACAAAAAATCTTATCTGTATGACGATGCGGTCTTCGCTCAGTCTGGCGATTGTTATTTTGAAGGCTACTGGATGAGCCCAAAATACTTCGAGTTTTGCAGGAATGAGATAATCGAGGCTTTTGAGTTCGCTCCATTCAATACAGAACAGAACAAACATTTTGCGGAGTTGCTGGGGGCGGATCATTCCGTAAGTATTCACATACGTAGGGGCGACTACATAAATGCGCCCAACCTAAAGGATATTTGCACGCTTGACTATTACCGAAAGTCAATAACGGAGGCTAAAAAGCACATCCCCCAACCGACGTTTTTCATCTTTTCCAATGATCAGGAATGGTGTGTGGAGAATCTCAAGGATGTGCTTGGAAATGCGGAGATGCATTTTGTGACCAACAATAAGGGTAGAGAGAGTTATCGTGACATGCAACTGATGTCATTGGCTCGCTGCAACATACTTGCCAACAGTTCTTTCAGTTGGTGGGGAGCTTTTTTGAACAGGCGACAGGATCAAATAGTATATGTCCCGTCTCGTTGGGTCAACAACCTTGACGACAGGGATGCGTATGTGGAAGATTGGCATAAAATAGAGATTTGACGATGAAGCATAGGACATTTGCTTTCACGGACAATATATACGAGTTCTTCGCGCCCAAGCCCAAAGGCGTTGAGCGGGACACCAAAGAAATCGTTGAACTGTTATGCTCGGACAAGCCATGCATGATCTCGAGGTTTGGCAGCACGGAACTGCAGACATTGTCCTACATACGCTTCTATCCCTTTTCTTTGCCTCTTCACAAACGCACATTTTTCAACATTCAATATGCATCGGGCTTTTTCCCTGTGACACACGCTAATCTGAAAAAATTCCACTCGTTATATCGCGACGATGTGAAACAGATGGATATGTTGGTGGGCTGGCGTGTCGAAGAGTTCTTTTTCAAGGACTGGATAGGGAAGAAACCTCAGGTTAGGAAATCGACGTTGGATTCGTTCTATGCGCAAGAGCATCCTTGGACCTCTGCGCTGAAAGGAAAGAAAATACTTGTTGTCCATCCCTTTGCCGAAACTATTGTCTCCCAATACACGACACGTCGTGACAAACTTTTCTCTAACAAGGAGGTCCTCCCGGAGTTTGCATCCTTGGAAGTGGTTAAGGCGGTTCAGTCCATTGCCGGCAATCCTGTGGGATTCGAAACATGGTTCGATGCTCTCGACTGGATGAAAACGGAGATTGAGAAGAAGGATTTTGACATTGCCCTCTTGGGTTGTGGCGCTTATGCTATGCCCCTTGCCGCACATATAAAAAGAATGGGCAAAAAGGCGGTCCACATGGGAGGCGTCCTGCAATTCCTGTTCGGGATAAAAAGCGTCCGCTACGAAGAAAATCCCGCTACTGCCCAATATATCAATGAGTATTTCGTATATCCAAACGAGGCAGACAAACCCAAGAACGCAAACCTCGTTGAAGGCGGCTGCTATTGGGGCAGGTGAGCAAAGAGGATTGAGCAATCATTATTGCATGCTAATTTATGGGAAAGATTAGATTTAGGTTGGCAAAGCCGAGCGATGCGAAACAAATAGCGAACGTGCATCTGCATATTAGGGATAAGTACGATAAAGGTTTTTTCGCACAGGTGAACTATGCATTTCTTGTGCAGTACTATAAAGTGGTGCTCAATGACCCTTGCGAGGTCGTTGTCTGCGCAGAAAATGAGGAAGGCAGAGTCGTCGGATTTAGTAGCGGATCCTTGGATGCAGAACGACAAATGAAAAATTTGCGCAAGCATAAATTGTCGTTTGTCTTACCTCTGCTTACCTCTGCTATATGTAATCCGAATTTGATAAAAAACGCCATCGACCGCTTGAAATCAACGAAAGGTGAATCAGACAACCAATACATATCTTCGAAAGGAGCCAGATTGGAGTTCTGGGCATGGCTACCTGAGGTTAAATGTTCTGACGAGTCGGTCGTAATGCAGGACATGTTATTGAAGACAATGGAGACCTTGGGCACTGAGAAGGTCTATTTTGAGGTGGATGATACAAACAAGAATGTTATGAGATTCCACAAATTTAATGGAGCGTGTGTCACCCATCAATTTAGGCTCCCCGATGGTAGGACGAGGTTTGAAATGTACTATGACCTAACGGAATATGCTTATAGCTATTTGTAAGTTGATGTCGGGCGGCAGCAAGAGTTTTTTTGAATTTTATTAAGCGTGGTTGGTATTTGGATTATAGGTGTTAACTATACAATATCGACTAATGACAAACATCAAAATAATTTGTATGGAACTAAATGAGTTTATCGCGAATTTCGCAAACCAGTTTGACGATACCGATGCATCGGAAATCACCGCTTCGACAGCCTTTCACGACCTTGACGAGTGGTCGTCACTCACTGGCATGGGTGTAATCGCCATGGCTAAAACAGTTTACGGAAAGACTATTACCGGCGCAGAGATTCGCTCTTGTGACACCGTCGAGAATCTGTTCAACCTCATCAGCAACAAGTAATGGCGGAGGTGTTCAATCCCTTCTCGCTGCAGGGCAAGACAATCCTTGTCACGGGTGCGTCGGCAGGCATAGGAAAGGCCATTGCAATCGCCTGTGCCCGGATGGGCGCACGGGTTGTCGTCACCGCACGCAACGAAGCGCGTCTTGAGGCGACTCTCGCCGAGATGCCCGGAGACAACCTCGCCGTCAAGGCGGACCTGACCGTCGCCGCGGACATCGACGCCCTGGTTGCGGCATTGCCGACGCTTGACGGCGTGGTGCAGTGCGCCGGCGTCGGAAGCCGTGTGCCCTGCAAGATGATTTCCGCCGCGGACATTGCAGAGGTCATGCAGCCCAACTTTCAGGCCCCGGTGCTGCTGCAGACCGCCCTGCTCCAAGCCAGGAAGATCAACAAGGAGGCATCGATCGTGTTCATCGCCTCCCGTGCCGCCAATGCGCCGAGCAAGGGCAATGCCGTCTATAGCGCGTCCAAGGGAGCGATACTGTCGTATGCGAAATGCCTGGCGCTGGAGCTCGCCCCCCGGCTGATTCGCGTGAACTGCATATGCCCCGCCATGGTGTGGACGAACCTCATATTCGAGGGTGGATTGACCGAGGAAGACCTGCACACAGAGGAGCAGAAATACCCATTGAAGAGATACGGAAAGCCCGAGGATGTCGCCAACCTTTGCATTTACCTCCTGAGCGATGCCAGCACGTGGATGACGGGCTCCGCTATCGATTTGACGGGGGGGGCGAGGGAACTCTGACACCTCGATTCGCCTGCCCGCGTTTCGCTTACACTTCGTAAATATCAACAAAACACTCAAATGGCATACATAAAGGCTATCAGCTACTATCTGCCGGAACATATCGTGACGAATGAGGAGCTCCTGAAGGAATTCCCGGAATGGAGCGTGGACAAGGTCGCGGCAAAGGTGGGGGTAAACTCCCGCCATGTGGCTGCGGCGGACGAGACTGCGACGGACCTTGCGGAGAAGGCGGCAAGGAAGCTGTTCCGGGAGAACGGCGTTTCGCCAAACGACATAGACTTCGTGCTTCTCTGCACGCAAAGCCCCGACTATTTCCTCCCCTCTTCTGCCTGCATCCTGCAGGACAGGCTGGGCATCCCGACCTCCGCCGGCGCGTTTGACTACAACCTCGGATGCTCGGGTTGCATCTACGGCTTGGCCGTGGCTAAGGGACTGATCGCCGGCGGCATCGCCAAGAACGTCCTGATACTGACCGCGGAGACATACAACAAGTATCTGCACCCGACGGACAAGAGCGACCGCTCCATCTTCGGCGATGGTGCGGCGGCGTGCCTTGTATCGACCGACGGCTTCGCCGAGATAGGTGAGTTTGTGCTTGGCACTGACGGCAGCGGTGCCAACAACCTCATTGTCAAGACAGGCGCCGCGCGGCAAAGGACAGCGACAGGGGTGTCGGTCACCGACGACGAGGGACACACATGGTACGACGACTATCTGTATATGAACGGCGGAGCCATCTTCAACTTCACGCTTGATGCCGTGCCTGCCATGATGACAGAGGTTCTTGCCAAGAACAACATACAGAAGGAAGATGTTGACTACTATGTGTTCCACCAAGCCAACAAGTTCATGCTCAACACCATTCGCAAGGTGTGCGTGTTGCCCAAGGACAAGTTTTATGTGAACCTCGAAGAGACCGGCAACACGGTGTCCTCAACGGTGATGATAGGACTGAGGGACTGCCTGGACAATGGCACGATACACGAGGGGATGCAAGTCATGTGCGCCGGCTTCGGCGTCGGACTGAGTTGGGGTGGAGTCATGCTGAAACTGAGTCGGTGATAATGTATAAGCCAGATACAGACCCATAATTATACTGCTTTGAAAATAACACAAACAAGATATGAACACAACATTAAGGAATGTGCCGTTCAGCCCTCCCGACATGACGGAGAGGGAGGCTGAAGAGGTCAAGCAGGCCATCCTGTCGGGCTGGATAACGACGGGACCGCGCACAAAGAAGCTGGAACGGACGGTCGCCGGCTATGTGCACACGGAGAAGGCCGTGTGCCTGAACTCGGCGACGGCGGCGATGGAGATGGCTCTTCACCTGCTGGGCATCGGACCCGGCGACGAGGTGATCGTGCCTGCATATACCTACACGGCAACGGCATCGGTGGTGGCCCATGTGGGGGCGACAGTCAGGATGGTGGACATACAGCCCGACCGCCTCGAGATGGACTACGACAAGTTGGCGGCGGCCATCACCGAACGGACAAAGGTGGTGGTGCCCGTCGACCTGGCGGGCATCGTATGCGACTACGACAAGGTCTATGAGGTGGTCAACCGCCCGGAAATCAAGGCTTTGTTCCGCCCGACGAATGACCTCCAGGCGAAGATCGGACGCATCGTGGTGTCTGCTGACTGCGCCCATGCCTTCGGAAGCCAGTGGCATGGAAAGATGGCTGGCGAGATAGCGGACTTCAGTTCGTTCTCGTTCCACGCCGTCAAGAACTTCACCACTGCCGAGGGTGGCGCGCTGACATGGAATCTGCCTTTCGGAAATGAGACGGTCGGACGTCTGCAGATGTATTGTGGTAGCCCAGTGCCTTTCATTGAGGGCGAGACATGGAACGAGTTCCTTTACAGAATGTCGCAGTTGTTTTCTCTTCATGGTCAGAACAAGGATGCGTTAGCTAAAACAAAACTCGGCGCATGGGAGTATGACATCATCGGCCCGTGGTACAAGTGCAACATGACCGACGTGATCGCCAGCTTGGGTATGGTGCAGTTCGAGCGCTACCCGGAAATGCTGGCTAAGCGCAGGAGGTATATCGAGAAGATGAATGCCGCATTCGAGGGACTGCCCGTAGCCGTCCTTGACCACTATGGCGAGAGCCATGCAAGCAGCGGACACCTCTACATCACCCGCCTGGTCGGTCGCACTCGCGAGGAGGCGAACAGGGTGATCGAGCGGATGGCGGAGCGCGGCATTGCGACCAACGTCCACTACAAACCCCTGCCGATGATGACCGCATACCGCTCAATGGGTGTCGACATCAAGGACTATCCCAATGCTTACGCCGCGTTCGAGAACGAAGTCACGCTCCCTCTGAACACCAGAATGACAGAAGAGGACGTGGACTATGTGATTGAGAACTTTGTAGATATTGTAAAGAGCCTTAGGTGAAACGATTGTTTGACATAGTGGCGTCCGGCTGCGGACTGCTTGTTCTCAGTCCGTTGCTTCTCATTGTTGCCGTCTGGATAAAATTGGACTCGAAGGGTTCGGTCTTCTATCGGCAGGTGCGCGTGGGGCGAGACAACGAGGACTTTTGCATCTACAAGTTCCGCTCGATGAGGATTGGCTCTGACAGTGGTTCGTTGGTGACCATTGGCGGCCGCGACCCTCGCGTGACACGTTCGGGGTACTTTATCCGCAAGTACAAGCTCGACGAACTTCCGCAGCTGATCAATGTCTTCCTCGGGGACATGAGTCTTGTCGGACCGCGGCCCGAGGTGCGCCACTATGTGAACTATTGGACTCCCGAGCAGATGCACGTGCTTGATGTGCGCCCCGGCATCACGGACCCTGCGAGCATAAAATTCCGCAACGAGAACGAACTGATGGAGAAGGCCGAAGATCCGGAGGACTACTACATCAACGTGATAATGCAGGAGAAAATCCGATTATACCTCGAGTATGTGCAGAACGCCAGTTTCTGGTACGATATCAAACTGATTTTTGAAACATTCAAGGTTATCGTAACCGACAAGCACGCCTGAATGGCTCTCGCAAGCCCCCCTCAACAGCCCGCATGAACATATAATGTGTTTATGCGGGCTATTTTTTTGTTAATTTGACAGAAAATTCGTAACTTTGCACGGCATTTTGTAAGCAAATAACAAAAATATGATATGAAAAAGTTTCTACTCCTTGCACTCATCTGCACTCTACACTCTACTCTCTGCTCCCTGCCGCTCAGCGCGCAGATGCGCGGGTTTGCCACCGTGGTGGCGGACAACGACTACCAGGGGGGCATCGTGACGCTTACCGAGGGTAGTTCGGCGATGTCGCTGACGTATGGTTACGACGAGGGTACCGAGGCTTTCGGCTGGGCGATAGGTTGCTACGACAACTCGTGCTACGCCGTCTTTGACGGCAACGGCCGCTACCTCGTCTATGTGGGCGGCAACAAGATGCTGCCCGTGGACATCGCCACCGGTCGCATGGCGGCGGATGACAAGCAGACGATCAGCCTCGAGCCGCAGTCGATGACCTACGACTATACGGACAAGCGCGTCTATGGTTGCTTCAAGAGCGGGACGGGATATGTCTATGGATGGTTCGACCCCGCGAAGAAGCCCTACAGCGTGACGACCATCGCCACGTCGGCGCGCTACGTGGCCATCGCCGCCTCGCCCGACGGCACCGTATATGCCATTACAAACAAGGGCATGACGGTGGCGATCGACAAGGCCACGGGCGACAACATGGAGGTGGGCACCTCGGGCATCGCCATCGACGCGGCGAAACCTTGCTGCGCGGCGTTCAACTGGAACAACGGCAAGATGTATGTCCAGCACGCCGACGACTATGTCGAGGGTGTCGTCTATACGGTCAACACGACGACGGGAGCCGCCACGCGCCAGTATTCCTACGGCGAGTGGAACGTGCTCTCGGGCTTCGACTTCGCATACACGCCTTCCGAGAAGGTGGCTCCCGCTGCTCCCACATCGCTCACCGCCTCGTTCAGCGGGGCGGCTCTCACGGGCAAGGTGACCTTCAAGGCTCCCACGACG